>DASYRI010000239.1:0-9524 GCA_036004545.1 Gemmatimonadales bacterium
GAGCTCCCGGTAGAGCCGCTCGATGGCCGGCATCTCGTCGCGGCAGGGGATGCACCACGTCGCCCAGATGTTGACCAGGGTGACCTGCCCGTTCGAGGCCTGATGGAGGGATACCGAATCGCCGGTGGTGATGCGGGCCGCCCGGAAGTCCGGCGCCCGCTTGCCCACCTCGACGCCCTCGATCCGGGGCCCGAACAGCACCAGCGCCGTCGCGCCCAGCCCGAGCCCGGCGACGATGAGGCCGACCATCAGCCACTGCTTCGAGAGCTTCATCGGGTCTCCCCCGCCTCACACCGGCGTCGCGCAGGCGTTCCGGAGCCGGCGTACCGCGCCGGCCGGGTCGGGGTCGCCGAAGATGGCGGTGCCAGCCACGAAGGTGTCGGCGCCCGCATCCCACGCTCCCCGGATCGTTTCGACCGTGATGCCGCCGTCCACTTCGAGCGCCGCGGGGCTCCGCCGGGCGTCGAGGAGCTGGCGGACCCGGCGGATCTTCCCGGTCGCCGCCTCAATGTAACGCTGCCCCCCGAACCCCGGGTTTACGGACATCACCAGCACGAGGTCGAGGTCGTCCACCACGTCCTCGAGCAGCGCCACCGGTGACGCCGGGTTGAGCGCGAGCCCCGCCCGCATGCCGTGCTCCCGGACCCGCGCCAACTGACGCTGGACGTGGATGGTGGCCTCAGGATGGAAGGTGAAGCCCGCCGCTCCCGCCGCGGCGAACTCCTCGAGATACTTCTCCGGCTCCACCACCATGAGGTGGACGTCGAGCGGCAGGGTGGTGACCTGGGTGAGCGCGTGGAGGATCGGCGCGCCGAAGGTCAGGCTCGGCACGAAGCGGCCGTCCATAACGTCCACGTGCACCCACTCGGCGCCGCCGCGCTCGATCTCGGCGACTTGCTCCTTGAGCCGGCCCAGGTCGGCGCTGAGGATGGAAGGCGCGATGCGGACGGTCACGGGCGCTCCCGGCTCGGGATCAATTGCCGACCACGAGATCGACGCGGCCCTGGCGCGGAGTCAGGACCCCGCCGGCGGGGCGCTGATCCACCACGATGCCGATCCTGCCGCGGCCTTCCGCCCGGGTCGTGACGGCGCCTACCCGGAGTCCCGCCGCCTCGAGCCGCTGGCGGGCCTCTTCCTGCTTCATGCCGACCACATCGGGCACCCGGATGTCGGCGGGTCCCTTGCTCACCACCAGGCCGACCGCCGTGCCGGGAGGGCGGGAGCTCCCGATCGACGGACGGGTGGAGACGATGACGCCCGCGGGCGCGCCGCTCGCGATCGCGTCCACGTCCCCCACCCGGAGGCCGGCCGCCTCGATGACGCGGCGCCCCTGGTCGAGCTCGAAGGAGGCGACGTCCGGCACGACCACGGCGGCCGGCCCGGCGCTCGGGGTGAGATGGACTGCGGCGCTTCCCGTGAGCGCGGTTTCGGGCGGCGGGTCCTGCCAGACCACATGGCCCTCCGGGATCACCGGATCGGGCTCCGGCTCCTCGATCCGGGGGCGGAAGCCCTGCGCCTCGAGCTCCTTGGCCGCGGCGTCGAGCGGCAGGCCGAGGACCCGAGCCACCGCGCGGTCCCGGGTGACCAGCGGCGCCGGGTAGGCGAAGCAGGTCACCAGGTAGCCGGCGAGCGCGGCGGCGGCCAGGAGCAGGGCCGCACGGAGCCGGTTCCGACCCTGCACCGTCGTCGGCAGGATCCGGGAGAGGCGCGGAACTCCGCCGGAGTCGGGCACCTCAGCTGATCCGGCGAAGCCGGGCGGCGTAGGCGCCGTCGGTGCCGTGCCGTTGGGGGAGCAGGATGAGGTCACCGGCGGGACTCAGGAGCTCCACCGGCGCCGCGGCCGACGGCTCGCGGCGAAACCGGCGGTCTCCGCCGAGGAAGGCCTCGATCTGCACCTCGTTCTCCTCTGGTTCGATGGAGCAGGTTGCGAAAAATAACAGCCCGCCCGGGCGGACCACGTTTGCGAGCGCGGCGAGCAGTCGCCCCGCCTGGGCGGCGAGTGCCGCCAGCGCAGCCGGTGTCACCCGCCATCGGGCATCCGGATGTCTGGCGAAGCTGCCGGTCCCCAGGCACGGCGCGTCGAACAGCACCGCGTCCATCGGCCGGACCGGCGGGGCCAGGGCGTCGGCCACCAGCACGGCGGCCCGCACGCCGCCCGCCCGGAGGAGATTCTCGCGCATCCGGCGCGCGCGGGTCGGCCGCAGGTCGGCCGCGGCGACGAAGCCCGCCCGGCTCGCGAGCGCCAGCGCTTTCCCGCCCGGCGCGGCGCACGCGTCCAGCACCCGCGCGCCTTCGGGCGCGTCGAAGAACCGGACGGCGAGCGCCTGCGCCGGATCCTGAACGAAGAACGCTCCGGCCGCGAATCCGGGGAGCTGGTCCGGCCGCCGGCCTTCGACGATCAGGCCGGCACCATAGGGTGCGGGCCGCCACCGGATCGCCTGCCGGTCCAGCGCGGCCGCGAGCGCTTCGGCGCTCCAGCGCGCGGGCTGGAGCACCAGCCCCGGACGGGAGTTGTTGGCGGCGAGCAGCCGCTCGGTCGCTTCGGGGCCGAAGCGCTCGAGCCAGCGCGCGACCAGCCAATCGGGGTGCGAAAAGGCGAGGGCCAGCGTTTCGGCGGACGGGCCCGCGACGTGGGAGGCCGGGACCCCCGTCGGCTGCGGCGCGCCGGTCCGGATCTCGATTCCGGTATCCCGCTGCCCGCAGCCCGAGTCCCTCGGCTGCTCGGCGACCTTCCGGAGCACCGCGTTGACGAATCCGCCAACCCGCGCCCCCGAGAGGCGGCGGCCCAGCATCACCGCGGTGTCCACCGCGGCGTGCCGCGGCACCCGCTCGAGGAAGAGCAGCTGGTAGGCGCCCACCCGGAGGATGTCGAGGAGATCGTCGCGGACCCGGTCGAGCCCGCCGGCCACGTGCGGCGCGATCGCCGCGTCGAGCGCGGCGCGCTGGCGGAGCGCGCCCGCCGCGAGCTCATGGGCCAGCCGCCGGTCCGGCTCGGCGAGCCCGGAAAGCCCGCGCCGGAGGGCGAGGTCGAAGGGGACGCCGCGACGGGCGAGGTGGAGGATGCGCCAGGCGGAGGCGCGGGGGGCGAGTCCGGGGGCAGGCACCGCGAATCTGCGTGAACAGTCAACGGTCAACGGTCAACGGGAGCGACGCATGGACGCAAAGACGCAAGGGCGCGGCGTGGCGCTCCGCTTCCGCGTCGTTGCGTCATGGCGTCTTTGCGCCTCGTTCCGTTGACTGTTGACCGTTGACCCTGTTCTCATGACGCTGTTCTCACCCCAGCATCCCCCTGGTGGGCGATGAGGGTGCCGCCACCTCCCGCGCCGGCATCCGCCCGGCGAGCCAGGCCAGCCGCCCCGCGGCGGTCGCGTGGCGCATCGCGGTGGCCATCGCGACCGGATCGTCCGCTTCGGCGAGCGCCGTGTTCATCAGGATCCCGTCCACGCCCTGCTCCATGACGCGGCAGGCGTCCGACGCGGTGCCGACCCCGGCGTCCACGATCACCGGGACGCCGAGCCGGCGCTTGATGGTGCGGATCGAGTACGGATTGAGGAGGCCTAACCCGCTCCCGATCGGCGAGGCGAGGGGCATGACCGCCGCGCACCCCGCCTCCTCCAGCCGGAGCGCGGTCACCAGGTCGTCGTTGGTGTAGGCCAGGACCTTGAACCCCTCCCGCGCGAGGGTGCGCGCCGCGGCGAGGAGCCCCTCCACGTCCGGCAGCAGCGTTTCCCGGTCCCCGATCACCTCGAGCTTGATGAACTCGTTGAACCCGGCCTCGCGCGCCAGGCGGGCGTAGCGGATCGCCTCGTCGGCGGCATAGCACCCGGCGGTGTTGGCGAGCAGGAAGTACCGCGCCGGGTCGAGGTGGTGGAGCAACCCCTCCTCGCTGCGCCGGTCCAGCTCCACGCGCCGCACCGCCACCGTCACGCACTCGGCGCCGGAGGCCTCGATCGCCGCCACCATCACGGCGTTGCTTCGATACTTGCCCGTCCCGACGATGAGCCGGGAGCGGAAGGGATGCCCGCCGATAGTGAGCGGCTCGTCGAGCAGGGGGAGGGTCGCGGTCGTCATGACTGGAAATCTAGTGCCGTTCCAACTTGTTCTGCCAAATGAGGTCCGGCATTCGGGCAATCAAGTTGGAACGGCACTGGCGGGGAATCCCGGGTTCGGGCTCCGAAGCCCACCCGACCGCCTGGCACGCCCGGCCTTCCCAAAGGCGCGGCGGCGCCCGGGCGCCGAGGCTTCGTTACCGCGGCACCGGCAGCCCGCTCGGCACCCGCGCCGGAACCAGGGTCCCGAGGTCCGCCGCGGCGGGGTCGGTCAGCGATTTGAGGAAGGCCACCAGGTCGCCCATCTCGCCCTCGCTCAGGTCGAGCGGCGTCTTGAAACGGAAATCCAGCGTCGCGAGGATCGCGCCGATCGTGGCTTCCCCGCCGTGATAGCTCGCCCGGAGCGCCGGCGTGAGCTGGGTGACATCGTATTCCCGCAACGCCTTGGGCACGTCGTTGTAGTGATGCACCACCGCCTCGAGGGTCGGATACGCCCCGCTGTGCATGTACGGCGCCGTGAGCTCCACGTTGCGGAGCGGCGCCACCCGGAAGGCGAACCGGTAGGCCTCCAGGCCGAGGACGTCGCCCACGCCGAAATCCAGGGGCGCGCCGGAGCCGGTCCCCGGCCCCACCTGCGGCGCCCCGATGTTCGCGAAGCTCTGGCCGCCCAGGAACGGGCCGTTGTGACAGTTGGAGCAGCGGGCCTTCCCGAAGAAGAGCAGCGCGCCCTGCTTCTGTTGGGTCGTGAGCGCCGCGTCGTCGCGGTCGAGATAACGGTCGAACGGGGAACCGGTCCTGGTCAAGGCCTGCTTCTCGAACGCGGCGATCGCCGTGGCGGCGTGCTGGAAGCCGAGCTGATCGCCGGGCGTGCCCGGGAAGGCGGCATTGAACCGGGCGACGTATTCCGGCACAGCGAGCAGGCGAAGGACGATGGCGCGCCAGGTCCCCGCGTACTGGCTGTCGCCGAACTGTGCCAGCTCGTTGGCGTTTCCGAAGACGTCGCGGTCGCCGGGCTCGCCCCGCATCTCCCGGCGGTTGAGCACCGGGAGCATCGCCTGCTGCGCCAGGATGTCGGTCAGTCCGGGCGGCAGCGCCGGGAGCTGTCGCTCCGGCGGCCGGGGTCCGAACCGGGAGAGCCGGGCGTCCCAGAACAGATAGGGAAGCCCGAGACCCTTGTTGAGCAGCGACGGGGCGCGCCTCGGCACGAACTCCCGGCCCGGGCCCAGGGTCCGCGCGGGCCCGAGGCCGGTACCCCCGGTGCCGATCGCGAGGGAGAGCCCGTCGCCCGCGTGGGTCAGCGGGTTATGACAGGTGGAGCAGGCGATGTCGCGATTGCCGCTCAGGATCGGGTCGAAGAAGAGCGCCTGGCCGAGACTCACCAGCGCCGGCTCCTGGGGCGGCATCGCCCCCATGGGGACGACCCCCCGGTTTGCCAGGCTCTGCCGGAGCTGCTGGTCGAGGGTGGGAGGGGGCGGGGGCTGGATCGGGTCGCTCCCCGAGTAGTCGCACCCGGCGGAGAGCGCCGCCAGGCCCCAGCAGAGGGCGAAGGTCGAACGGGTCATGGCGCACCTCCCTCCCAATCCGAACTCAGCGCAGCGGGAGCGCGAAGGAGACCGAATGGATGAACACGTGGACCGGCTCCAGGGTCAGCGGGCCGCTGGGCGCGATGAGGATCGGCCCGGCCGCGTTCCTGTCGGGGGCGGCCAGGCAGACTTCGAAGCACCCTCCGGCCAGCCCGGGCCGCCCCGTTCCGGTGGTCACCCGCCCGCGGTAGCGGATCTCGAGCTTGGAGAAGCGGAGACTCACGCCCCAGGTCGGGGTCCACTCGATCCAGTGCTCGGTCTGATGCCGCGAGGAGACGCGCACATTGTCCCGCTGCGCCAACCGGTAGTTGATGGAACGCACCGCCAGGCCGAGCTGCAGGCCCGCCGCCTTTCCCGGAGCGCCCCTGCCAAGGTCAATCTCGTCGCCGAAGCCCAGCCGGAAGAGCGCATTGGAAAAGTGGAATCGGTTCTCGATGGTCCGGCCGCCCGCCGGAATGGTGTCGCCGAGCAGCGTCGCGACCGGCCTCTGGGCGTCGGCCCAGGTGGTGCTCCGGATCGGCTCGTAGACGGCGTCGACGCCGAAGGTCGCGGTTCCCTGCCGCCGCGAAACCCCCATCCCCAGGTTGTAGGCCCAGGAGTAACCCGGGTCCCTCGGTATGTTCATGATCTCGTAGTTGGGGATCTTGGGATGGGACATCCGATTCCCGGTCGCGATCCAGCCGATCCGCCAGCCCGTCGCCGCGAGTGGGCGCTGATACGCCAGGTGGAGGCCCCAGGCATTGGTCCGGTCGAGGTTCTCCTCCATTCGAGGGCGCTGGAGAATCTGCTGGGCGCCCGGATCCCAGAAGAGGTCGAGGTAGGTGACGTCGTGCGTCATCCCGAACCGGCTGTGCAGGATGAGGGCTTCGAGCGACCGGTCGCCCGCCCACTCCTTCAGTGCTCCGATCCGGAGGTCCAGCGTGTGGCCGAGCTGACTCACCCGGGCGCTCCGCGGGTAAAGCAGGTCCACGCCATCCACGCCGGTCAGCCGGGCCCAGAAGACACTGGCGCCGAGCGAGAGCCCCGTTCCCGGCAGGACCCTGCCCAGCGTACCGAAGGCGAATTCGTTCCCGTGGCTCTGCTCGACCGGCGGAAGTTCCGGCTGCACAATCGTGGTGCAGTTGACGCCTGCGAGAGCCACGCACGCCTCGGCTACGGGGTTGTTGACGAACTGCTGCTGTGGACTGCGGGCCGCGTCAACCTGCTGCAGCGCGAGCGCCACCCCCCCGTACCACGGTCCGGTCCGGAGCAGAGTTCCGAGCGGCAGCGTGCGTCCGCCGCCCGCCCGGCTGGTGACGCTGTAGATGGCGGGGGAGCCGAAGAAGCGCGAAGCGCCGAGTCTCGCCCCCTTGGCAGGGTTAACGAGCGGGTCCAGCAACGAATCCGCCAGGGCGATGGACACGCCGCCCATGGCGAGATTGAGGGAGGGAAAGATGTCGAACTGGTCCGCCTGGGCGAGCCGCACGGTCTTGATCGGGATGAGCTGGGCCGATGCAGGTCCCGCGAGCGTCAGGAGGAGGGCCGAGAGGCCGACAACGCGCTGGTTCATACGGCACCACCCTGCGGAGGGAGCTCCATACCGCTGCGTTCGCGACCCGACACGGAGTCACCGGGCGGACGCCCGGTCGGTCGCGGGGGGTCGTTCACGGGTTCAGCAAAGAGAAGGCCAGCGCGAGAGCCGCGTGGCGCAAGGGGCTGGCAGGTTATGTCGTCACAGTGACACAGGTCGCCTGGACCGGGTCGTAGCACTCTGACACGCCCGGCATTCCGTCACTCCCCGGCGCTCATCCTCCTCCGACGAAGTGCACCAGCTCGACCACGTCGCCGTCGGCGAGCCGGGTATCGGCCAGCTGCGGCCGCCGGACGATGCGCCGGTTGAGCTCGACCACGACGCCGCGGGCGTCGAGGCCGAGCCCCGCGAGCAGATCGGCGAGCGTGGCGGGGCCTTCGAGCCGGCGGGGCTCGCCGTTGACGGTGAGGGTCAGCTCCTTCACGCCGCCTCCAGCCAGGGGGCGAGGAGCGCCAGCACGGCACGGCCCGGATCATCGGCCTCCCAGAGCGCGGAGATCGCCGCGGCACCCCACGCGCCGGCGGCCCGGAGCTCGGGCGCGCGATCCGGAGTGACCCCGCCGATCGCGACAACCGCACGGCCCAGCTCGCAGAGCTGGTGGAGCCACTCGGTGCCCCGGGCCGGCCGATCGGGGTGCGAGCGCGACTCGTAGACACTGCCGGCCACCAGGAAGTCGGCGCCTTCGGCGATGGCGACCTCGGCCTCCGTCCTCGAGTGTACCGAAACCCCGATCCAGCCGGCGCCGAGCACGGCCCGGGCGTCACGCGGGGCGAGGTCATCGCGACGGAGCTGCACGCCCTGGGCGCGGACCGCCCGGGCGAGGTCGGGCCGCGCGTGGACCAGTACCGCCGCCCCGGTCGGCTTGGCGAGCGCCGCTACCCGCTCGGCGAAGCCGGCGTGGGCGGCGGTCGTCGAGCCGGGCGCCCGCACCACGATGGCCGCGGCCGGGCCCGCGGCCGCGATGGCGGCGGCGCGCACCCCGAAGTCGGGAGTGCGGCAGATGGTATCGGTCGTCACCGCGAAGACTCTTGGCAATGGTCTCATACGAACAGCTGTCCCGCCCGCACGCCGCGCCCGCGGCTCCACGCCTCGGCCGTCATCCGCGACTTGCCGGCCGGCTGCGCTTCGGCAATCTCGACGACTCCGCGTCCGGTCGCCACCCGAAGCACCGGCTCCACCGAGAGCACCTGGCCCGGCGGTCCCGCCCCCTCCTCTCGGGCGGGCCGGGCGCGAAAGAGCTTCAGGTTGACCCCGTCCAGGGTGGTCCAGGCGCCGGGCGCGGGATCGAACGCCCGGACCCTTCGGCTCACCGCCCGCGCGTCCTCGGTCCAGTCCACCCGGGTGAGCGCGCGGTCAATCTTGGGCGCGAAGGTGGCGTCGGCCGGGTTCTGGAGCCGCGCGGTGAGGGCCCCTTTTCGCAGCAGGGCGACCGTCTCGACCAGCGTCTCCGCCCCGAGCTGCGCCAGCCGCTCGGTCAAGGCCCCGGCGGTCTCCTCGGACCCGATGCCGATCTCCGCCTGTCTGAGCACCGGCCCGCTGTCGAGCCCCGCCTCCATCCGCATGACCGTCACGCCGGTTTCGGTATCGCCCCGGAGAATCGCCCAGTTGATCGGGGCCGCGCCTCGGAGCCGGGGCAGCAGCGAGGCGTGGAGGTTGATCATCCCCCGGGCCGGAAGCTCCAGCACGGCGGGCTTGAGAATGTGGCCGTAGGCTACCACGACGCCCAGGTCCGGCCGGGAACGGCGGAGCGCCGCGAGGAAGACGTCGCCGGAGGGACGATCCGGCTGCAGCACCGGGAGGCGATGGCGGAGGGCGGCCTGCTTGACGGCAGGAGGAACGAGGGCAGAGCGGGACCGCCCCTGCGGCTGGTCGGGCTGGGTGACCACACCGACGACCTGCGCCCCGTCGGCCAGGAGGGCCTCGAGGCTCGGCACCGCGAAGTGCGGGGTGCCGAAGAAGACGATCCGCATCAGCTCACGTCGGGCCGGCGGTCTCCGGCCGAAGGGTTTTGATGACCGGCTCGCCGCGGTGCTCCTTGCGAAACCGGGTCACCAGCAGCTGCCGCTTGAGGGCGCCGAGGTGATCCAGGAAGAGGATGCCGTCGAGATGGTCGATCTCGTGCTGGATCGCCCGGGCGAGCAGGCCGCTCGCCTCGCGGCGATAGGGCCCGCCCTCACGGTCCAGCGCTTCCAGGACGATCCGCTCCGCGCGCTCGACCTCTCCGTAGAGGTCGGGAATCGAGAGGCAGCCCTCCTCGGCCCGGGAGCGGCCGGCCGATTCCACGATGACCGGGTTGATCATCACCAGGCGCTCGTTCTCGGC
>DASYRI010000240.1:0-17141 GCA_036004545.1 Gemmatimonadales bacterium
GCCAAGTCGAAGGCGGCGTAGGGGTGTTCGAGTAGGAGTGGGCAGTGGGCAGTGAGCAGGGAGCGGTGGACCACTGCCCACTGTCCACTGCCCACTGCCCACTATGTCTATTCAGAACGAAAACCCCAACGCTCCCACCCACTGCCGGTTGCGGATCACCCTCCCGCTGCCGGGCGGCCCCGCGCTCCGGCGCCCGTCCACCAGTCGGGCATCCGCCCGCAGGTTGAGGCCGCCCAGGCGGAGGTCCATCCCGCCGCCGTAGACGATCCCCAGATCGAAATCGGGGCCGGTCGCCTCCGCCTGGCCGCAGGTCGGCGGGGTGGAGTCGCTCGGGACCAGGTTCAGAACCTCGCAGCCCAGCCGGAGCGCCGGCGCTGCTCCGCCGAAGGCCCTGAGCGCGACGCGGCCGAGTCCGACCCTGAGCCGCAAAAGCGCCGGGGCCTCGAGGTAGACCTCATCGGCGAGAACCCCCGGCCTCGGAAACGCCGCGCCCAGCTCGCCGCCCTTGCGGGTGAGGATCATCTGCGGCTCGAGCCCGATCGGCCCGGCCACCGGAATGGCGACCAGGAATCCGAAATAGACCCCACCCCGCTGGCGAAGGCTGCTGTCCTGCCCGGTGAGCTCGGCCCGGCCGTAGCCCAGGACCGTCCCGATCTCGATGCCGGTGGCGCGATGCGCCTGGGCGGCGGCTGGCCGGATGACCGCGCTGCCGGCCAGCGCGATGATGAGGAGCGAGTGGGATCGGGGCAGCGCAGTTCCCGTTGACCGTTGACTGTTGACCGTTGACGCTCTTCCGGTTGACGCCCCCCGTCTCACACCCTGAACACGACCCCCCGCCGCTCCAGCACCCGGAGGATCCCGTACCAGAGCGCCACGAACGCCAGCGCGAAGCCGAGCGACGCGCTCTTCGGCGCGAGCCAGGACGCGAAGACCGGGCGGTAGATCGCCTGTTGAAGCGTCACGCTCAGCCCGTCCGGGCCCGGAAGCCGGATCAGCCCGAGGACCCTCGCCATCATGCCCGAGCCGACGAAGGCGAGCATGGGGTTGAGGCCGTAGCTCACGAATGGCGCCGCCCATTTCCGCCAGCCGCGGATCTCGATCAGCCAGGCGCAGGTCGCGATCGCCAGGCACGCCATCCCGGCGGTGAACAGCACGTAAGAGCTGGTCCAGAGGTTCTTGTTGATCGGGAAGACCCGGTCCCACACCAGCCCGGCCACCATGGCGATCGCGCCCGCGGCCAAGAGGCCCTTGAGCCGCCCCGGCAGCGGGGAGTCGTTCGCCAGCCAGCGTCCGGCCAGGAGGCCGAGGAGGCAGGTGCCGATCGCCGGGAGTGTGGAGAGCAGACCCTCGGGGTCCCAGGTGCGCGACTGTTGCCAGAGATGGCTCCCGAAGACGCTGCGATCAATCCAGGCGGAGAGGGTGTTCTCCGGCACGTCCAGGGTCGGGGCCGCCACGCCGGGCGGGGCCACCAGGGCCTGCAGCGCCCAGTAGCCGAAGAGGAGTCCCGCGACCATCCCCACCACCCCGCGGGTCGAGCGGCCCCGCGTCAGCAGCGCCGCGGCGAGGTAACACACCCCGATCCGCTGCAGCACACCGGGAAACCGGAGCTGGGTGATGCGGGTGAGCGGAAAGTAGGGGAACGCCTGAAGCAGGAGGCCGAACAGGATGATGAGCAGGCCCCGCCGCACCACCTGAGCCGTGATTGCGCCCGGGGGGTCGCCCCGGCGGGCGCGCGCCGAGAGCGACAGATGGGTGGTGATCCCGACGATGAAGACGAAGAACGGGAAGATCAGGTCGGTCGGCGTCCACCCGTGCCAGGGCGCGTGCTCGAGCGGGGGATAGATCGCACCCCAGGTCCCCGGATTGTTCACCAGGAGCATGCCGGCGATGGTCATGCCGCGGAACGCGTCCAGGGCAATCAAGCGCTCCGCTTGCGGCCGGGATCGCGCCGGAGGCGCCGCCGGCCTCGCCGCGGGGCTATCTTCCCCGCGAACGGCCGTTTCAATCGCCACGGGAGTCGTCATGAGCTCGCTCGGTCTCCGCGCGCCCGCCGTGCTGGCGGCGCTCTTTTTCGCGGCCTGGCCGCTGGCCGCGCAACGCCGGGAGTTCACCATCCTGGCCCGCGCCAATTACTCCGGCTCTCCGACGCGGCAAAGCTGCTCTACGCCGAAATTCCGCTGCTGCTACGTGGACGTCGGCCTCCTCGGCTCCGTCGGAGTGGAGATCGGCCGGCTCGCGTTCAGTGGCCGGATCGAGCGGAGCATCGTGAACCTGGTGGACGCCGGCGCCATCCCGACCTCGCCGTTCGACGGCTCAAAGCTCTGGAGCGGCTCGGTTTCGATCGAGTACCTGCTCCGGGTCTTGTAGCCGCCGGCCGCCTCCCGGCCCCAGGCAGGTCGGCCGTCCGTCTGGCACCCTCCCGGACGTCTCCTGGGGACGACCGGGAATGTCGCACCCCGCTGGGGAGCACGCCAGCGCTCCGCCCGCTCCGTCCGTAGTTCGGAGGTGGGCGCCGAGCCGGAGCGGGACATCGCCCGGCCATCCTCCGCCGGCAGGGATGAGGTGGATCGCACGCTCGAGGCCATCGCGGCCTTTCTGTTCAAGTATCCGCCCCAGCTCTACCAGCGGGGGCGCCTTGCCCTCGCTCCGGCGTTCTCCCCCACCGTGCTGGCCGTGGCGGCTTTCCTGGCCGTCGTCCTCCTCGCGGTGGCCCTCCTCCGGGTCCGCACCGCGCGCCCGGTGCGCGACCGCCTGGTCCTCGGCGCCCTTCGCGCCGCGGTCTTCCTCCTCATCGGCGGTTGCCTCCTCCGCCCGGTACTCCTCCTCTCCAGCTCGGTTCCGCAGCGGAATGTGCTCGGGATCGTGCTGGACGATTCGCGCAGCATGCGGCTCGCCGATCTCGACCGGGGCGAGACCCGGCTCGACGCCGTGCGACGGGTCTTCGGCGACTCGGCCGGCACCCTCGCCCGCCGCCTGGGCGAGAAGTTCGTGCTCCGCTACTTCCGCTTCGCGGCGGACGCGGGCCCGCTGGCGGGAGCGGGCGGCCTCCGCGGCACCGGGACGCGCACCGATCTCGCCGGGGCGCTCGACGCGGCTCGGCAGGACCTGGCCGGCGTGCCGCTCGCCGGGCTCGTGCTGGTGACCGACGGCGCCGACAACGCCGGGACCGATCTTACCCCCGCGCTGCTCGCGCTCCGCGGGCGGCGGGTGCCGGTGTACACTGTGGGGGTCGGGCGGGAGCGGTTCGCCCGCGACCTCGCCATCGAGCAGGTGGCGCTGCCCCGGAGCGCCCTGGGTGGCGCTGGAATGCTGGCCGAAGTCGTGGTCCGGGTGCGCGGGCTGGGCGGCCAGACCGTCGCGGTGACCGCCGAGGACGAGGGCCGGGTCGTCGCCCGGCGCGAGCTGAAGCTCCCCGATGCCGCCGACGTGGTCAGGGTGCGGCTGCGGCTCCCGCCGCTGCCGGAAGGCTCCCGCCGCCTCACCTTCATGGTGCGCCCCGCGCCGGGCGAGATCGTGACCGAGAACAACGAATACCGCACCGTGCTCCGGGTGCGTCCCGGTCCCGAGAAGGTCCTCTACCTCGAGGGAGAGCCGCGTCCGGAGTTCGCGTTCATCCGGCGGGCGGTGGCCCCCGACAGCGCGCTCCAGCTGGTGGCGCTGCTCCGAAGCGCCAAGGGGAAATTCCTCCGGCTCGGGGTGGACGACAGCCTCGAGCTGGTCGAGGGATTCCCGACCCGGCGCGAGGACCTCTTCCGATACCGCGCGATCGTGCTGGGCGACATCGAGGCCTCCTTCTTCACCGGCGACCAGCTCCGCATGCTCGCCGACTTCGTGAGCCGCCGCGGCGGCGGCCTCCTGGCGCTCGGCGGCCGGGGCGCCCTCGCGGAAGGCGGGTTCGCCGGGACGCCGCTCGCGGAGGTGCTGCCGGTGTCGCTGGGCGCCCCCGCCGACTCCGCGGGACCGGCGGTGGAGCTCACCGTGAGCGCCACGCCGGCGGGCCGGGTCCACGCCGCGTTGCAGCTCGGTCCCACCGAGGAGGCCGCCACCCGATGGGATTCGCTCCCGCCGCTCACCTCGGTGAACCGGCTCGGCGCCCTCAAGCCCGGCGCCACCGCGCTGCTGGTCGGCCGGCCCAGGGGAAGCGGGCCGGCGGAGGTCCCGGTGCTCGCCACCCAGCGCTACGGGCGCGGCACGGCGGGCGTCCTCGGCGTGCAGGACATCTGGCTCTGGCAGATGCACGCGAGCATTCCGGTGGAGGACCAGACCCACGAGACGCTCTGGCGCCAGCTGCTCCGCTGGCTGCTCAACGCGGTGCCCGAGCGGGTCGAGATTGCGGCTGAGCCGGCCCGGGTGGGGCCGGGCGAGGCTGTGACGGTCCGCGCGCGGGTGGCGGACGAGGCCTTTCTCGAGGCGAACGACGCGGCGGTCACCGCCCGGGTGACCGCGCCTTCGGGCCGCCAGACCGAGGTGCCGCTCGCCTGGACGCTCAAGGAAGACGGCGTGTACGAGGGCCGGTACGTGGCGGAGGAGGAGGGGATGTACCGGCTCGAGGCGGAGTCGCGCCGCGGCAGCGACACCACCCGAGCCGCGCCGGCGGCGCTCCTGGTGGATGACCACGGCGCCGACGTCGAGCGCGCCGAGCTCCGCGCGAGCCTCCTCCGCCGGATCGCGGGGGAGACCGGCGGCCGGTACTACCCGCTCGCCGACGCGGCGCGGCTGGCGGAGGACGCCCAGTACACCGAGAGCGGCGTCGTGGTGCGGGAGTCGCGCGACCTGTGGGACATGCCGGTGGTGTTCTTCCTGCTGGTGACCCTGCTCGGCGCGGAGTGGGGCTACCGGAGATGGCGGGGGCTGGCATGAGACGCAAGTGGGTAGTGGGCAGGGGGCAGTGGGCGGTGGCGGTGGGGGCGGCGTTCGGCGCCGGAGCCCCTCTCGCGCTGCCGCAGGCCGCCCCCGCCACCCACGTTCTCCTGGTCACCGGCCTCTCCGGCGAGCCGCGCTTCGCGACCGGGTTTCACGACGCCGCGGCGGCCATCTTCGATGCGGCCAGGTCCCGCTGGGGCGTGGCCGATTCGAGCCTGGTCTATCTCGCCGAAGATCCGGCGCAGGACCCCGCGCGTATCCGGGGCCGGGCGACCCGCGAGGCGGTCGCGGCGGCGTTCGCCGGGCTCGCGCGCCGCACCGCGCCGGGCGACCTCGTGTTCGTGATGCTGATCGGCCACGGCAGCGGCCAGGGCGCCGAGTCGCGCCTGAGTCTCCCGGGTGCCGACGTCTCCGCCGCCGACTTCGCCGGTTGGCTCACCCCGCTGGCGGGGCGCACGGTGGCGCTGGTCAACGCGGCGAGCGGGAGCGGCGATTTCGCCGGCCTGCTCGCCGGGCCGGACCGGGTGATCGTGACCGCCACCAAGTCCGCGTTCGAGCGGAACGAGACCACCTTCGCCGCCCAATTCGCCCGCGCGCTCACCGGGGAGGCCGCGGACGCCGACCGGGATGGCCGGGTCACCCTGCTCGAGGCGTTCGCCCACGCGCGTCGCGAGGTGGCGCGCGGCTACGAGACCCGGAACCTCCTGGCGACCGAGCACGCCCAGCTCTCCGACAGCGCCCTCGCGCGCACCCTCGCCTTCGGCCTGGCGCAGCGGCCCGCCGACCCGCGGGTCGCCGCGCTGGTGGACGAGCGCCGCGCGCTCGAGGCCCGGGTGGACGCCCTGCGGCGCCGCAAGGGGACGATGGATTCGACCGCCTACGAGCGGGAGCTCGAGCGGCTGCTGCTCGAGATCGCCGAGAAGACCGCCGGGATCCGCGCCGCTCAAGGAAAGCGCCCGTGAGCGGCCGGGTACACGCCGGGGCGCTCGCGCTGCTGGTGGCGCTCGCCTGCACCGGCCAGGCCCAGCCGGCCGGCTCCGCCCGCGCCGGCCCGCCCAGCCGCCGGGCCCAGGAGGCGGCGCTCGCGGAAGCGGCGGCGCGCCGGGGCGACCGCGAGGAGGCGGCGAGGCGGGCGCTCGGGCTCACCGCCGAGTACCAGCGGGACGGGACCAGCTGGTCGGCGGAAGACCGCACCGCGGCGGGCCGGGCCTACGTCATCCTGGGCGAGGGAAACCCCGACGCGGTCCGCGCGGCGCTCCGCGCCTTCGATGCGGCGGTCGCGGCGGATTCCGGCGCGGTGGAGCCCCGGCTCCGCCTGGGCGACCTCTTCCTCGACAAGTACAACGCCCCCGACGCGCGCGAGAGCTACCGGGCGGCGCTTCGCCTGGCGCCCGGCAACCCGCGGGCGCTCCTCGGCATCGCCCGGGTGCTGGCGTTCGAGGGGAATCCGGAGGCGTTCGACACCGCGCGCAAGAGCCTCGCCGCAGATCCGTCGCTGGGGCCGGCCCACGCGCTCCTCGCCCGGCTCCAGCTGGACGCGGAGCAGTACGACTCGGCCGCCGCGGAGGCGCGGCTCGCGGTCGCGCTCGATTCCAGCTTGGCCGCCGGCTGGGCCGCGCTCGGCGCGACCGCGTGGCTTCGGGGCGATTCGGCGGGCTACGCCCGGGCCCGCGCGGGCGCCGGCCGGACGGCGGAGTTCTGGAGCGATCTCGCCGACCAGGTGGCGCGGCACCGGCGCTACGCCGAGGCGGCCGGCTTCGGGCGGGAGGCGGTGGCCCGGGACTCGCTCTCCCCCCGGGCCCTTGGCGTGTTGGGGATGAACGAGCTCCGGCTGGGCGAGATGGAGCGTGGCCGCGGCCACCTCGAGCGCGCCTTCGACCGCGATCCGTTCCACGTCTGGTACAAGAACACGCTCGATCTGCTCGACGGGCTCCGGAGCTTCCGCACCATCGAGCGGGGCCGCTTCCGGATCGTGGCGCCGGCGGCGGAGGCGGAGCTCCTGGCGCTCTACCTCGCCCCGCTGCTCGAGGAGGCGTACGACACTCTCTCGGCCCGCTACGAGTACCGGCCTCCGCCGCCGATCCGGATCGAGCTCTACCGCCACAGCGCGGACTTCTCGGTGCGGACCGTGGGGCTCACCGGCATCGGCGCCCTCGGCGTGAGCTTCGGCACCGTGCTGGCGATGGACGCGCCGTCGGCCCGCGACCCCGGCGAGTTCAACTGGGGCTCCACCGCCTGGCACGAGCTCACCCACACCTTCACGCTCGGGCTCTCCGCCCACCGGGTGCCTCGCTGGTTCTCCGAAGGGCTCTCCGTGCTGGAAGAGCATCGGGCCCGTCCGGGATGGGGCGCGGGGCCGTCGCCGGAATTCCTCGCCACCTTCAAGGCGGGCCGGCTCCTTCCGGTGAGCCGGCTCAACGAGGGATTCGTGCGGCCAACCCACCCGGCTGAGCTGGGATTCAGCTACTACCAGGCCTCCCTGGTGTGCGAGATGATCGAGCGGGAGAAGGGCCGCGCCGCGCTGGTCGCGATGCTCCGCGCCTGGCGCGACGGTCTCGACACGCCGGGCGTCCTCTTCCGGGTGCTCGGAATGACGCCGGCGGCGCTCGACCGCCACTTCGCCGAGTGGCTCCGGACCCGGTTCGCCGGCCCGCTCGCCTCGCTGGCGGCGTGGGACGGCAAGGGAGAGGTGACGGGCGAGTTTCCCGGCCTGCTCCAGCGGGCCGAGGAGGCTCTGGCGCACGGAGACTCCGCCGCCGCGCGGCAAGCGCTCTTGCGGGCCGAGACGCTCTTCCCCGAGTACGCCGGCCCCGGCGCACCGGCGCTGGCGCTGGCCCATCTCTTCAACGCCCGGGGTGATCGGAGCGGCGCGGTGGCCGCGCTGGCGCGCTACAATGCGCTCAACGAGTCGGCCTGGGAGGCCAACGACCTGGAGGCCCGGCTCCGGGAAGCGCTGGATGACCACGCCGGGGCCGCCGCCGCGCTCCGGCGGATACTCTGGATCTCGCCCTACGACGCGGGGGTCCACACCCGTCTCGCGGAGCTGGCCGAGCGGATGAACGACCAGGCGGTGATGGTGCGGGAGCGGCGGGCGGTGGTCGCGCTGGGGCCGGCGGACCCGCTCGAGGCCCGCTACCAGCTCGCCCGCGCCCTGGCCCGCTCGGGCGATGCCGCGGCGGCCCGCCGCGAGGTGCTCCAGGTCCTGGAGCAGGCGCCCGGATTCGAGAAGGCCCAGGCACTCCTGCTCGAGCTCCGGGGCAAGACGCCGGAAGGGAGGACCCGATGACGGCACGATGGTTCCCGCGCAGAGGGCCGGCCTGCCGGCCGATCCTGGGGTGGCTCCTGCTGGGGCTCGTGGCCGGGGGCCTCCTGCCGGTGAGGGCAGCCGCGCAGCGGTTCGGCAGGGGGGTCAACGGCGAGGAAGCGCTGTCCGCGCCGCCTAGCCCGCCGTACGACGGCCGCTTCACCTACGCCCGGATCCGGTTCACCCAGAGCTGCTGCGTCCAGGGCGGCCAGTATTGGGACGTGAAGTGGGGGCACGACTATCCCAAGTCGGACCGCCACTTTCCCAGGATCCTCCAGGAGCTCACCACCATGCGGGTCCGCACCGAGGTGAGCGCCATCCTCACCCTCGACGATCCGGAGCTGTTCAAGTTTCCGTTCGTCTACCTGTGCGAGCCCGGCTTCTGGCTGCCGAACGAGAAGGAGGCCGCCGGGCTCCGGAGCTACCTGCTCAAGGGCGGGTTCCTGCTGGTGGACGACTTCGCCGGGGCCCACATGTTCAACTTCGAGGCGCAGCTCCGGAAAGTGCTGCCCGAGGCGCGGCTCATTCCGATGGCGCCCGAGCACCCGATCTTCGATTCGTTCTACCGGATCCCGTCGCTCGAGTTCTACCATCCGAACTACGGGGTGCGGGCGGAGTTCTACGGGATCTTCGAGGACAACGACCCGAAGAAGCGCCTGATGGCGATCGTCAACTACAACTTCGACGTGAGCGAGTACTGGGAATGGTCCGACGAGGGGCTCTTCCCCATTGACCTCTCCAACGAGGCCTACAAGCTCGGCGTGAATTACGTCATCTATTCCATGTCCCGCTGACCCGAAAGGACGCCGCGTGACGCTCGCCTCCACTCCTCCCGCGCTCGCCTACCCGGACGACGCCGCCCTCGCCGACCGCCTGAGCGCGGCGCGCGCCCGGGTGCTGGCCGAGCTCCGCAAGACGATCGTGGGCCAGGACGCCGTGATCGAGCAGACCCTGGTGGCGCTCCTCGCGGGCGGCAACTGCCTGCTCATCGGGGTGCCCGGCCTGGCCAAGACGCTGCTCATCCACTCGCTCGCGCGGGCGCTCGACCTCCGCTTCTCGCGGATCCAGTTCACGCCCGACCTCATGCCGTCCGACGTCACCGGCACCGACGTCATCCAGGACGACCCCGCCAGCGGCCGGCGCCGGCTGGTGTTCATGCCCGGGCCCATCTTCGCCAACGTGGTGCTCGCCGACGAGATCAACCGCACCCCGCCCAAGACCCAGGCCGCGCTGCTCGAGGCGATGCAGGAGCACCGGGTCACGGTGCAGGGAAAGACCTACGATCTGGATCCGCCGTTCTTCGTCTTCGCCACCCAGAACCCGATCGAGCTGGAAGGCACCTACCCGCTGCCCGAGGCCCAGCTCGACCGGTTCATGCTCGAGGTGGTGATCGGCTACTCGCCCGAGGCGGACGAGGTGGCGATCGTGCGCTCCACCACCGCGGCGGCGCCGGAGGAGATCCGTCCGGTGGTGAGCCGGGAGGAGATCCTCGCCTTCCAGGGGCTGGTGCGGCGGGTGCCGGTGGCCGATCCGGTGGTGGGTTACGCGGTCAGGCTGGTCCGGCTCACCCGCCCGGTCGAACCGGACGCCCCCGACTTCATTCGGCAGTGGGTGGCCTACGGCGCGAGCGTCCGCGCGGCGCAGGCGCTCATCCTGGGCGGCAAGGCGCGGGCGCTCCTGCAGGGACGGGCCCACGTGGCCTTCGACGACGTGCGGGCGCTCGCCAACGCGGTGTTCCGCCACCGGATCCTGCTCAACTTCCAGGCGCAGTCGGAGCGGGTGACGCGGGACGACCTGGTCGCGCGACTGTTGAACACCGTTCCGGTGCCGCGGTCGGGGCTGTGACATGACGTCGCCCACCGCGCCCGCCGCCCTCCTCGACCCCGTGCTCCTGGCCCGGATCGGCGACCTCGCCCTCCTGGCGCGGACGGTGGTGGACGGGTTCATGCACGGCCTCCACCGCGCCCGGAGGGTGGGCCTCTCACTCGATTTCGCCGAGCACCGCCCCTACCAGCCCGGCGACGACATCCGGCGGATTGACTGGCGGGTGTACGGGCGCACCGAGCGCTTTTACGTCAAGGAGTACGAGGCCGACACCAATGCCGCCGTCGTCTTTGCGCTGGATGCCTCCGCCTCGATGGATTTCGGGAGCGGGGCGGTGACCAAATTCGCCTACGCCCGCTTTCTGGTCGCCTCGCTCGCGTGGCTCTCCCAGCGCCAGGGCGACCGGGTGGGCCTGGTCACCTTCGCCGGCGATCTGCTCGAAGTGGTGCCGCCCTCCACCCGCCACCTCCAGCTGATCCTCCACACCCTGGGCCGCGCGCGGGCGGCGGGCGCCGGCCGCCTCTCGCCGATGCTCACCCGCGCGGCGCGCCTCTCCACCCGGGCCGGCATCGCGGTGGTGGTATCCGACTGCTACGAGGAGCCGGAGCAGGTCCAGCGCGGGGTCGGCGCGCTCAGGGGACGGGGGCACGACGTGGTGCTGTTCCACCTGCTCGATCCCGCCGAGCGTGACCTGCCCGGCGACGCGGCCGCGACATTCGAGGACGCCGAGACCGGCGAGCGGCTGCCGCTCCGGCCCGAGGTACTTCGCGAGCGCTATCGCGCCGAGCTGGACCGGCACCGGAGCGAGATTGCCCGCCGGCTGGCCGGGGACGGCGCCGACTACGTGCCGCTCACCACCGACCAGCCGCTCGACCTGGCGCTGCACGCCTACCTCGAGCGGCGCCTTGCCATGAGCCGGATCCGCTGATGGGCCTCGGCTTCCTGGTGCCCGCCTTCCTCGCGGGGCTTGCCGCCCTGCTGGTGCCGGTGTTCTTCCACCTGCGCCAGCGGGAGCACCAGCGGCCGCACCGCTTTCCCTCGCTCATGTTCCTTCGCCGGATCCCGATCCGCACCGCGCGGCGGCGCCGGATCACCGACTGGCTTCTCCTCCTGCTCCGGGCGGGGGTGGTGGCGCTTCTCGTCGTGGCGTTCGCGCGGCCGTTCTTCGCCCGCCGCGTCCCGGTCGCGCGGACGGCCCCCGCGCGCTCGGTGGTGCTGCTGCTCGACCGCTCGCTCAGTATGGGGCATCGCGACGTGTGGCCCGCCGCGCGCGACTCGGCCCGCCGGATCATCTCCTCGCTGGGCGCGGGCGACCGCGTGGCTGTGCTGCTCTTCGACCAGGAAGCGCTGGTGGCGCAGCCGCTTACCACCGACCGCGCCGCGGCGCTCGCCGCGGTGGAGGCGGCCCGCCCGGGCGAGCGGGGCACCCGCTACGTCGCCGCCCTCCGCGCCGCCCGGCAGGTCCTGGCGGGCGCGCCGGATGCCGGGGGAGCGGCCACGGCGCTGGTCGTGACCGATCTGCAGCGGAGCGGGCTCGCGAGCCTCGCGGGGCTCGAGCTCCCCGCCGACATCGAGGTTCGTGCGGTCTCGGTGGCGGCGAAGGATCGCGCCAACGCCGCTGTGGTCGGAGTGGAGGTGCAGCGCACCCGGGAGGGCGAGCGAAGCCGGCTGCTGGTCTCCGCCAGGGTGAGTGCCCGGGAGCTCCACGCGCCGCGCCGCACCCGGATCGCCTTGACCTTGAACGGCCGCGCCGCCGGCAGCCGCGAGGTGACTTTGCCGGAAAGCGGCGCCCTCTCGGTCGGGTTCGACCCGGTGCCGCTTCCCGCCGGCCGGGTCCGCGGCACCGTCGCCCTCGATCCGGACGCCCTGGCCGCGGACGACGCCTTCCGCTTCGTGGTGCCCGCGGAAGCGGCCCTGCGGGTGCTCCTCGCGGCCCCGGGGGACGTCGGCCCCGAGGAGACCCTCTTCCTGGAGCGCGCGCTCGCGATCGGCACTGAGCCCCGGCTCGCGGTCGAGCGCCGGGTGGCTGCCAGCCTCGATGGCCGGTCACTCCGGGGCGCCTCGCTCGTCATCCTCGACGACGTCGCCGTGCCGGCCGGCGCGGCCGGGACTGCGCTCGAGGCCTGGGTGCGCGGGGGCGGCGGCCTCGTGGTGGCGGCGGGACGCCGGCTCGCGGCGCGATCGGCTCCCGCCGCGATGCTTCCCGGGGCGGTGCGCGGCGCGGTCGAGCGGCTGGAGGACCGCGGCGGCACCCTGGGCGACGTGGCGCTCGAGCACCCGATCTTCTCCCCCTTCAAGGACGGCGGGGGCGCGGCCCTGGGCGCGGCGCGCTTCCTCCGCTACGCGCGGCTGCTGCCGGCCGCCGGCGCCGAGGTTCTCGCCCGGTTCGACGACGGCCAGCCGGCGCTGCTGGAGTGGCTCCACGGCTCGGGCCGCGTGCTGCTCGCCGCCGTCCCGCTCGACGCCTCGGCGGGGGATTTTCCCCTCCAGCCCGCCTATCTCCCCTTTCTCCGCCGGCTTTCGCTCCACGCCGCGGGCCACCAGCCGCCCCCCCTCTGGCGCACGACGGGCGAAACCGGCATCGTCCCTACCGGCACCCGCGACCCGGTGGTCGTGACCCCGGCCGGCGACATCCTGCGGCCCTCGTCCGACTCCGGCCCCTGTGTGGTGGTCCTGGGCACGGCCGGGTTCTATGCGGTCCACCAGGGACGCGCCGCGGGGGAGCCGCTGGATGTGCTCGCCGCCAACCCGCCTGCGGCGGAGTCGGACCTCACTCCCGCGGACCCGCGCGAGCTCCTGCTCGGGGTGGGCCGGAGCGATTCCACGCTCGCGACGGCGGCGGCGCCGGCGACCAGCGCGGAGCGGGAGAAGGGCCAGCGGCTGTGGCGTTTGCTCCTGGCGGGAGCCGCCGTGTTGCTGGTGGCTGAAACGATCGTCGCCAATCGAGGCTGGCGGGCCACCGGATCCAACCCGGCCGCCGCCTCGCCGAAAGGAGCCGCGCATGACCCCGCCGATTGAATCGCAGAGCGGCGCGGACCAGGACCTCTCCCAGGCGATCCGCCGCCTGCGCCGCCGCTGGCGCGCCCGGGTCCTGGCCGAGGGTGCGGCGCGGGTAGCGGCGGCGGGGCTCCTCGCGGTACTCGCCGGCGGGCTCCTCACCTGGCTCCTGGGCGCCGGCTCCGCCACGGTGGTGACGGTACGGGTCCTGGGGTACCTGCTCATCGGCGCGGCCCTCACCCGGTACCTGCTGCTCCCCGCCTGGCGCCGGCCCGACGAGGCGCGTCTCGCCCTCTACATCGAAGAGCGGGCGCCCGAGCTCAGGCAATCGCTGGTGAGCGCCGTCCACGAGCTCCGGACCCCGGCCGACGCCCGTCCCTCGCCCGCGCTCGCAAGGCGGGTGGTGGAGCAGGCGCTCGGCGAGATGCGCCGGCTGGAGGCCGGACCCGGCCTCGAGCGGCCGCGGCTCCGCCGCGCGGGGCTGCTGACCGGCGGCGTGGCTGGACTGGGCGCGCTGCTCGCGCTCGCCGGCCCCGCGATTCTGCGGGACACGCTCCGGGTGCTGTTCGTGCCGTGGAGCGAGGCGGCCGCCGCGCCGGTGTTCGCGGTGCTGGTCACCCCGGGCGACGCGAGCGTCCCCCGCGGCGGCGCCGTCGAGGTGCGCGCCACGCTGCGCGGGTTCAGCGCCGAAGCCGCCGAGCTCGCGATGCGGGTCGATACCGCGAGCGAGTGGGTGCGCATCCCGATGCTGCGCGACTCCGCGGCGGCGGAATTCACCACCCGGCTCTTCGACCTGACCCGCGCCGCCGAGTATTACGTCGAAGCCGACGGAGTCCGCTCGCGTGCCTACCACCTCGGCATCACCGATTTCCCCGCGGTGCAGAAACTCTCGCTCGAGCTTCGCTTCCCCCCCTACACCGGGCTCCCGCCCGAGCGGATCGAGGACGGCGGCGACGTGGCCGCCGTCCGGGGGACCACCGTCGTCGTGCACGCCGCGGTCACCCGGCCGGTCAAGGGCGGGACGATCCGGCTCGACCGCGGCGGCACCCTGCCGCTCACTCCCGGCCCCGATGGCCGGCTCACCGGTGCCTTCCGGGTGACCAGGGACGGCTTCTATCGGGTGGACCTCGTGGCGCCCGACGGCACTGTGGTGCCCGGGGCGGTGCAGTACGTCATCGAGGCGCTCGAGGACCGCGCGCCCTCGATCACGATCGAGCAGCCCGGCCGCGACACCAAGGTGACCTCGGTCGAGGAAGTGACCATCGCGGTGAAGGCCGCCGACGATTACGGCGTCCAGGGCGTCGAGCTCGCCTATTCGGTCAACGGCGCGCCGGAGCAGCGGGTGGCGCTGACCGATTCCGCCCGGCGCCGCCCATCCGCTCCCCCCACCGCCGAGGTGCGCGCCGCGCACACCCTCTTCCTCGAGGAGCTGGGCCTCAAGCCGGGGGATCTCGTCGCCTATCACGCCACCGCTACGGACGGCGCCGGCAACCGGGGCTCGAGCGACATCTATTTCCTCGAGGTGCGGCCGTTCGGGCGCGATTACAAGCAGGCCGATGCCGGCGGCGGCGGCGGAGGTGGCGCCGACAATCCCGACGGGCTCTCCGCGCGGCAGCGGGAAATCGTCGCCGGGACCTTCAACTGGCTCCGCGACAGCGCGAAGGTGGCCGAGCGCGAGCGGCGCGAGAACCTCACGACGCTCGCCATCGCGCAGGGCCGGCTCAAGACCGACGTCGCCGGGCTCGACCGCCGCCTGGTGGAGCGGAACGCCGCCGCGGTGGACACCGTCTTCCGCCAGATCCACGCCGAGCTCGAGGCGGCCGGCAAGGAGATGCAGGCGGCGGAGGAAGGGCTGGGCCGCGGGCTGCCGAACCAGGCGCTCCCCGCCGAGCAGAAGGCGCTCCAGCACCTCCAGCGCGCTGAGGCCGCCTACCGCGAGATGCAGGTGCAGATGGGCGGTGGGGGCGGCGGGGGTGGGGGCGGCGACCAGGCCCGCGCGGAGGATCTGGCCGACCTCTTCGAGCTCGAGACCGACAAGCTCAAGAATCAGTACGAGTCGGTGCGCCGCGGCCAGGACCAGAGCGCCCGGCACGAGCTCGACGAGACGGCGGAGCGGCTCCGCCGGCTGGCGAGCCGGCAGCAGCAGGAGAACGAGCGGATGCAGCGGATGGCGGACGCGTTGCGGGAACGGACTAGTGGGCAGGGGGCAGGGGGCAGTGGGCAGGGAGGAGGAGGCAGTGCGCAGCGGGAGCTGGCTCGGCAGGCGGAAGAAGAGGCCCGGCGGCTGGAGCGGCTGGCGCGGGAGCAGAACTCGCCCGAGCTGGCCGATGCGGCGCGCCGGATGCAGGAGGCCGCCGAGGCGATGCGACGCGCGGCGAGCGGAGCGCCCGGCGCCCCGGGGCAGGGGACCACGGCGCTGGACCGGTTGAAGGGGGCCACCCGCGACATCGAGAACGCCCGCACCCAGGCGCAGTCGGAAGGAATTCGCGGGCTCCAGCGCAAGGCCGAGGAGCTCGCCGAGCGGCAGAAGGGGATCGCCGGGGAAGTGGGCCAGCTTCCCGGCAGCAGCGGCGCCGAGCGCCTCGATCGGGTCACCCGGCTGGGCGAGAAGAAGGATGCGCTCGCGGCGGGCGTCGAGCAGCTCCAGGCCGACGCGGAGCGCCTGGCCCGCGAGGGACGGCGCGATCAGCCCGGTGCCGCCGGCAAGGTCGGCGAGGCGGCCGAGCGTATCAAGGAGAGCCGGCTCCGCGACCGGATCGTCTATTCCAAGGAAGTGATCAAGAGCGGTTCGGGCGAGTACGCACGGAGCTTCGAGGAGCAGATCACCGGGACGCTGGGCGACGTCACGACCCGGCTCCGCGAGGCGGCGGGGGCGCTCTCCGAATCCGCCGAAGGGCGGCGCGACCGCGCGCTGGAGCGGGCGCGGGACCTGGTTCGCGGGTTGGAGTCGTTGCGGGATCGGATCGCGGAGCGGGGTCAGGATTCAGGGAGCCAGGGAGCGCGGGGGCCAGGGAGCCAGGGTGAGCGGCAGGGACAGCAGGGTGGCGCGGGACAGCAGAGTGGAGCCGGGCAGCCGGGCGCCGCCGGCCAGCAGGGCGCGTCCGGTCAGGGAGGGCAAGGCCAAAGCGGCCAGCAGGGCCAAGGCGGTCAAGGCAGTCAGCCCGGGCGGGGGAATCAGGCCGGGACCGGGAACGGAAGCCCCGAGGGCGGCGGCAATGGCGGGGCGCCCGGATCGGCCGGGCCGATCACCGGCGGCGATGCCCGGCAATTGGGCCGTGAGTTCCGGCTGCGGCGCGAAGGCGCCGAGGCGCTCCGCCGCGATCTGGCCGGGCAGGGGCTCGACGTACGCGGGCTGGACAGCGCGATCGCGAGCCTCCGCCGGCTCGAATCGGAGCGCACCCTGGGCGACCCGAAGGGCCTCGCCCAGCTGCAGCAGGACGTGATCGAGGGACTCAAGGCCTACGAATTCATGCTCTGGCGGCGGCTCGGATTGATCGGCGAGAACCGCCCCGCGCTCGGCGCGCCGGCGCAGGCGCCGCCGGAGTACCGGGCGCTGGTAGAGGAGTACTACCGATCGCTGGCGCGGGGGAAGCGGCCGCAGTAGGGGCCGCGCTGGTCGGAGGAGGACGGGCTCGCCTGTCCCCTTGTGCTGCTAAGTGGCGTCGTTGCCTTCCCCGTCGAGGGCCAATGCCTTGGTGTGGCCCACGTCTTCGCTGTATGTCAGGTTAGCGGTTGCCCCGAACCGGAATGTCGTGGTCTGGTCCGCCCCGAAGGCATCCCGGTAAGCGATCACCCCGTAGACGTAGGTCGGAGCCACGTAGGCCCTCCGGCCTACCTCCGGGCTTGTTGTTCTGCGGTCCGGGGGGGCGAACAGCTCGCGACTGCTTCCTGGTTCGAGCGGGAACCCTGCGGTGTTGTCGGGTGGTCGAATCGCAGATGGACCATCGAAGGCAGACGATCCGATGTGAAGCCGGATACTTGCCCTCACGTTGCTCGCCGGTGTCTCTCCGGCGTTCGTGATTCTCACCCATCCGACGGGCGGCCCCTTCAACGGGTAATCGAGCCAAGCCTCGCTGACACGGACGTAGGCGCGAAGCCGGCGTTTGGACCTGACGCGAGACGCGCGAGCCCGAAAGATCCCGGCCGCCGCAAT
>DASYRI010000241.1:0-34196 GCA_036004545.1 Gemmatimonadales bacterium
TCCACCCCGCGGCCGCGTGGCCGCCCTCGACGAAGAATCCCGCGATCATCAGCAGGCCGGCCGGCACCGCGATCCAGAACGATGCCATGTTGAGCCGGGGGAACGCCATGTCGTGGGCGCCGATCTTGAGCGGGATCAGGTAGTTGCCGAAGACGCCCACCAGGAGCGGCATGATGGCGAAGAACACCATCAGGGTGCCGTGCATGGTGACCAGCGAGGTGTAGAACTCGGGGAGGATCACCCCGTTCGAGGCCATCGTCTCCGGGAGCGCGCTCCCGCCCGGCAGCGGCCGCCCGGGGAACCCGAGCTGCCACCGCATCATCATGGCCAGTGCTCCGCCGAGCAGGAGGAAGAGCAGGCTCATCAGGAGGAACTGGATCCCGATGATCTTGTGATCGGTCGAGAAGATGTACTTCCGGATGAACGGGCGGTCGTCCGCGTGGCCGTGGGCGACCTGCTCGACCGGTGGCGCGATCGTTGCCATGTGCCTCCCTCTACTTTAGGGCCGCGGTGGAGGACTGCCCCGCGAGCCAGCGCTGATAGTCCTCGAGGCTGAGCACGGTGACGACGGCCCGCATCTTGTAGTGCCCCAGCCCGCACAGCTCGGCACAGCCCAGCTCGTAGACGCCGGCCTCCGTGGCCTGGAACCAGGCCCGGATGTGCATGCCCGGTACGGCATCCTGCTTGATCCGGAACGCCGGAATGAAGAACGAGTGGATCACGTCTTCGGCCTCGAGCTCCACCACCACCGGCCGGCCCACGGGGATGTGAAGCTGGTTCCGGCGGGTGAAATCGTCCGGCGTGCCGAGCTTTCCGTCCGGGCCGGGGTAAATGAAGTTCCACTCGAACTGCTTCACGTGCACCCGGATCGGCATGGCATCGGGCGGCACGCTGTCGCGGCCCTTGATCTCGTTCCAGATCGGGGCGCTGATCAGTCCGAGGATCACCACGGTTACGGCCGGGATGGAGGTCCAGATGATCTCCGCCGTGTTGTTGCCGTGGGTGTAACGCGCCGGCACCCCCGGTCGGGCCCGGTACTTGATGAGGAACCAGACCAGCCCCACCTCGACGATCACGAAGGCGATTCCCGTGATGACGAGAATCAGGTAATAGATCCCGTCGATCTCCCGCACGAACGTGGAAGCTCCGTGGGGGAGCATCCAGCTGATCCAGCTCATGGGGGGCTCCTCAGGGCGTCTTCGGGCCGAAAGTGAATCCGGCAGTCGCGGTGCCGTTCTCGGCCACCGTCACCGTGGCGGTCTGAGTCCCGAGCTTCTCGTGCCACGCCTCCAACTCGTAGGTCCCCGCCGGCAGCCCCTTGATCGTGAAGCTGCCGTCCTCGCCCGTGGCGGCGAAGAAGGGGTGGCTCAGGACGCCGACGAAGGCATGCATCCAGCCGTGCACGTTGCACTGGAGCGGCACCATCACCTCCTGGGTCGCGAAGGTGCGGGTCGTCTTCATGCCCGCGCTCGGCTGGCTGATGTTGAAGCCGCGGTTCGCGGTGGGCACCGCCTTGATGTTGTGGAGCACCGAATCGCTGTTGAGGATCTCGACCGGCTGGCCGACCATCACCCCGAACACCCGGGGATGATACAGGCACCCTCGCTGATCGATGGTGACCGGGGTGGTCGGCGCGGGGTAGGTCGCCCCGGCGGGCAGGCCGCTCTTTACATACACGAAGACATTGCCGAGCATCCCGCCTTTTACCTCGACGACGGGATCGGTCGGTGGCGAGGTGTACTTCGCCTTGCAGACGGCCTCCTCGCTCATGTCGATCGTGGGATTGGCCGGCGCGGTTCCAGGGAACTTCACGGTGCCGGTGATCGTCGCCCCGCCCGCCGGGGCCGCGGCCGGTGCCGCGGCGGGGGCGGCGGCGGGGGAGCCGGCCGGTGCGCCGCCCTCCTTCTTGCCGCAGGCGACCAGCACGAGGACGGCGCTCAGGATCATCGGGTATCTCATGAGCCCTCCGGGTTGGCGCCGCCGGCGCGGGTCCCGCGCCGCTGCGCACGGATGATGGCGAACACGCCGAGCCCCGCCGTCAGCAACCCGGCGAGGATCGGCTCGACGTACACCGTGACCGGTGTCGGCGTCTGAAGATAAACGCTGTACCAGGCGCTGATCGAGCCGCGCACCTCCCCCTCGCCGTTGGAGCCGTCAGCCGCGAAGAAGGCGATCGGGATCGCTTCACCGGTTCGGAAGGCGGGGGCGGCCGAGGTATCCGACGGGACGAACGCGGCGGTCAGCTGGAGCTGCCACTCCCCCTTGTCGAACCGGGCGGCATGGCTCCAGCGGGGTGTCCCGCTCCCGGGGGCAAACCGGCCCAGTCCCGTGGAGACGCCTTCTTCCACCCGGTCGGAGTCGCTGCTCCAGCGCACCAGGTATGCGGGACGGCGGGCGCTACCCTGGAGGAAGTACGGCCATTCCGACTCTTCCGCAACCTGCCGGGGGAACTGCACCATCATTCGGTCGGGCCCCTGGGTGGATGGAATCGGGCCGTCGGCGCCGGGCGCTGCTTGCGCGATTCGCCCCAGCCATTGGTCCCAGGCGGGATCCGGGCTCCGGGACGGGTCGTGCCAGGTCAGCAGCAGGGCGATCCGGCTCCCGTTGTGGACCGAGCGCACCCAGACGCCGTCCACCGTGGGGAGGAACCAGCGTGGCTTCTGGATGATCTGCCCGACCAGCGGGACATAGGCCGGCTCGACCCGCGCCCACAGGCTGTCCTCGGGACCGGAGGGGAGCTTCCCGGCCACCAGGGCGGCGGGGATGACTTCCCGTGGCTCGGGGGTCCTGGCGGGCGAGAGGCTCCGAACGTACTGCGCCACCCGCCAGAGCTGCTCCTCGGTGATCACCTTGGACGCGATGACGTCGCTGAAGGACGGCATCGGGGTGCCGTCGAGCCCGGTGCGGAGCCGGGCGTAGATCTGCTCGACATCGGCCCCGCCGTTGAAAGTCCAGCTGTGGGTGAGATCGGCCGCGCGGATGGGTTGGCCCGAGTCGTCCTTCAGGGAGGGGGCCGACTTCCCATCGCCCCGTCCGGCCTCGCCGTGGCACTTGAAGCACTCCAGCTTGCGGAACACTTCCCGGCCTTCCGCGATTCCGGCGGGGCCTCCCCCTCCCCCGGGAGCCTTGCCGAACTCGAGGGGCTTGGGCGCTGCCCCCTTGAAGAACTGCGAGAAGGTCTTGAGGTAGGCGATCACGTCGGCCTGCTCCTGCTTCGAGAGCCGCGACTTCCAGGCCGGCATGGCCGTGCCGGGCATCCCCTCCTCCACCACGCGGAAGAGATCGGCGTCGGTGGGCAGCTCGCCGCTCGCGGTGGTGCGGATCTGAAAGACGCCCAGGGTGAAGTCCCGGGGCCGGGGCAGCATGAAGGCCGCCCCGTAGCCGTCTCCCTTGCCGGTGTCGCCGTGGCATCCGGCGCACCACTTGTCGTAGGTGAGTTTACCGGGCTGGGCGGTCTGGGCGGAGAGGCGGACGGCCGGACACACGGATAGAAGGATCAGGGCGGTCAGGCGGCCTGTCACTTCTTCCCTCCCTCGCCGGCAGCGGTTTCCCAGCGCCGCGGCTGCCAGCCCGACTGGCTGTAGATGTAGATGATGACCGACCAGATCTCGTCTTCGGTGAGGAAGTCCTCCCACACCGGCATCGCCGAATTCCAGGGAGTGCCCTCCCGCGGAAGTCCCGGACCGCCTTTGGCGACCCGCCAGAACACGAAGCTCTCGGTGAGCTGGGCGATGGTGCCGTTGTCGGCGAAGGAGAGCGGGGTCGGGCTGAACCCGTGGCCGTAGTGGCCCTGGCCGTCGAGCAGGTCGCCGTGACAAGGGAGACAATTCTGGTAGTAAATCCGCTTGCCGGTCTGCCGGTGCTCGTCCAGGGAGCCGCGGCTCCGGAGCGGATTCTCCAGTCCGGCGAGTTGCATGCTCTTCCCCCGGACAGTGATCTGGCCGGGGGGCGCGGGATGGATGGACCGGAGCTGGATCGGAGCGGAGACCCTGGGCCGGGTCTGCTGGTAGGTCCCGTAGGCCACCGCCACGGGGACGAGGACCAGCAGAGTGCCCCGGGTCCAGCGCTTGTCGGGATCGCGGAGCGTCGCGCCGATCGGCTCCTGGAATCGGGCCCAGCGTTGGGCGTCGCTGCTCACGTAGATGAGGATGCCGACGGCGGCGATGAGCATGTACTGGACCAGCACGCTCTCCGGCACCGGGGCGCTTTTTACGCCGACCAGCGGCGGGAGATAGGCGATCCCGTACTTGAAGCCCGCATACGAGATCAGCAGCAGGGCCGCCGCCTGCCAGAACGGATGCCGGGCGGCGTCGCGGAGGCGGCTCACTTCCGGCTCACCAGGAATTGCACCAGCGCTTCCAGCTGGGCGGCGGAGAGCTGCTGCCCGAAGGTCTGCGGCATCATCCCCGCGAACTTCTCGTAGCCCTTCGCCGTATCGGCGTTGGGGAGAAGGATCGAGCGCCGGATGTATTCGGCGGTGAGGCGCCGGCCCACGCCGTCGAACGGAGGCCCGATCGGCGGGCCCTTCCCGTCGAGGATGTGGCAGCCGGAGCAGCCCTTCTCGACGATCAGCACCCGGGGATCCAGCGTGGTGGTCACCACGCTCCCGGCGGCCGGCGGGGGGGCCGCGCCGCCCGCCGGCGCCTTGGGGATGTCCTCCGCGGTCACCGTCACCTCGCCGCCCTGGGACTGGAGGTAGGCGATCACCGCCCAGATCTGGTCCAGAGAGAGCTGGCGCCGCATGTCGGGCATGATGTTTTCGAAGCCCGGCACCACGAACGCCCCCGGATCGGTGAGCGACTCATAGAGGTAGGCCTTGCAGTCCATTCCCTGCTTGCGGGAGCCGCACCGGGCGCCGATCGGACCCTGGCCCTGGAAGTCGGTCACCAGGTTCGGCGCGCGGGTCCCCAGGCCGTGGCAGGTGGTGCACCCCCCCGCGCCGTCGAAGAGCTTCTCCCCGGCCGTAACAAGCGCTTCCGGCGTCACCCCGCTGGAGAGATCCAGCGCCGATGGCACCTCGGACTGGAGCTGGGGAATGACGTGGGCGACGGTGGTGTAGAACCCGATGACCAGAAGCGCCAGGACCAGCACCTTGAGGTTGGTCTTCCACATGGCCGCCTCACTCCCTCGTGCCGGGGGCCGGCGCCTGTGCGGCCGGGAGCACGCCGGCCGGCCCGGCCGGCGCGACTGACTTCTGCATCGCCTGCTCGGCGAGGCCGCCCAGCCAGAAGATGAAGGCCACCAGGCTCAAGAAGATGATCACGCAGGCGCTGATCATGTTCGCCGCCGCCCCGAGGGCCGGCGTGGCGGCCTGCGGGCTGGTATCCCTCAGCACTTCCCAGACGTGCCAGTGCTGGCGGATGCCGCTCCGGGCGAAGCCCATGAGCCCCATGAGCCAGGTGAAGGTGACCGCCAGGACGAACAGCGCGTACTGGGAGCGCTCCGGCATCTGCCCCCAGCGGATCTCGCCGCGGGACTCCGCGCCCCGGCCCATGAACAGGTCGATGATCGTGACGCCGAAGATGCAGGCCAGCACCGCCAGGACCTGGTAGACGCTGAATCCGATCCGGACGATCGCCTCCACGAAATAGCCGTAGATCCCGTAGAACAGCACCACCCCCGCCGAGAGCGCGAACATCGCGGCCTGCACGATGGAGCCGGTCCGGGCCCAGGGCACCGTGGGGCGCTTGTTGGCGCGGCGATAGATGAGGAAGGAGAGGAAGGTGGTGAGGATCATGAGATTGACGGCGGTGTTCTTGGCGCTCATGACCCCGAGCACGTTGAGGAACGGGTGATGGGCCCCGCCCATCGCGGCGAGCTCCTCCCGGCTGGCGATGATGGTATGGGGGGTGGCCCAGACGATCCAGCAGGTGATCAGGACGAGCAGCATCCACTTGGTGTACGGCGCGAACCGCTCCGCCCCGGGAATGCGGGCCATCCCGATCCAGAGGTAGTAGTTCGCGGCGAGGAAGAGCACCCCGATGAGCACCGCCTGCACGATCCAGAGCCAGCTCATGAAGCCGCCCATCATCGTGATGCCCATCTGCTGGTTGTACTGGTAGATCTCCCGCCCCAGGTAGTAGCCGGCGAAGGGCAGCACGATGAAGGTCGAGATGGCGATGAAGTTGCCGACGTAACCCATCCAGTCGTAGTGGGCCCGCTCCTCGTCGGTCTTGGCCGAGAGAAAGCGGTAGCCGGCGTAGGCGGCCACGATGGCGCCGCCGAAGACGGCATTGGCGATCAGCCGGTGGATGTTGATCGGAATCCAGGTCGCGTTGGCGATCGCGTTCCACAAGGTCGCTCCCTTGGGCAGCGCTTCCGCGGTGGTCCCCTTGGGGGGCGACATCATGTAGGTGAGCCACCCGTTCGCGATGAGCATCACGATGGTGCCCCACAGGTTCAGGGCGACGCCGAGGCCCCAGTGGCCCCACTTGGCCCGGCCCTCCTTCCACCGGTCCCAGCCGTAGTAGTAGAGGTAGAGGGTGAACGATTCGACGAAGAAGAGACCGGCGTAGATCCACATGGAGAGGCTGAAGATCCGCGCCATGTGGACCCAGAACCGCGGATAGAGCGTGGTGAGGAAGAAGAGCAGCAGCCCGCCCCAGAGCGCGGTCGCGCTGTAGGCGAAGACCAGCAGCCGGGTGAACTCCTTGGAGAGCTTGTCGTACTTGGCGTCCTTGCCGACGATCCCGATCAGCTCGGTCACCACCGCGAACATCGGGACGCCCAGCACGAAGGCGGCGAACATGAGGTGGACTTCGGCCGCGATCCACACCGCGCCCCGCGCGCCGATCGCGGGAAACCGGCCGTAGGCGCCCGCCGTGTCGGCCGCGGCCTGGATGAGAAGGAGATCAGCCATCGTCGGCGAAGAAGGGAAGGCGGCGGGAGAAGTCCACCGGCAGGTTTCGGCGCACCTCGCGCATCAGCTCCGGCGTCACCAGGACCGCGCCGTGCCGGCGGGCGTAGTCTTCCACCCGCTGAGTCACTACACCTCGGACGAAGGAGGGAATCCGCCGAAGCCGCTCGGCGGCCTCCGGCGACCAGGCCAGGCTCGGGGCGACCGGCATCCCGTAGGTCACCTCCCGCAACCGCTCGATCACCGGCCCGCCGGCCGGCTGATAGGCGCAGGAGGGGTCCTCGGCGAGGTAATCCTCCGAGAGGGCGAAGGCCCGCGCCCGGCAGCCGCCGCAGAGCTTCCGGTACTCGCAGCGGCCGCACTTGCCCCCGAGCTCGCCGCTCCGGAGCGCCTGGAACATCGGCGCGTCGCGCCAGACGTCGGCGAACCGCTGGCGCCGCAGGTCCCCGGCCGCGACCGGGAGGTAAGGGCAGGGCGTCAGCTTCCCGTCCGGCGTGATGCGGCAGTACTGCACCCCGCAGGGACAGCGGGTCTGATAGTTGAGGGCGGGCGACTCGGGCGCGGCGAGATGGAGGAGGCGCATGAAGTGGGGAGCGCACTTGGCGCGGACCATCATCCGGCCCAGGTAGCGGGTGTGGTGCCCCACCAGCTCGGCGAGGACCGCCTCGTAGTCGTCCGGCGCGAGGTCGTTCAGCCGGCTCCCCCGGCCCGTCGCCACCAGGAAATAGCAGTTGAAGGCGACGGCGCCCTCCCCGGCGGCCCAGTCCACCAGCCGCCAGAGCTCGTGACGATTGCCCCGGTGCACCGCGGTCTGCACGATGAAATCGAGGCCGTGGGCGCCGAGCCGCCTCACCGCGGCGGCGGTGGCGGCGAACGCGCCGGAACCGTGGCGGAAGTTGTCGTGGCGCCGGGGAGTGAGCGAATCCACGCTGACGGCGACGCCGGTGACCCCGGCATCCCGAAGCGCCTCGATCCGGTCGTCGCTGAGCAAGGTGCCGTTCGTTCCGACCACCACCGTGGCGCCACGGGACGAAGCGTAGGAGGCGATCGCGGTCAGGTCGGGGCGGAGCAGCGGCTCACCGCCCGAGAGGATGAACATCGGAGCCGGATTCACCGCCAGGATCTCCGCCGCGATACGGAGGCACTCCCCGGTGGTCAGCTCGCCGGCGGCGGACTCATCGGGGCCGGCTGAGATGTAGCAGTGGGAGCATTCCAGATTGCAGCGGCGCGTGAGGTTCCAGGCGACCACGTGGGGAACGTGGTCGCCCCGGCCACCCTCGGGGGCCGGGGCCTCTCCCAGGACCGCGAGCGGCGTCGTCACCCCATGGCTAGCGAGAGTCCCGCTGTGGCTCCAGCAGCTGTTCGACGGCGGCCCGGGCCTGCTCCGGCGTCGCGGTTTTGAAGTCCACCGGGCACTTCCCCATCTTCTCCTCGATGTCCCGGATCGGGCAGCGGGTCACCCCCGCGGCCTTGGCTTCCTCGATGAAGCGCCGCATCTCCGGCGAGAGCGCGTCGGCCACCTCCCCCTCCGCTTCGGCGCGAATCTGCCTGGCCCGGAGCTCGGTGAACATCACCATCATCGTGTCCATGTCGAACTCGTCCGCCTCGATCATCGCCTGTTTGTTCTCGTCCATGACCCGGGTCGTGACCCGCCAGATGCCGTGGCCGCGCGCGAACCGCTCCACTGTATTGCGGGCCAGCGGGCGGGCGATGAGCGGCACCAGCTTGAGCCGGGCGGCCGCCTCCTCGGTCCACTCGATCGGGTCGGTCGCGACCCGCGGGCGGGCGCTCACCCGTCCGGTCACCGGGCACTTCGCCTCGACGGCAGGCTCGGCGGGAAGCGGATCGTCGTCGTGGCCGAGGATCTTCATCTTCCGCATCTGCTCCTCGGCCTTGACTTCGGCCTGCGCCAGCTCTTCGGCGCCGCCGATGCCCATGATGAGCTGCATGTGGGTGGGGAGGAGCTTCCGGATCGCCTCGTCCAGGCGCGGGTTGGTGACGATGTCGCCACCCTGCTCGAGGGTGAACTCCTCGACCGCCTTCCGGGCGATGCCCTGGGCGAACGGCGGCACCCGGAGGATCCGGACCTCCGCTTCGGGCGCCCACGGAATCGAAGCGACCCCGTCCTCTTCGATCCAGGGAATGTCCTCCGGCCGAATCCCCACGGTGCCGGTGAGCAGGAGATTGCACGGCGCCAGGCGGATCAGGTTGTCCGCCTGCGATCCGAGGTCGGTGCCCTCGATCCGGTGGGCGCCGTGGCGCGCGGCGATCAGCAGCGCCGGCTTGATCTCCTCGGCCCATTGGAGGATCACCTGGAACGGCTTCCCGACCAGGATCTGGGTTTTGAGGGATACGCCGGGAAACTCCCGCGCCATCACCTCGGCGCGCTTCAGGTTGGCCTGGCAGAGCTTGAGCAGGCCCTTGTCGATGATGTTGTTGTGGAGCTCCTCCTGCTCCTCGAACTTGAAGACCTTCGACGCCTGGACCGAGAGCACGTCCTTGATGTTGTGGAAGACGACGTGGTGGTACTCGACGTCGAAGCCGCTGCAAACGTAAAGGGAGCCCCCGAACTCCTGCGCCAGCTCGAGTGCGCGTCGCATCGCCTGGTAGCTGTAGGACGACCCGTCCACGCACACCAGGAAGCGGCCGCCCTCGAGCGGCACGTCGTCGCGCACGATGAGCACGTCGCGCTCGATCCCGCGGAGACTCCGGGCGACCACCCCGCCCAGCTGGCTCAGCGGCTGCCGGCCGAGCCCGTGCGCCCCGATCGCCACCAGGTCGTAACGGCGGCCCGAAGTCCCCGCCAGCCGGGCGGCGGCGTCCTCGTCCTCCGCCACGATGCGCCCGTCCCCGCTCAGCTGCACGTCACCGCGGGTGCGCTCGCCGCCGTCGTAGCCGGCGGCGCGATCGGGGTCGAATCCGATCAGTCCCGGGAGGCGGCCGGCGCCCCGGTTCACCTCGTTGATGATCTCCTCGTAGTTGATCCCCTCGAGGAGCTGCCGGGTGACTCGAACTCCGGCGGCCTCGCAGCGCCGGCCAAGCTGGTCGAGGAAGCTGTCGGCGATGAGCTGAAGGCCCTTCTCGATCAGCTTGTCGTGGATCTTGCGCTGGCGCTTGATTTCTTCGGGAGTCTGGAACTGGGCGGGGAGACCGGTCTCGAGCTGCCGGAAGCGGACGTCGTGGAGGCGCGCCGCGTACACGTGATTCCCGGTGATCCGTCCCCCCGATTTCCGGCAGAGCTCGATGGCGCGATCGGCGGCCCAATCGGAATGCCGGGAGTTGTCGACCGGGACCAGGATCTCGGTGTACAAAGTGACGCCCTCCCCCGGAGTGCGCGCTGGAAGTTGAGAAAGTCCGTCAGGCCCGTCGCGCCCACCCGCCCCGGGCATATGATATCGGGTCGGGGGGGGAGCGTGTCAAGGTACGATTTGGCGTCCTTCCGCGTCCCACACGGTGATCGCGTCCACGGGGCAGGCGTCGCACGCGCGAAGCAGATCGTCCCGGGCGGTCTGCTCCGGATGCTCGAACTCGGCCAGTCCTTCCTCGTCGAGCCGGAAGCCCCCCGGCGCCGCTTTGACGCAGTCGGCGAATCCGACGCAGAGCGTGCGATCGATGCGCACCCGGAGTCCGTGGACGATTCGCTCGTCGAACTCCGCGCTCACATGTCCTCCAGCCCCAGCTCGGTGCGCGCGCGATCCATGATTTCCGGGGTGAGCTCGGCGATGTCGCGCTCCCGCGCGTAGTCGCTGTAGATCTTTCGCACCATTCCCCGCACGAAGCCCGGCACCCGCGCCAGACGCTCTTCCGCCGCCGCCGACCAGCGCGGCCGCGCGGCGGACCGTGCGCCCGGCGGGGGATCCTCCCGGAACGCATCGTCCCGACCCTGCACCGAGCTCCGGACCAGCTCGAGCGGCTCTTCGTCGAGGGTGCGGCCGCCGATCCGGACGCCGAGCGAACCCACCAGCTGGGTCTCCATCGGATTGGCCAGCATCGCCACCCGCCGGCCGCAGGCGGGGCACCGGAACGCCGCGGCAAACGTCCCGTCCCCCGGCACCGCCCGCTCCTCGAATTCCATCTGCCGGTCGCAATCAATGCACAGGAATTTCATCGGATGACCGCCGCGAGGGCGTCGGTGAGGGTCTTGAGCTCGGCGGGCGGGTACGGGGCGGAATGGAATGGGATCTTCGCCACCAGCGGCACCCCGAACTCTTCCGCCAGCGCCGGTCCCGCGTTCCCGGGGAAGAGGGGCCCGGTGCGCCCGCATTGCCCGCAGGCGTATCCGCTCATGTTCTCGATCACGCCGAGGAGCTTCACCTTCGCCCGGAGCGCGCTCCGCATCGCGCGCTCGACCGAACGGCGGGATTCTTCGGAGGGGATGCTGATCGCCAGCGCGCCGGCCAGGTGGGGCACCAGCTCGGCGAGGTCCTCCAGACGGTCGGCGCCGGGCGGAAGATCAACGAGCAGGAGATCCAGGGAGCCCCACACGACGTCCGCGAGGAACTCGCGCAGCGCCCCGGTCTCCAGCACACCCCGCCAGACGAATCGCTCGTGTGCCGGCTCGTTCCACCGAAGCGGCTGGCCGTCCTCGAGCAGGAGGTCCATCGAGAACACTTTGACCCCGCTCTGCCCCGGAGCGGGATGCACGCCGTCCTGGTCGAGGCGCACCGGCCCGCTGGCGCCGAGCAGCCGCGCCGCGGTGGGGCCCTTGAGATCGGCGTCGAGGACCCCGACCCCGCCGGGGAGCCGGTCTGCCAGCCCGAGCGCGATCGCGGCGGTGACGTAGCTCTTCCCGACTCCGCCCTTGCCGCTCATGATCGCGACCACCCGGCCGATCGTGCCCAGCCGCTCCTCGACCCGGCGCCGCTGGGCGGCCACCTGCTCGGCGAGGCGCGAGGCGTCGGATCCCTCGACCTGATGATAGGTCCGGAACTTCACAGGTCCCATCCCGCCCGCGCCAGCATCCAGAGGTTGATCATCACCACCACCAGGCCGGTGAGATAAAACGAGGGAAGGATCGGTCCGCCGGTGCCGGTGAGGAACGCGCCCTGGATGAGCGTGGGAATCCGGAGTGCGTGCACCGCCCACACCGCTCGCGCGAACCAGGGCTTCTGCCACTTGAGCAGTCCGTAGACGACCAGCCCCGCGATCCCGGCCCCCAGCACCAGCCAGAGTATCGGAGGCCCCAGCCGAGTGGTCGGAAGCAACGCATGTCGCCACATCACATACGCAGCGGCCTCGTAGAGGATCGCCACGTGCAGATACACGAACGCCGCCTGCCGGAATTTTGTCTCGCGCATCAGGGCTCCCCGGTTTGCCGGGCGGGCGCCACGAGCCGCGCGGCGGCGGTGAGCCCCGAGCGCACCGCGCCGTCAATTCCCCCGCCGTCGAGCGCGGCGCCGGCGCACTCGATGGCGGCGTAGCGGCTGAGCCGCCGCCGCCAGCCGGCCACCGCCGCGGCATGGCCCGGGGCAGGGCGGGGGAGCGCGGCCCGCCAGCGGCTCACCCAGCCGGCGCGAGGCCTCCGGGTGAGGCCGAGAATCGGCGTCAGCAGCCGGTGGGCGCGCTCACACCAGGTATCCGCGCTGGTTGTCGTCAATCCCGGCTCCGGCGTCAGGAACACGCGCAGGAGGCACCAGCCGGCCGGCGCGCGCCCGGGGAACTTCGAGGAGGAGAAGGTACCCGCGCGCAGGCCATCCTGCCCGGGGCCCTCTACGACGAACCCGGTGGCGTCGAGGGAGTGGGTGACGGCGTCGCGCGGGTACGCGAGCGTGACGGCGACGGTGGAACCGAACCGCATCTTCGGGGGAAGCGACCCGCTGCCGAGCGCCGGTTTGAGCAGGGTCCGGGCCGCCCGGGGTGGAATCGCCAGAATCACTCCTTCGACGGCCAGGTGCGTCCGCCGCTTTCCCCCGGCACCGTCGAGGCGCCAGGCACGCTCCTCTTCCGGCTGGTGCAGCAGCGCGCTCACCCGCGCCCCGGTGCGCAGGTCCGCCCGGCCCTCCAGGCTCTGCACCAGGGCGGCGATCAGATCGCCCATCCCGCCGGGCAGGGTGAGGAGCCCCCGCCCGAGGTCCGCCGCCTCGACCGGGATGCCGAGCAAAGCGGCCGCCTCGCCGTCCTCGAGCTCCACCAGGGCGCCGTCGCGCCAGGCCAGCGCGCGGTGTCGGGTCTGCGCGATCAGCCCGGCGCCGAGTCCCACCCGGCGACAGAGCTCGGGCACCGCGCTGCTCCGGGCCGCAAATCCCTCGGCGCCCTGCTCGACGACGAATCCGTCGTGGTGTCCGGTCCCGATCTGGCCCCCGAAGCGGGCCCTGGCCTCGAGTACCGTCACCAAATGCCCGCGATCGGCCAGCTCCAGGGCCGCCGTGAGGCCGGCGAGGCCGCCCCCCACCACACCGACGTCCATCAGCTCCAGCCGCGGTTTCCCGCGGTGACGCGCACCAGGTCCGCGAGCGCCTCGATGAGGAGGGGACTCGCGTTGAGCGACTCGGTGCGCTCGAGCCGCATGCCGCGGTTCCGGGCCATCGCCTGGTATTCCACGTCCACGTCGTAGAGCACCTCGAGATGGTCGCTCACGAAGCCGATGGGGCAGAGCAGCACGCCCGGCGCGCCCTGGGTGGCGAGCTCCTCCAGGACCTGCGCGGCATCGGGTCCGAGCCAGGGCTCCGGCGTGCGGCCGGCGCTCTGAAACGCGAACCGGGCGCTGGTCAGCCCCAGTCTCTTGAGCACGCCCGTCACACTGGCTTCAAGCTGGGCGGCGTAGGGATCGCCTTCGGCGGTGATCCGCTGCGGGAGGCTGTGCGCAGTAAACAGAAGAGGCACCAGGTCGCGCTCACCGGGGTCGAATCGTTCCAGCGCCGCCCGCACCCGTTCCGCTACGGCGTCCAGGAACCGGGGGTGATCGTGCCACTGGCGCACCATCGCCACCTCGAGCGGTCCGCGGCTCTCGTCGAGGGCACGCTCATAGGCGCCGATGCTGAGCCGCGAGTAGTGTGGCGCGAGGGCGAGCGCGATCACCCGGCCGAACCCGTTCGCGCGGATCTCCGCCAGGACATCCCGGACGTAGGGCCGCCAGTGGCGCATGCCGACGTACACCGGTGTCCCCTCCCCGAGGCAGCGCGCCAGCGCGGCGGCCTGCTCCCGGGTGCGCTCGAGCAGGGGAGAGCGCCCGCCGATCGCCGCATAGCGCCGGCGCACCTCCTCCACCACCGCGAGCGGGGTGGGTCGCCCTCCCCGCACGTCCCGGAGGTAGGGCTCGACCTCGTCGAGGCTGTCCGGTGCGCCGTAGGCAAGGAGGAGCACCGCGTAGCGCGGTCCCGGCTCAGCCGACAAGGATCCGGCCCTCTTCGATCTTCACCCGATAGGTTCTGATCGGCGCTCGCGCCGGCGGGGCGGCGGGCTGTCCGGTGGCGAGGTCGAACCGGCCGCCGTGCCACGGGCACTGGAGGATGCAGGTGCCGGGTTCGACCCGTCCCTCGCTCAGGGAAGCCCGCCCGTGGGTACAGCGATCGCTCACGGCGTAGATCCTGCCGCCGACATTGAAGAGTGATATTGCATCGGCGCCGAGGTACACCCGCTTGCCGGTCCCGTCGGTCAGATCCGCCAAGGCGGCGACGTCGCAGAAGCCGTCCGCCCTTCCCGGCGCGGTCTCGGTCGCTCCCGATGCGGAGGCCCCGCCCAGGGAGTCGAGCGCGTCCCAGAGCGACATCTGGATGCAGGTGAAGATCGGCGTGTCGCGGAGCGTGTAGCGTGAGGCCTCCGACTCCCGCAGCTCCATCACCAGGTCGAGAAAGTCGCCCGGGTCATCGGTCTCGAAGGCCAGGAGGAACTCCTGATCGTCGAGGCCGAAGGAATACACCGTGTTGAGCCGCACCCCGGGATGCTTCCTCCCCATCCCTACGTGCTGCTCCATCATCGCCTGGCGCTGCTCGAGGGGGAGCGCATACCACTCGCGCGTCTTGACGAAGGGATAGAGGAACAGGTAGCGGGAATCCTGCGGCTTGAGCTCGATGTGCCGGTCGGCTTCGGGCAGATCCGGGAACTGATAGATGGAACGCCGGGTCATGCCCAGGAAGCTGTATGAGATCGAGAGATACCCGCCCAGCCGGGTGGAGAGGAGCACGGTCTGGAGCGCCTGGAAGGTTTCGAGCTGGTCCGCGACCTGCCAGAGCATCAGGTCGGCGTCGCCGCGGGTACCCGCCAGACTGTAGGACCTGAGCAGCAGGCGGGCGTGGAACCGATGGACGGCGGCGCCGAATTCCTGCTTGTGGGCCAGCTGCTCCGACCCCGGCAGCCGCCGCCAGGCGGGATCCAGCTTCAGGAGCAGGAAACGAACGAATTGTCGGGATTCGCGTGGCATGGCGTTCAGAACGGGGTCATCGGCGAGGCCGGGCCGGTCCGCGGGTAATCTAGCCGGAACCCGGCTTTGACAGACCGCCGGCCGGTTGCTTCATTAGGCCGTGCGCTCCTCCGTGTGGCTCTTCGGCGGGTTCGGGGTATTCCTGGGGCTCCTTGGCTATCTGCTCGCGTCCTCCCTCACCCGCCACGAAAGCGCCGCGTTCGCGCCCCGCGAGGCCGTAACGCCCCGCGCCGGTGGGCGGGGACCGGACACCCTCACCATTGATGCGCGTGACCCGGAGCGGTGGCGCTTCGTGGATCTCGAGCGGGGCCGGACCCTGGCGCCGCCGGATACCGCCGGATGGGACATCGCAATCCGCCGGTTCCATGTCATCGCTTCGGGGGCGATCGCCGATGCGGGCGCCGTCGCCTTCGACAGTCTGGCGCGGCCCCCCGAATCCGGCTATATGACCAATACCACCGGGTCGGATTCCATCAACCCGGGCATCCGGCGATGGTATTCCTACGGCATGCTGTCGCACCTGCTGGTTCCGAAAGGCCATCTCTATGTCGTGCGGACCAGCGAGGGACGCTTCGCCAAGCTGGAGCTGATCAGCTATTACTGCCCTGGTCTGGAAGCGGGGTGTCTGACGTTTCGCTACCGGTTCCTGGAGTGAGCCACCCCACGCGATGACCATCCGCTGCCTCAGCATCACCCATCATACCGCGCCCGTGGCGCTCCGGGAGCGGCTGTCGCTCTCCGGGCAGGCACTCGAGGAGGCTCTGACGCGCGCCGGTCGGGCGAGAGCGGCGGGACGGATCGGCGTTTCCGAGCTGGTGATCCTCTCGACTTGCAACCGGCTGGAGGTCTACACCGCGCCGCCGGAGGGCTCGGCCGGCGATTCGGCGCCCGGCCCGCTCCTCACCGACTTCCTCGCCGACGCCCTCTCGGTCGACCCCGCTGCATTCGGGTCCCGGTTCCTGTGCTACACCGGCGCCGCGGCGGCCGGGCATCTCTGCCGAGTGGCGGCCGGCCTCGACTCGATGGTCCTGGGAGAATCGGAGATCCTGGGCCAGGTCGCCGGGGCCCATGAGGTCGCGGTGCGCCTGGGCTCCACCGGTCCGGCGCTGACCGCGCTCTTCCGCACCGCGATCCGTTCCGGCCGGCGGGTGCGCTCGGAAACGGCGATCGGCAGGGACTCCGGGAGCATCAGCTCGCTCGCGGTGAAGCTGGCGGCGCGAGCCGCAGGCGGCGTGGGGGGGAAGTGTGTAGCAGTGCTCGGCGCGGGTCTCATGGCGCGGAAAGCGGTCACCGCGCTCAGTTCCCAGGGGGCGGGCGAGATCGTGGTGGTGAGCCGGACAACGGCGTCGGCCGCGGCGCTGGCGAGCGCGTGGGGGGGCGAGGCGCGGACGTTCGAGGAGTTGACGTCGGTCCTCGCCCGAGCCCACATCGTGATCGGTTCCACCAGCGCCCCCCACCCGGTGGTCGCCGCGTCCGAGGTCCGCCGGGTGGCGGCGGAGCGGACGGCGCCGCTCGTCTTCATCGACATCGCGGTGCCTCGCGACGTGGAGCCGGCCGTGCGGGAGATTCCCGGCGTACAGCTCTTCGATCTCGACGATCTCCAGATCCGGCTGGATCGGAGCCTGGCCCGGCGCCGGAAGGAGGTCCCCCGGGCCGAGGCGATCGTAGTCGAGGAGGTGGAGCGCTTCGAGGCGTCGCAGGCCGGCTCCGGCGTCCCAGAGGTGGTGGCCGAGCTCCGGCGGCAGGCCGAGCAGGTTCGCGCCCGGGAGCTCGCGCGGGTCCTGCGGCGGCTGCCCGCCGCCGACGCCGAGCTCCGCCGCCGACTCGAGCGCTTTTCCCGGACCCTGGTCAACCAGCTCCTCCACCGGCCCACGGCGCGGTTGCGGGTCGAGGCCGGGAACGGGCACGCCACGGAGTACGCGCGGATCGCCCGGGAGCTGTTCGGGCTGGGCGGAACCGGGAGCGGGGAGGCGCAGGAAGAGGAGCGGGAGACCCCGGGCGGAGGCTGATGGCAGGGGGCAGAGCCGCAGCGGTGGAAGTCCCAGCCGGCGTAAGCCACGCGGTCTGTAAGCTTACCTGCTCCAGCCGCGTTCTATAAGGAGACCCCTCCTGGAGCGCCGATGCTCTCCCTGCTGGCTGCCATCTCGATCCACGGACCGTCTCCCGCCCCACCCCTCCAGGAATACGCCATCGACGCCGGTCACTCGATCGTCGAATTCTCGATCGGGTTCGCCTTCAACCGGATCAAAGGGCGATTCACCCAGGTGCACGGCACCATCCTCTACGACCCGGCCGATCCCGCCAGGTCGTCGGTGACCGTGATCATCGAAGCGAACAGCCTCGACACCGGCTGGCCCCATCGCGACGAGCACCTCAGGACCAGCGACTTCTTCGACGTCGAGCGCTTTCCGACCATCATGTTTCAGAGCGAGGAGGTGAGGTCCTCAGGCGGGGAATGGCTGGCGGAAGGGCCCCTCACCATGCACGGCGTCACCAAACGCATCGTGATCCCGTTCCGGTTCGCGCGGCCTCCGACCCGGAGCCCCGAGTCGCGCTGGATGATCCTGAACGCGGCGGGCGCGCTGCGACTGGCGAGAAGAGATTTCGGCATTCTGGGCGGCGATACCTTCAACTCATGGTTCACCCGGGCGCGCAACGCGACGATGGCGGACAGTGTGGACATCGAGCTGGAGATCGAGGGCTGGGTCGCCGATGCGGAAAGCCAGCGGCCGCCCGGCATTCCCGAGGCACTGGAACGCATTCGCACCGGCGGAGTGGAAACCCAGCTCGACCGCCTGCGCTCCTTCAAGCAGACCAAGACATCCCAGGAGTTCGCGGGTTATTTCCACGGCGGCGACCTCGTGACCCGGGCGCTGGTCGCCGACCATCGGCTGCCCGAGGCCGTGGCGCTCTCCCGCGGCCTCACCGAGCTCTTCCCGGAGCTGTCCAGCGCATATCTCGTCCACGGCTACGCGCTCGCCGCCGCGGGCAACCCGAAAGCCGCCGGGCAGCAGTTCGCGCGCGCCCGGGAGGTCTTCCGGCCGCCGGCTCCCAACCCGAACGAGAGGTTCCCTCAGGTCGATGATTTCTGGTATTTCAACGACCAGCTGGTACGCACTTCGCTCGAGTGGGGACGGGTGAGCGAAGCGGTGCTGCTCGCCCGGGTGCTGACCGAGATCTACCCCCGGTCCGCGCGGGCCCACACCAGCTATGGCCTCGCGCTGGCCGCCTCAGGCGACAGCTCCGGGTCCGCGGCCGCCTACGCCAAAGCACTGGAGCTGGACCCACGAGAAACCCGAGCCCTCGAGTGGAAAAGGCGGCTACAGCACTGAAGCCGGAAGAGCGGGATGGGTCCGATCTCCTGGGCGTGGTGGCGGCAGCGCGCGCGGGCGATCCGGCCGCGCTCGCGATGCTCTACCGGCGCTTTGCGGACGCGGCCCTGGCGGTCGCCTATCGGCTGCTGCTCTCCCGCGCCGATGCGGAGGACGTGGTGCACGACCTCTTCCTCGGGCTCCCCGAGGCGCTCAGAAAATACGAGGAGCGCGGCGCGCTGGCCGCCTGGCTCAAGCGGGTGACGGTGCGACTTGCGCTCAGCCGGCTGCGGGCGCCCTCCAGGCGCGAGGTCGCGCTCGAGGCAGCCCATGCCGTCGCCACGCGACCGGCCGATCCGGCCGGCCGGATCGATCTGGTGGATGCGCTGGCCGCGCTACCGGCCTCGCTCCGGGCGGTGCTGGTGCTCAAGGAGATCGAAGGATTCAGCCACGCCGAGATCGCCGGCATGCTCGGCATCTCGACGGGGGCGTCGGAAGTGCGGCTCCATCGGGCGCTGCGCACCATGCGCCGCGCGCTGTCGGAGGAGGGCTGAATGGGCTGGTTCCGATGGAGGCGCCGCGGCCTGGACGAGTTCGCCGAAGCGATCCGTCCCGAGCTGGTCGAGCTGCCGGTGCCCGCGGCGGACGAGATTCTGCTCGAGCGGATTCTCGCCTCGCGCCGCGCGGGGGCGCGGGTCATACTCCCCCATGGCGACGCGCCCCGCTCCCGCTCGGCGCTGCGCGCCCCGATCGCGATCGCCGCGGCGCTGCTGCTGGTGGCCGGGCTCTCCCGGGTCTTCCGCCCTGCGAGCGACGAGCCGTTGGCGGCCGGCGAGTCGTGGTTCGCCGGCGGAGTGGCTGTCGCCCAGCCGCCGGGGCCTTCGGTGCCGGCGGTCGTGGTTGACGTCGCCGATCGAATGCGCCCTTTGACGGTTCGGCTCGCCCGTATCATGCGGAGCATGAGCGGTGCGGTGACGTCGCGGCTCGAGGTCCGCATCGGGATCGAACCGGCCGCGCTCGATGGCCGCGCTGTCTGGCGGGTCGTCTCGACCGAGCTGGATGACGCGAGCCCGGCGCAGCGGGTGGTGGACACCGCCCTCGTGTCGCGCGCGGACCTGAGCACCCTCACCAACGTGGCCCACGAGGCGCCCTACCACAGCTATTCCCGCATCAACATCTCCCAGCGACTCGACGGGCTGCGCTTCATGGGCGAGATGTCGGCCGAGCGGGACGGAAAGGTCGTCGCGCAGCGAAGCTTCGACCGGCGGCTTCCCTCCGAAGCCGGACCCTTTGTGCCCGACCCGCTGGCTCCGCTCTTCCTGATGGGCGTTTCGCTTCACGCGGGATGGCGGGGCAGCCTGTCGCTGCTGGGGTGGGCGGTGCGGGACAACGACGTCTTCGTTCCAATCCGCCTGCGAGTCGAAGGCGAAGAGACCATCCGGGTGCCGGCGGGCGAATTCGCCTGCTGGCGGATGGTGCTGGAGCATAGCGGTCGGCGCCAGCTCTACTGGGTGCGCAAGAGCGACGGACTCGGCATCCGGCTGATCGACTCGACCGACGCCCGGGTCAAAGGCGTGCGCGAAGTCGTGCTGATCGGTGACTAGGGGCGCTTACCCTACTCCTCCCGAAGCGTGCGGCGTGTGGACGCCTTGGAGCGGCGTACCGTTTCGGCGTCCAGCTCGGCCCGGATCTCCGCCAGAAGGGGGTGCACGTCGGTGTATTCCCGTCCGTAGTCGAGGTTGAAGTCGTAGTCGAAGGTGGCAGGGTTCGCACCCTGGTTGTGCTGGATGAGCGTTTCCAGCTTGTCGAGAGCCTTGGCGAGCCGTGCTTCGAGGGTCGCGGCGGCTTCGTATTCATCCCAGAGGGCGACCAGCTCGCTCCGGAGGTGCTCCGGCAGGGGAGCGAGGAAGCGAATCAGGTCGGCGCGCTCCGCGGCGCTCTTGTTCCCCCGGGCGGGCTGCTCGGGGGCCGGGATGTCGCCCCCGACCGCCTCCCCCAGGTCGTGCAGGATACAGATCTTGAGAAGCTTCTCGAGATTCGCGTCGGGGAATGCGGGATGGAGGACGACGGCCATCAGGCAGAGGCGCCAGGTATGCCCGGCGACGCTGTCGCGCCGTCCGGCGGATGTCCAGCCGCTGCGGTCGGTGTCCTTCAGCCGCTCCGCCGCCCGGATGAAAGCCAGCAGTCCCGCCGTTTCGTGCTGCACGACCAACCCTCCTGACGAAATCCGAACGACGATCGCGGGCTACCCCAACGGCGCGACGGCACTGGTCACGCCGGGGCCCCCTTCGCCAGAAGATAGGCCGCGATCTCGCCATATTGTTTCCCCTGCTCGCCGCGCTCCGGCAGAGTCTGGGCGTACTCGGCCCAGCCCAGCGGGGTTGCGTGTTCCGCCTTGTCTTTCGTGGCGAGGTTCGCTCCTGCCTCGACCAGCACCTTGACCGCATCCAGCGAGCCGGACCAGACCGCATGGTGCAGCGGCGTGGCATGGGTATAGAACCCGGTACTGAAAGCGTTCAGGTCGACGCCGAGCGGAAGCAACCGAGCCAGTCCGTTTGCCTTCCCATTGAGTGCAGCCAGTGCCAGTGCGATTTGCTTCTCTCTTCCGGTCGCGTTCCGCCCGAGGCGGATGACTTCAGGCCAAAGCTCCAGACACACTGCGGCGGGGAGCGTCAGGGCTGCCCCGCGCCTTAGCAGGTGCTGAGCCGCTGCCGGGTTGTGGCAGATGAGTGCCTGAACAGGCGCTCCGTCTGTCGACGCGCCCGCATCAATCAGCACGTCGAGCAGTTCCAGCTGCAGGCCGTTGTCCCTGCCGATCGGGGAACACACCGTGAAGTGGAGCGTCGAATCGAGCTGCTTCTGCAAGTCGTTGACGCGATTTTGCCTGGCGGCTTCGATGATGACGCGCGCCATGGCGGCAACGTTGCCAGGCAGCTTCCCCGTGCGAACCGCATCCTCCGTCAGGAACCACAGGAGATAGGGATGCTTGAAGAACCGATCGAGTGCTTCCCCGATCTGGGCCCGCAACCAGGCGCCGGGAGACTTGAGGCGCTCCTGGACCAGACGGGGATGTTGAGCCAGGAGGCCCTGTAAGGTGCTGATATCGCCGGCATCAATGGCGGATACGGCCTCCCGAAACAGCCTGTCGAGTCGCTCTGCGTCGTTCACGGTGAGGAGATCCTTACAAGTTGGGCCGGGCCCGTCTTCCTGGTTTCGAAGAGAAGCCATGCGAACGGCAGGAGCGCCAACAGCTTCAGTGCGGGCGCTGCCGCGCTCAAAGACGTACCCAGATAAGACAGGTAGTACGCGTAGCCCCTCATGGCAACGACCAGAGCGAGTGCGCCGGCACCCGCGATCCTTGTCCATCCCCGGCTATCCGTGAACAACACCACGATACACCACAGGACAAAGAGATCACCTGCCCAGGCCTCCACCCGTTGGCCAAGAACTTGAAAACCAAGATGGGTCAGGGACTCGTTGTGCGTCAGTTCGCTCACGCCTTGGAGCAGGAAGATCACAGCCAGACGCCCAGCGACGCGGATCCGGTCCAGGCAATCCATCGTGGTGTCCGAAAGTCGAAGACCGCGAGCGCCATAAGCGCAGCGCCCAACGCGAGCGCCACATGGACGACGATCTCGGGGTCACCGCCCGCAATCGCTTGAAAGAGAGCCGCCATCGGGAGCGCCGATAGGAAGACAACGGCTGCGGCGAAGCCTCGTGGTGATCTCATGCCCAGGACACCGCTAACGCCGGTTGTGAGGGCTGTCCCGACGCGTCAGATAGTGCAACAGCGCGACGGCGCTGGATATTAGCACAAACCCACCGATGCGAATCCAGACAGGCGTGGGAATCTCACGGATGGCGGCAGAGAGCCCGGTCGCTGCTCGTGAGCTCATGTTCTGAACGAGGACGGAGCTGGGAGGCAGGAGGACGAGCAGGATGGCGATGGTACGCCATGGCACTCCACCCCGCTTGTACAGTGCCCCAGCCACCACGACGGAATAGGCGATCGCAGCGGAGAGGGCGATCTTTAAGACCGCATTGTCCACAGCGAACTCTTTTGAGATGTCCAGAAAGAGGGAACCACCAATTCCCAGAATTGGAAGGGTCCATTCATACGGCTCTCGGCGGGCCTCTTTTGAGGCCCTTACCAACACCATGACGAGCAGCGTGACACCCGTCACGCCAAGCCCAACGGAGGCGACAGGGGCCGCCCACGGGGTGGCGGTGGCAGCCGCGCCCCCAGCGGCGAGGCCGACCGCCGCACCGACAGCGGCAATGGACTTCGGGATCGTCCAAGCCGCGGCGGCGATGCCGAAGACGGTGATAATGACGGTCTGGACCACATCGAGAGTCGTGGGCTGCTGACTGGAGAGGGCCATGGAAACCTCAATACGGTGCGCCTAACGACCGGCGTTTCTGCTGCCGGAGGCGTGCGGCGCCAGCCGCGCAGCCCCGGGAAAAGAAGATACCGCGCGGCTGGCGGCGCGCTGACGCCCCGGCCAGCAGCAAGCGCGGGTTAGGTGGCGTGAACTGGAGTAGGAGCAACTCGAAGTGATCGCTCTCCAGTCCGTGTAGATCGGGGCTAGGGAAGCTGCTGGAGGCGCGCCTCCACGCTCACCGGCACGACATGACACGGTCCGTTCTTCACCGTGAGATCCGTCCGCCGCCACGGATGATACTCCGGGTTCGTGACCTCGACGGTGTAACGTCCTGGCCGTTCGAATGCCCCGAAGAAGGTCATCGAGTCGATTGCCCCGGAGAAGGTCAGGCTTTCGACATAGGCGCCGTCCTTGGCCAGAACGGTCGTGCCAAATCCGGCGGGACGGTCCGACACGGAGTCCCGTACCCGAACGTTGATGCCGCTGACTGCTTCATCGGTACAAACTCTGCCAGTCAGGATATCGCAGGCCGTGACGAGCAGGATGCCGTAGGCTAGGGTCAGCCTCGGCAAGAGATGATGCTCCCGAGCAGTACGGCCGTGCATAGCTGGAACCACAGTTCCCTCACGCCACCTAACTAGATGTATACCTACCTGCTCGCCCACCAGCCCGCCACCAATTCTGCTGCCCGCCGCCTCTCCCGCGCGTCTCGTGACACGGATTACCGATTCGAGCCCGCGGCCTGTCGCGGCTCCTCGGTCGTGATGGGCCGCGACTGGGGTGGCTGATGCGGTTGTTACGGCGGCCACCTGCGCAATCGATGACGGCCCAGCCCGGCCACGGCGCCGTCGCCTCTCCGAGGGGGTCCCCGGCCACGACCCCCAGCCCAGTAGTTGGCCTCATTAGTCACGTCTTCATGTCTCGCGGGCCCACTCGCTCCAGCACCGTCAGGATGTGGTCCCTCGATCGCGCCAGGCGGGTAGCGAAGCAGCGCCGCGGGGAACGGCAGGACACACCGGCTCGCCCCCGGACGATCGCCGGGGCCGGCGCCCTCCGCGACAACCGAATGGCTATGGCCGACGGTGAAGACCAGCGACCCGCTCCCGGAGTAGCGCTACACCCGCGTCTGGACCGGCTGGTCCACGAGGCCGTGTCGCAACTGCGGATGGGAGGCCCAGACCCAGGCGCCCATCGCGGCCACCGCGGCGAGATTGGCGATCCCGATCGCCCAGTAGCCCAGGTCGCCGAGCACCCACCCGCTCAGGCTGCCGGCGGTGCCCAGGAAGAGGGCTTCCAGGACGATGAGTATCAGCAGGGCCATGAGCCACATCCCCGGCACCCGCTCGATGCGTCCCGCGCTCCACTCCAGCAGCACCCCCACGCCCGCGAAGGCGGCGAGGTGAAGGAGTGTGTACGCGGCGACCACCCCCACGCTCACCTGCACACCTGCCGGGCTGGTCGCGCCGAGGAACACCAGCGAGCCGAGCGCGGCGGGGGTGTAGAACGGCCGGCCTCGCAGGATATCGAGCACCAGGAACCAGAGCGCCACCACTCCCGCCCCGAGCAGTCCGCTGACCAGGCCCTTGGCCCAGAGCGGGTACCCCCGCAGGATCGCGAGCCCGAAAGGCGTTTCCCAGTGCTCTGCCCGGTGGAGCCAGGCCATCATCACGAGGCCGCCCAGCAGGTTGGCAGGGAGCACGTGCAGCGGAGGCAGCACCGAAAGCACGCCGGTGCCGGTCACCAGCAGCGCGCCGTAATGCACGCTGTCGAACACCCCGATCCCGAACAGGGCTCCGAGCAGGAGACTGGGAGCAAGGCCGGTGGCGAGCAGGAGGGAAGCCGTGGCCATTCCGAGCAGGGCGAAGGTGCCGAAATGGAGCACCGTGTACATCGCCACCAGTCGGACGGTGGCCGCCTCGGACTGCCCGACGAGCGCGCTGGCCAGGAGGGCGGGAGTGTGGAACGGCTGACCCTGGGTCAGATCCACGACCAGAAACCACAGCGCGACCACCGCGCCGGCCGCGAGGCCGGCCTGCGCGCCATGCAGAAGAGTGTGAGACCGGACGGGCGGCATGTCTCAAACTCCTTTCCCTCCCGGCAGGACCGTCGCGGTCCAGGCGGGACGCGCTCCTAATCTGCCGCAAACCGCGGAGCCTTGCAAGCGACTACAGCGTCTGCCCCTTCACGGCCTCCACGAACGCCCGCGCGTGCTCCACCGGCGTGTCCGGAAGGATGCCGTGCCCCAGGTTGGCGATATATCCGGGGCCGTGGAACGCCTGAAGCATCGCCCGGGTCCGTGCCTGGATGGTTTTCGGGGGGCAGTGCAGCCAGCCGGGATCCAGGTTGCCCTGGATTGCCACCGCGTCTCCCCCCAGCCGCCGCCGGGCTTCGGCCGGATCGGTCTGCCAGTCTATGCCCACCACGTCCGCTCCGGCCCCACGGGCGATCTCCTCGAGGGCCCATCCGGCGCCCGGCGCAAAGGCGATGACCGGGGCGCCCGCCTCCCTGGCGAGGCCGAGGGTGGTGGCGAGGTAGGGGAGCGCGAATTCGCGGAAGTCCGCCGGGGCCAGCGCCCCCGCAGCGGATTCGAAGAGCTGGACGACCTGGGCGCCGGCCCGGATTTGAGCCTGGAGAAAGCGTCCCACGACCACCGCGAGCCGGGCCAGCAGCCCGTGCGCCAGGTCCGGACGCTCGGCCAGGAGGCGCTTCGCCCGGTCTGGCCGCGGCGAGCCCTGGCCTTCGATCATGTAGCAGGCGAGGGTCCAGGGCGCCCCGGCGAACCCGATGAGCGGCGCCCGGTCCGCGAGCTCCTGCCGCGCGATACGGATCGCAGCCAGCACAAAGCCGAGCTCCTCCTCCGGGGTCAAGTCGCGCAGGCGCTCGAAATCGGACGGGGACCGGAGCGGCGACGGAAACCGGGGGCCGATTCCGTCCTCGACGCTCAACTCCATGCCCATCGCGCGCGGCACCACCAGGATGTCGCTGAAGATGATCGCGGCGTCCACGCCGATCAGGTCAACCGGGAGCAGAGTCGCCTCGGCGGCCAGCGCGGAGTCGGTGACCAGGGTGAGAAAGTCGGCCCTGGCGCGGAGGGCGCGAAACTCGGGCAGGTACCGCCCCGCCTGGCGCATGATCCAGACCGGCGGCCGTTCCACCACCTCCCTCCGGCAGGCCCGGAGCAGGAGGTCGTTCATCGAGCCGGCCCGCCAGTCACGAGGCGCGCCTCAACAGCGCACCCAGCGCTTTCGCGACGTCCACAGTCGTCGCGTGGCCGGCCTCCGCATCCGGCGGCCAGCCGAGCCGCCGGCTCGCCGTCCTGGTGGTGGGTCCGAGGACCAGAAGCCGCGGGCGGTGGCCGGCGGGGCAGACCGACGCGAGCAGCTCGGCCACCCGTGGGCTCCCGACCACCAGAACGTCGGCGCGGGCGGCTGCCGCGCGAGCCTCGGTGTCCGGGGCCAGGACGGAGCGATAGCAGACGACCTCCGCGACCATGATCCCCGCCTCGGTGAGCCGCCGGGTGAGCTCATCCCGGCGGATGTCCCCGCCAGGATAGAGCACCGGGGATTCGATGTTCGCGGCGAGCATCGCCTCGGCGAGAGCGAGGCCGGCGCCCACGCCGCGGGTTGCGGCCGCCCCGGGAACGCGGACGGCGCCGAACACATCTCCGAGCGGCGCCGCTGTGGCGGGGCCGGTGGCCCAGGCGACGGGACGGTCCCCGTCTCGATGTACGCCGAGATCCCGGCAGCGGGACGCGACCGCCTCCGCGGCGCGCGGCGAGGTGAGCGCCAAGGCCCGGTATCTCGAGAGCTCGGCGAGCGCGCGGTCCAGAGGTCCCCAATCGGCCGGCGGCTCGAATCGGAGCAGTGGACATTCCAGGACGGTGATCCCGTCCTTCGCCAACGCCTCGGCAAGCCCCGGGAGCGCGCCGGCGGACAACGTCACCACCACGCGCCTCACGGCTCGGTCACCTCGGCCGGGGGCGCCGCCGCGCGGGCCCGCTCGAGGATCGGCTCGGCGCCGGCCTGCCGAAGCGCAGCCGCCAGGGCCTCGCCCAGCCGAGCGGCGGCGGCCTCGTCCGCCGCGGGCGCCGTCACGCTGCGCTCCACGGCGTGAGCCCCATCGAGGGAAACGACCCGGGCGGTAAGCTCGACCTCCACAGCGCCGGCCTCTCCTACGACCCGGGCGAAGGCTCCCACCGGCACCTGGCATCCTCCCTCCAGCCGCCCGAGCAACGCCCGCTCGGCCGCCACACAGAGCGCGGTGGCGACGTGGTGAACCGCCGAACGAACCACCAGAGCGGTGGCCCGGTCTCCGTCTCGCGTGGTGACCGCGAGAGCGCCCTGTCCCGGCGCCGGCAGCATGAGGTCGAAGGGGAGCCGCTCGCCGATGCGATCGCCGAGGCCGAGCCGGAGTAACCCGGCTGTGGCGAGTACGGTCGCGGTCCAGGCGGGGGTCGCGTCCAGCTTCGCGAGACGGGAGTCCACGTTGCCGCGGATCTCGACCACGTCGAGGTCGGGGCGGGCCCGGAGCAGCTCGGCCCGGCGGCGCAGGCTGCTGGTGGCGATGGTGGCGCCCCGGGGGAGCTCGCCCCACCGGATCGGCCCCCGTCCCACCAGGGCGTCGCGCGGATCCTCGCGCTCGCTCACCCCGGCGATCTCGATGCCCGGGCAAGAACCGGTCGGCAGGTCCTTGAGCGAATGGACCGCGAGATCGATCCGCTCCGCGAGAAGGGCCTCGTCCAGCTGCGCGGTGAAGAGCGCAACCGTTCCGATCCGGGCGAGCGGGACCTGCGCGATGAGGTCGCCGGTGGTGCGGATCGTCACCAGCTCGGTCCGGGTGCCGGCCCGCTCGAGCAGCGCCTGGATCCGGCGCGCCTGCCAGAGGGCCAGGGGGCTCCCCCGGGTGCCGAGGCGGAGTGTCCGCGACATGCGGCGTGCCCCCGGGGCTACGCCGCGATCCGCGCGAAGGCGGTCGAGACGGCGGACGCGAAGACGTCGAGCTCGGCGCTCCCGTGCACCGCCGACGTGAACGCGGCTTCGAAGGGGGAAGGCGGGAGATGGACGCCGTGATCCAGCATGTCATGAAAGAAGCGGGCGTACGCCGTCCGATCGGAGGCCGTAGCGCCGGCGAAGTCCCGCACCGGTCCCGCCGTGAAAAAGGGGGTGAGGATCGTGCCGGCGCGCTGCACCACGAGGGGGACGCCCGCCTCGGCGGCGGCCCGGGTCAGAATCAGCTCTGCGTCGGCGGCCCACCGCTCCGCGGCCCGCCACAGGGCGCCGCCTTCGAGGAGCGTGAGCGTCGCGAGACCGGCTGCCATGGCGAGCGGATTTCCGGACAGGGTGCCGGCCTGGTACACCGGACCCGCTGGGGCCACCCGCTCCAGCAGATCGCGGCGCCCGGCGTAGGCGGCGGCCGGCAGTCCCCCGCCCATCACCTTGCCCAGGCAGGTGAGGTCGGGCCGGATCCCGTAGAGCACCTGCCCTCCCTGGGGGTGGACCCGCCAGCCGGTCAGCACCTCGTCGAAGATCAGCAGGGCGCCATGACGGGTAGTCAGCGCGCGGAGCCCCTCCAGGTAACCGGGCGCCGGCGGAACCACGCCCATGTTGGCCGCGACCGGCTCGACGATGACCGCGGCGATCTCCTCGCCCCGGCGCCGGAACAATTCCTCGGCGACGTCGAGCGCGTTGTACGGAAGGACCAGCGTGTCGGCGACCGTCGCCTCCGGAACACCGGGGGAATCCGGGAGGCCGAGCGTCGCCACCCCGGAGCCCGCCGCCGCGAGCAGGTGGTCGGCGTGGCCGTGATAGCAGCCCTCGAACTTCACGATCGCCCGCCGGCGAGTGGCCGCGCGCGCCAGCCGGATCGCGCTCATCGTGGCTTCGGTGCCCGAGCTCACGAACCGGACCATCTCGATCGAGGGGAACGTGGAGACGATCCGTTCCGCCAGCCGGAGCTCGGCTTCGGTCGGCGCGCCGTAGGTGGTGCCGCGCGCTGCGGCGTCGGTGATCGCCCGCACCACGGCGGGATGGGCGTGCCCCAGGAGGAGCGGCCCCCAGGAGAGCACCAGGTCCACGTAGCGATTGCCGTCCACGTCCTCGAGCCAGGCCCCCTCGCCGCGCGCGATGAACCGCGGCGTGCCGCCGACCCCCCGGAACGCGCGCACCGGGCTGCTCACCCCGCCGGGGAGGAGGCGCTGCGCCGCGGCGAAGAGCGACTCAGAGCGGGTGGTCGGCATCCAGCAGCCAGCGGGCCGCGTCTTTCGCGTGGTAGGTGAGGATGGCGTCCGCTCCCGCCCGCCGCATCCCCGTCAGGGCCTCCAGCACCACCCGGCGCTCGTCGAGCCAGCCACGGGCCGCCGCCGCCTTCACCATCGCATACTCGCCGCTCACGTTGTAGGTGAACAGCGGCAGCGTCGTCTGCTCCCGCACCGCGCGGACCACGTCGAGATAGGGGAGCGCGGGCTTCACCATCAGCAGGTCGGCGCCTTCGCCCTCGTCCAGCGCCGCTTCCCGCAAGGCTTCTCGCAGGTTGGGCGGATCCATCTGGTACCCTCGCCGGTCCCCGAACGCCGGGGTACTGTCGGCCGCCTCGCGGAAGGGCCCGTAGAACGCGCTGGCGTATTTCACCGCATAGCTCAGGATGGCGCACTCGGTGTGTCCGGCGGCGTCGAGGGCGCCGCGGATCGCGCCGACCATGCCGTCCATCATGCCGCTCGGCGCCACGATGTCGGCGCCGGCCTCCGCGTGGCTCACCGCCACCCGGCCCAGCACCTCCAGCGTGGAGTCGTTGTCCACCGTCTCCCCCCGGAGGATCCCGCAGTGCCCGTGGCTGGTGTATTCGCAGCAGCACACGTCGGTGATGAGGAGGAGGCCCGGCGCGTGCCGGCGGAGCCGGCGCAGCGCCTGCTGCACGATGCCGTCGGCCGCGAAATTCTCCGAGCCGATCTCGTCCTTGCCGGCGGGGAGGCCGAAGAGGATGAGGCCGGGGATTCCCAGCGCCGTCAGCCGGTCGGCCTCCCGGTCCAGCGCCTCGTCCACCGAGAGGTGGAACACCCCGGGCATCGCTGGGATCTCCCGCTCGACGGCGGCGCCGTGGACCACGAACACCGGCTGGATCAGGTCTCCAGGCGACAGCTCGTGCTCCCGCACCAGGCGGCGGAGCGTGGCGGTCCGCCGGAGCCGGCGGAGGCGGCGAACTGGAAAAACGCTCACGGGATGAGGAGGGAGAGGCCGGAAGAATCCAGTAGGGAGTCGGTTCGCTCGAGCGGCGGCACGCCTAGAGATAGGACGCGCGCCGCCCGCCCGCAAGTGGAGAGGGATCAGGGGTCAGGGGTCAGGGGTAAGGGATCGGGTGAGCCTGCCATGCCCTGATCCCTGACCGCTGACCCCTGACCCGAGTCCCCAGTCAGGGCACGAAGTACTCCGACATGTCCGGCGCGCCCGACGATGCCCCGGGGAAGCTGGTGATCCCGAGCCCCTTGAGCATGAGCCGGAGCGTGCTCTGGTGCTGGTAGAAGGTGGTGGACGTGTAGCCGGTCTTCGCCTTCGGGCTCACCACCACCCACGCGATCCGCCCGCCCCCGCTCGTGTTGTCGCTCGCCGACTCATCGAAGGTAATGATCAGGAGCCCGTCCTCCAGGAACACCCCGCTCGCGAGAAGCGGGGCGATCTGGTTCTTGAGCCAGCTGTCCGCGGTGCTCAGGCCGCAGTCGTGCCCGTCGTTGCAGAGATTGGGCACCACGAACGAGTAGTTCGGCAGGGTGCCGTTGGCGAGGTCGCTGGCCAACTGGGTGAACGGCACCACGTTCTTCGCCTGGTCGGGGTCGTTCAGCACGTCCGAGAAGTACACGATCGGATTGTGGCGGGCGGCGTAGTTGCCCACCACGCCGTGGCCGAGGTAGCCCACCGAGGGCAGGTCCTCGGCGTACGCCTTCCAGCTCTTCCCCGCGGCGATGAGCCGCCGCACCACGTTGTCCGCCGTGACGGTGCCGGTGTAGCCGTCGTCATTGGTGATGATCTGGCCCGTCGTGAGCATGAAATAGTTGCCGATGGACGGGTGGGTGTTGGCGTAGTACTGGGTGGCGTACCCGTACTGGTTCGCCAGGCCGTTGAGGTACGGCATCGAGGAGCTGCCGATGACGCTCGAGTAGTTGGTGTTCTCCTCCACCACGATGACCACGTGCCCGAACTGCGCCGAGCCGCCGCTTTCCGGCGAGGCGGCGTCGTCTGCCGCATCGCCGGCGCAGGCGACAGCGCCGAGCGAGAGGATGAGCAGGCTGGCGGCGGCGCCCCTCAGGTGCGCCAGCCCCCCCGCGGCCGGGGCGATCAGGGCCGGGCCGGCCGCAGTTTGGCCAGCGCCAGGCACGCCCACCCGGCGAGAAAGGCCGCGCCGCCGATGGGTGTCAGGTAGCCGAGCGCCTTCTCGCCGGTCAGGGCCAGCGCGTAGAGGCTTCCCGAAAAGAGCAAGATGCCGGCGAGGAAGAGCCAGAAGGTGGCGCGCAGGAGCGAAGTGGCACGACGGGAGAGGAGCCGGCCCACCACCAGGAGGGCGATCGCGTGATACATGTGGTAGCGCGCGGCGGTCTCGTACGTCTGGAGAGCGGCCGCGGTGAGCGTGTCCTGCAGCGCGTGGGCCCCGAACGCGCCGGCGGCCACCGCCAGGCCGGCAAGCGCCGCACCCGCCGCGACCACCCCGGCGCCCTCCCCTCGCGGCAGCTCGACCGGCGGCATCAGGCCGGTCCTCCGCTACCGCCCGCGCCCCCGCCCCCCTCGCCGACCGTGCCGGGCCCTTCGACTCCCATCCCCATCGCGTGGTAGCCGTTGTCCACGTATACCACCGTGCCGGTGATGCCGGCGGCGAGCGGCGAGAGGAGGAACGCCGCGGTGTGGCCCACATCCGCCGCGCCGAGCTCGCGGGTGAGCGGCGCGTTGGCCCGGCTGTAGCCGATCATCCGCTCGATGAGGCCGATGGCGCTCGCGGCGCGGGAAGCGAGCGGGCCGGCGGAGATCGCGTTCACCCGCACCCCGAAGCGGCGGCCCGCCTCGTAGGCCAGCGTCCGGGTGTCGGACTCGAGCGCCGCCTTGGCGGAGGACATCCCGCCGCCGTAGCCGGGAATAACCCGCTCACTCGCCATGAAAGTGAGCGAGAGGAACGCCCCGCCCGGGCGCATGAGCGGCGCCAGCTGCCGGACCAGCGCGACGTTGCTGTACGCGCTCACGCTCACCGCCTCGAGGTAGCCGCGCCGGCTGGTGTCGAGCAGCGGGTTCCTGACTTCGGGGCCGTTGGCGAGGCTGTGGACCACCACGTCGAACCCCTCCGGCCCGAAGTCGTCGCGGAGCCGCGCTGCCACCCCCGCGATCGAGAAATCGCCGCGGTCCTTGTACCGCTTGCTTTCCAAAAGCTCGGCGGGCGCGTCGCCGAGGGTGTCGAACGCCGCGTCGAGCGGGTAGATCCGCTCGAACGCCATCGAGCGCCCGTCCGGCAGGCGCAAGGACTCGGCCAGCTTTCCCCGCTCCAGGAGATTCTGGAAGATGGTCAGCGCCGGCGGCCAGGTGCCGACGCAGATGCTCGCGCCGGCCTGGGCCAGGGCCCTGGCGATGGCGAAGCCGAACCCGGCGTCGTCGGCGACGCCGGCGATGAACGCGCGCTTGCCCGTCATGTCTATCGAGAGCATCCGGCTCCGTCCGGGGGGAGGGAAGGGACGGAGAGAAGATACGGCGCGGACGGCTGCGGCGTCACTCCTGCGGCGGCGTCACTCCTCACGGAGCACCGCCAGCGGCGCCCGCTTGAGGATCTCGGCGCTGTTCCAGAGTCCCACGGCGAGGGTCAGCGCCACCAGCAGCAGCGTGAGCCCGCCCAGCTCGAGCCCCGGCAGCCTGAACGGGGCCTCGAACACCCAGCGCGCCAGCGCCCATCCCGCCGCGCTCGCGAGCGCCACCGAGGCGAGCGCCGCCAGGCTGCCCAGCGCCACGTACTCGGCGATCAGGATCCGGAGCACCTGGGCGCGGGTCGCGCCAAGGGTCTTGAGCAGCACCGCCTCCCGGATCCGCTGCAGCCGCGACGCGGAGACCGCGCCGACCAGCACCACCGCGCCCGTCACCAGGCTGAAGCCCGCGAGGAACCGGACGATGAGCGCCCCCTTGTTCACGATCCCGTCGAGGGCCGCCTGCACCTGGGAGAGGTCGATCGCGGTGACGTTGGGAAAGCGTTCGGCCATCGCGCGCTGGAGCAGGCCCCGCTCCGCCGCGCTGTCGGCGCGCACCAGCGTCACCAGCATGTGCGGCGCCGACTCCAGCGCGCCGCTCTGGAACACGACGAAGAAATTGGTCTGGAACCGGTCCCACTGCACGTCGCGAAGGTTGGCCACCCTGGTGCGCACGTCGGTTCCGGAAACATCCCACACGATCTGGTCGCCCAGCTTCACGTCGAGCTCCGTCGCGATGCCGGCTTCGACCGAGATCAGGAACGGCGGTTGGCCGGCGCGGCCGCCCGGTCCCCACCAGCTCCCTCCCACGATCTTTTCGGTTCCGGTGAGCGTGTCGCGATAGGTTGAGCGGTACTCCCGTCGCGCGGCCCATCCCGAGGGCGCGCCGCCGGAAGCCCGCCGGCCCTCTCCCCGGCGGCCTCCCCCACCCCCCCGGCGGGCGGGCGGCCCGGCGGGTTGGGCGGTGTCCGAGGGCGCAGCCACCCGTACCGGGACGTCGCCGATGGACTTGATCCGCATCGTCACGATGGGCACCATTTCCGTCGGGCGGTGGCCGGCCTGCCCGAGCAGCGCCAGGACGCCCGCGCGCTGCTCCGGCTGGATGTCGAAGAACATCAGATTGGGCCGCCCGGTCGAGCCGCCCAGGCGGAATTCGCGCAGCAGATTGTGCTGAACCAGGAACAGGGTCGAGAGCACGAACGCGCCGAAGCCGAGCGCGAGGACCACCGTGACCGTCTGGTTGGCCGGCCGGTAGAGATTGGCAAGCCCCTGGCGCCAGAGATACGGCCACCGGGTGGGAAACCAGCGGCGCACGCTCGCGATGAGGCTCCGCGCGGCGAGCCAGAGCACCAGCACCGCGACCCCTTCAGCCACGGCGAAGAACACCCCGTCGCGGAGCTGTCCCACCTGGATCACCGAAAGCGCCACGACACTGGCCGCGAGGACCGCGCCCGCGAGCCACGCCAGCCGGTCCCGCCCCCGGCCGCGCGCGGCAGGGTCCACGTCGCGCCGGAGCGTCAGCAGCGGCGAAATCCGCCGGATGCCGACCAGCGGCAGGGTGGCGAAGATGCCCGCCACCCAGAGC
>DASYRI010000242.1:0-2617 GCA_036004545.1 Gemmatimonadales bacterium
AGCACCTGCACCTCGTAGCGCCCCATGAGATACACCCCGCTGTTGCCGCGGTCCTGGTCGGTCCCCTTCGGCGGGCTGGGCGCGGCCCACTCGACGTGCAGCTGCACGTCGCCGAACCCCTGCGCCGTGGAAATGGAGCCGGTGCCGGCGGCGACCTGCACATAGCCGTCGCGCACCGTCCACTTCGCCGGGCCGCCGTCCTGCCCCTTCCACTTCGAGAGGTCCTTGCCGTCGAACAGTACGACCGCGTCGGAGGGTGGCGGGGCCGGCGCGGCCGCGGGCCCTGCCTTCACCACCGGCGGCGCGGGGCAGTCGCGGGCATGCTGGGGGCAGGGGGGCGAGCTCTGGGCGTGGAGCGAGGCCGCCGAAGCGAAAAGGACCAACGCCATAGCGCGGGGTGATGGAGTGCGCATGCTTTTCCCGTTGACCGTTGACCGTTGACCGTTCACGGCTTTCCCCCCCCGATCGCCCGCCTCGCGAACTCCGACAGCGCCAGCACCCCACTGATCTCGGCCCGCTGCGCGAGAAGCTCGGGCCAGTGATCGGTTCCCTCCCAGAAGACCGCCTTGAGCCGCCGCATCGCCTCGGGGTCGTAGCCCGCGAGCTTCGTTGCCAGCGCTTCCACCCGCCGGTCAAGCGGCTGCTCGGCGTCCACGACCTCTGCGTAGAGGCCGACCCGCTCGGCCCACGCCGCCGGGCGCCAGTCGGCGTGCACCGCGAGCTCGCTGAATGCGGCGAGCCCGATCTTCCGCTCGATCACCGGCCCCACCACGAACGGGCCCAGGCCGAGGGCCAGCTCGCTCAGCCGGACCGCGGCGCCGGTCGTGGCGATCGCGTAGTCAGACGCGGCGATCAGCCCCACGCCGCCGCCGGCCGTCTGTCCCTGCACCCGCGTCACCACGAACCGGGGCGCCCGGATCATGGCGAGGATCACCCTCGCGAAGCCCGAGAAGAACCGCTTCCCCGACGCCGCGTCGCGCACCGCCTTGAGCTGGTCGAACGATGCCCCGGCACAGAACGCGCCGGTGCCCGAGCTCCGGAGCACGATGACCCGGATGGCCGGATCGCGGCCGGCGGCTTCGATCGTCTCCGCGAGCTTCGTGAGCAGGGCGCCGGGGAGCGAATTGCTCTTGGGGTGCCCGAACTGCACCGTGGCGATCCTGTCGCGGATCTCGAGCTCGACCGTACCGGCCTCGAGCACGGAGGGAGACACTGGCGGATGGCTCACCGGGCCGCTCCTTATCGAAGGGGAGGAACGGAGTATATTCCTGAATATACGTAAGTGTTTGCCGAGCAAGCGGATCGGGAGATCCGCGGGCCGGCCCGAGAGGCTCATCCATGGAACGTACAGTCGCCGTCCCGCCCCCCCCCGACGATCCCGCCCGGCTCGCCGCGTTCGAAGCGCGGGTGGCCCGGGGTGAGACCATCGAGCCCAAGGACTGGATGCCGGAGCGCTATCGGAAACAGCTCATCCGGATGATGTCGCAGCACGCGCACTCCGAGGTGGTCGGCATGCTGCCGGAGGGCAACTGGATCACCCGCGCGCCGTGCTTGCGGCGGAAGATCGCGCTGCTCGCCAAGGTGCAGGACGAAGCCGGCCACGGCCTCTACATCTACTGCGGCACCGAGACCCTGGGCGTGGACCGCGCCGAGCTGCTGGACCAGCTCCTCGCGGGCACCGCCAAGTACTCCAGCATCTTCAATTACCCCACGCTGACCTGGGCCGACATGGGGGCGATCGGCTGGCTGGTGGACGGCGCCGCGATCGTGAACCAGACCGCGTTGGCCAAGGCGTCCTACGGTCCCTACGCCCGCGCGATGATCCGGATCTGCAAGGAAGAAAACTTCCACAAGCGACAGGGCTACGAGATCATGGCCACGCTCTCCGCCGGCACGCCGGCTCAGAAGGCCATGGCGCAGGACGCGCTCAACCGCTGGTGGTGGCCCTCGCTCATGATGTTCGGCCCCTCGGATAAAGACAGCCCCAACAGCGCCGAGCTGCTGCGCTGGAAGGTGAAGCAGAAGGGGAACGACGAGCTGCGCCAGCGGTTTATCAACCTGACCATTCCGCAGGCGACGGCCATCGGCCTCACCATGCCCGATCCCTTGCTCCGCCACGACACCGAGTCGGGCGACTGGATCCCCGGGCCGATCGACTGGGCCGAGTTCCATCAGGTGATCTCCGGCAACGGGCCGATGAACCGGGAGCGGCTGGCGGCGCGCAACCAGGCCCACGCCGAGGGCGCCTGGGTGCGCGAGGCCGCGGAAGCCTACGCGGCCAAGCACGCCGCGCGGAGCCGGGAGGCGGCGTGAAGCTCTGGGAAGTCTTCACCCAGGCGGGACACGGCGCCCCCCACGAGCACGCCGGCAGCGTGCACGCGCCCGACGCCGAGCTGGCACTCCAGAACGCTCGCGACGTCTACACTCGCCGCGGCGAGGCCGTCAGCATCTGGGTGGTGCCGAGCGAGGAGATTACCGCGTCGAGCCCGGAGGACGCGGGACCGTTCTTCGATCCCGGGAACGACAAGCCCTACCGGCACCCGCAGTTCTACAAGGTGCCGCGCGGCGTCAAGATGTGACCATGGTCATCCCAAGCCCATCGGCTGTCATCCCGAGC
>DASYRI010000243.1:0-4888 GCA_036004545.1 Gemmatimonadales bacterium
TGCCGGGCCACATGAACGTGCTGCTGGCCGAGGCGAACGTGTCCTATGACAAGCTCTTCGACATGGACCAGATCAACGGCGAGTTCGAGCGGACCGACGTGGCGCTGGTGATCGGGGCCAACGACGTGGTGAACCCCGCTGCCCGGAACGATCCGGCGAGCCCGATCTACGGCATGCCGATCCTGAACGTGGACCGGGCCCGGTCCGCCATCGTGCTCAAGCGGGGCATGGGATCCGGCTTCGCCGGGATCGAGAACCAGCTCTTTTACCAGCCGAAGACCGCCATGCTCTTCGGGGACGCCAGGGCCTCTCTGAGCCGGCTGGTGAGCCAGCTCAGGGCGCTGTAAACCGTGCATCCGGCACGCTTTGGGGCGTCTCCTATGCGACGGCCGATCAGGGGAGGGCCGGAGGGGTTGAGCGAGCCGGCCGTCGAGTGGTATAGGTATGCACCCGCCCCGATGTCGCCATAAGCTCAACAAACGCAGTGATTTATCTAAATCGTTGATTTTTCTTGGCTTACACGCTAGATTCGGCGACTGGGTTAGTGGGGTTGGGATGGGGATTCCCGCCTATCGGGACGCAGAAAGCGCGCTCAGGACGAAGGAGGCAACCTGGTGGCGACAGCCGCTCGCAGCAAGCGTAACGCCGTGAAGCCGGCTCCGATCGCCAAGGCCATAGACGAGGGCCGTGAGAGCCTCGATCTCTACCTCGACGAGATCAGCCGGGTGCCGCTCCTCTCCCGCGAGGAAGAGATGGAGCTGGCCCGCAAGGCCTTCCGGGGGAACGTGACGGCGCAGGAAAAGCTCGCCCGGCACAACGTGCGTTTCGTGGTGTCGGTGGCGAAGAAGTTCCAGAACCGCGGGGTGCCGCTGGTCGACCTGATCGGTGAAGGGAACCTCGGTCTCATGACGGCCGCGCGGAAGTTCGACCCCGACCGCGGGGTGAAGTTCATCTCCTACGCGGTCTGGTGGATCCGGCAGGCGGTGCAGGCGGCGATCGCCCGGCACGGCCGGCCGGTGCGGGTGCCGCTCAACCGCACGGCGGACCTGAGCCGGCTCGGGCGGACGACCACCCTGCTCAAGGAAAAGCTGGGGCGGATGCCGACCACCGAGGAGCTCGCGCGGGCCACCGGACTCACTCCGGAGGCGGTGCGCTCGCTCAGCGCGCTCAACTCCGAGGCGGTGCGGCTCGACCATCCCACCCGGGACGGCGACGGCAACGAGCGGATCGAGCGCTTCGCGGCGGACCAGGAAGCGACCGACGCCGGCACCATGGCCAACAGCCAGACCCAGGACATCGAGGCGGCGCTGGCCACGCTCCCCCCGCGGGACGCCAAGGTGCTCCGGCTCTACTTCGGGATCGAGGACGGCCAGAGCCGGACCCTGGAGGAAATCGGCCGGATGATGGGCGTCACCCGGGAGCGGATCCGCCAGCTTCGGGACCGTGCCCTGATCCGGCTCCGCGAGGGAGAGACCGGGGACCGGCTGAAGGATTTGGTGGCCTAAGTCGCAACGACGCACAGACGCAAGGACGCAAAGAGAAACGCCCCCGGACATCTGCCAGGGGCGTTTCCATTTCCACATTGCGTCCTTGCGTCCTTGCGTCCTTGCGTCTTTCATCACCCCTTCGGGTGCAGGATCCTGTCAATCTCCTCCCTCGCGTCCTCCAGGTGCGCGCGGGCTTCCCGGTTGGCCGCCCTGGGAAGCGCCGCCTTGAGGGACGCGTCGAGCGTCGTGAGCTCGCTCCGGAACAGAGCACGAATGTCGCTGGTGGCCCGCGCGGGGCCGATCTGCGGCAGGAGCTGCGCGGGGAGGCCTGCCGGCGGCGTGAAGGCCGGTGGATTGATCTTGTTCCTTGCCGCCGCGAGGTAGCTCCGCTGCAGCTCCCGGCGGTAGGGATCAATCGCCACGCTCGCGCCGCCGAGCTCGCTCCAGAGGCCGGTCCGGACGTCACTCAGCATCTCGGCGAGGGTGTAGGCATCGTCCCGGCTTGAGGCGTGGGCTCCGTACTCTTCCAGCCGCTCCAGCCGGCGATCGCTGAAGAGCGTGTTGAGAACCGCGGTCTGGGCCTGGTTGATCCGGCGGATGGCCCCTTCGACCTCAATTCGGCCGAGGATGTCGTCCACCAGGAAATATGTCGGCGTCGCGAAGGCGTTCTGGTTGAGAAAGCGTACGGCTTCCTTCTGGCGCGCGCGGGAGACCGGGGTGTACCGTGGCCCCGCCTGGCCGGCGTATTTTTCCTGCGCGTCGGCCATGCCCACGACGTCCGCCACGTGCCGCATCTCGAGCCCCCACTGGCCGATCAGCCGTCCATAGAGCTCGTCCAGATCGTCGAAATCCTCGCCGTCCCGCACGGTGGCGGGAATCAGGAGGGGAACGATTGCCTTGATGCTCTGCAGGCCCCACCCTGTCGCCTTGACCGCGTCCGCGTCGCCCACCGCCTCATTGTGGTCGCCCGGATCGGCGCCGCGCGAGTCGGACAGGTTGAACCGGTACCAGGGGACCGAGTCCTGCTGGCGCGACCACTGATTCAGGGTCGGCCATTCGTCGTCCGAGGTCCTGGCGTCGGGAATCGGGGCGTATCCCCAGTGGGTGGTGTATTTGTCCCACGGCCCGATGCCGGGGACCAGGTCGGCGAGCGCGATTCCGTCCGCCGGCTGCGCGGTGTAGTTGAACCGGGAGTAGTCCATGATCGAAGGGGCGTGGCCCATCCGGTGGACCCAGGTCCTGCTCCGCACGGAATCCACCGGATAGGTCGAGCTGCCCTTCTGATCGTGCTGGTATCCCAGCGTATGGCCGATCTCGTGCGCGACCACGAATTCCACCAGCCGGCCCATCAGCGAATCCGGGAACGGCCACATCCGGGCCCGCGGATCGAGGTGACCCACCTGCGCGAAGTACCACGCCCGCTGCAGGTTCATGATGTTGTGGTAGATGTAGATGTCCGCCTCCAGGATCTCGCCGGTGCGGGGATCGTGGACGTTGGGCCCGGTGGCGTTCTCGATCGTGGAGGGAAACCACCGGATCACCGAGTAGCGCGCGTCTTCCGGAGCCCAGTCGGGATCCTCCTCCGCCGAGGGCGCGTCCCGGGGCACGATGCCGTTCCGGAAGCCGGCGGCCTCGAACGCCGGCTGCCAGTCCAGGATGGCGCGGCGGACCCAGGGCTTGAGCCAGGCCGGTGTGGCTGGGTCCACGTAGTAGGTGATCGGCTTGACCGGCTCCGAGAGCGCCGCCGCCGGGTCCTTCTTCTCCAGCCGGTAGCGCACGATGTACCGCCGGCTCTCCGCGCGCTGCTCGGGCCGTCCATAGTCGAGCTGCTGGATGGTGAAGAACCCGATCCGTTTGTCGGCGCGGCGCGGCAGCATCGGCTGCTCCGGAAGCTTGATCATGCTCCAGTGCATCACCACGCTGGCGGTACCGGTCGCCGCGGGCTGGAAGGGATTCACCGGCGCGGCGCCGCCCGGCAGCTGCGGCGGCGGCGGAAAGGTGAGGATCGCCTCCACGTCCACGTTCTCGGGGAAGGTGAGCACCCGCTCGATGAAGGAACGGGCGGGGTCAGGTGTCCCCCGGAACTGGGCGCCCACGCCCAGCTCGGGGGGTGGCGCGGTGTAGAGGCGGGTGACATCAATCACCGCGGCGCTGTCGGGGCCGTACGCCTCCACGTTGAACGCCGCGAGGATCACGTCGAAGTTGGAATTGCGAACCGCCTGGTAGATCGGGGTGGTCGAGTCGGCCACCGTTTCGTAGGACGCCCGGCGGAGGAGCACCCGGTTCTCGCGGCGCTCCCACCGGAGCACCTGGACGTTGCCGGTCTGCTGGCCGCCGTAGCCGGCGTTGACCGGCACCTTCGCCGCCCTCGGCACCAGGAGCAGCTCCCGGCCGAGCACCCGGCGGGGAATCTCGAACAGGAGTCGGCTCCCGATCCGGTGGGTCCTGAAAAGGCCGTCCTTGCTCTTCGCGTCCGGGGTGATCACCCGATTGTACGCCCGCGGCACCGGCTCGGCCGGCTGTCCGGGTGCACCGCCGGCCGGCCGCTGGGTGGTATCCTGCGCCGCGCCGGCCGGCCGTCCGGCGGGAACCCCGCCCGCCGGCACGCCGGGCGCGGGTCGGGCGGTGGAGTCGGGCCGCGGGGGACCTCCCTGTGGAGCCGGGGCGGCGGAAGGCGGAGTGTGGTGACAGGCCGCGAGCGCAAGCAGGACGGCCCACGGCAGCGGGGAACGGGTAGGCGTCATACGTTCGGGTCCCGGGTTAGAACAGCGTCAACGGCCAACACTCAACGGGAACGGCCTCGCGTCCTCGCATCTTCGCATCCCTTGTCCGTCCTTCCGTCCTTCCGTCTCACTCCATGAACATCCGCAGCACCCGCGGGAGGATCCCCCCGTGGCTCAGGTACTCGACCTCGACCGGCGAGTTGAGCCGGACGACCGCCCGGAAGCTGGTTGCCTTTCCGCCCTCGGCTCTGGCGCTCACGGTCACGAACCCGCCCGGCACCAGTCCCGGCGCGATGCCGGTGAGGTCGAACACCTCACCGCCGCTCAGGCCGAGCGACTCGCGGCTCTCGCCCGGCTGGAAGCCGAGGGGGAGGACGCCCATGCCGACGAGGTTGCTCCGGTGAATCCGCTCGAAGCTTTCCGCGATCACCGCCTTGACGCCGAGCAGCGTCGTACCCTTGGCGGCCCAGTCGCGGCTCGAGCCGGTGCCGTATTCCTTTCCCGCGAGCACCAGCAGCGGGGTGCCCTCGGCGATGTACCGCATCGCCGCGTCATAGATGGAGGTCACCTCGCCGGTGGGGAGGTGGATGGTCCAGTTCCCCTCCCGGTCCGGCACCAGCCGGTTCTTGATACGCACGTTTCCGAAGGTGCCGCGCATCATGACCTCGTGGTTGCCGC
>DASYRI010000244.1:0-15427 GCA_036004545.1 Gemmatimonadales bacterium
GGGAGTAGGGAGCAGGGGGCGGCCCTATTCCCTACTCCCTACTCCCTACTCCCTACTCCCTACTCGCTACTCCCTAGCGAAGCAACACATACGCGATCCCCGCGATGCTCCCGCTCATCGGGATGGTGATGATCCAGGCCCAGACGATCCGTCCAGCGATGCCCCAGCGCACCGCCGAAAGCCGGTTCGCCGCCCCCACGCCGACGATCGCCCCGGTGATGGTGTGCGTCGTGCTCACCGGCACGCCCAGCGCGGTGGCCAGGAAGATCGCGCCGGCCCCGCCGGTCTCGGCGCAGAACCCGCCGAAGGGACGCAGCCGGGTGATCCGGGTGCCCATGGTTTTGACGATGCGCCACCCGCCGGCGGCGGTCCCGAAGGCGATCGCCGAGTAGGCGGCGATCTCCACCCAGTAGGGGATATGGTCCGCCGTCTCGACGTAGAGGAAGCGGCTCCAGTCGGTGGCCCCGGCGAACTGCGCCTTGGTGGCGACCAGGAGGCCCACGATGATGCCCATCGTCTTCTGCGCGTCGTTCCCGCCGTGGCTCACCGAGAAGGCGGCCGCCGAGACGAGCTGCAGGCGCTTGAACGCCCGGTCCACCCGCGCGGCCGGGAGCAGGTGGACCAGCCAGGACATGCCGACAGTGAGCAGCAGCGCCGCCGTCAACCCGAGCAGCGGCGAGACGACGATGAAGGTGACGGTCTTGATCCAGCCCTGGGCGACGAGCGCTCCGATTCCGGCTTTGGCGATCGCCGCGCCGCCGAACCCGCCGATCAGCGCGTGGGAGCTCGAAGTCGGGAGGCCGAGCCACCAGGTCGTGAGGTTCCACAGGATGGCCCCGATCAGCGCGGCGAGGATCACGCTGGTGTCCACCACCTCGGGCTGCACGATCCCCTTGCTGATCGTCTTGGCCACACCGGTGCTGATCACGAACGCCGCGACGAAGTTGAAGAACGCCGCCCACACGACCGCGACCCCGGGGGAGAGCACCCGGGTCCCCACCACCGTGGCGATCGAGTTGGCGCTGTCGTGGAACCCGTTGATGAAATCGAAGACCAGCGCGACGACGATGATGAAGACGACGAGGGCGACCGGGGCCGTCATGGTCAGGAGTGCTTGATCGCGATGGACTCGAGAATGTTCGCCACATCCTCGGCCTGGTCGAGGGTCTTTTCCATCGTGTCGTAGATCTCCTTCCACTTGACCAGGGCGATCGGGTCGCGCTCGTCGTCGAACAGCCGGCCCAGCCACTCGGAGTACGCCGAATCGCCCTCCTCTTCCAGCTTCTTGACCTCGATGCAGGCCTGGATGACCACGCCCGCCTTCGCGTTCTCCAGGACCTTGACCGCGTTGAGGAGCTGCTCGGTGGCCCGGGTGATCACGTCGGCCAGGATCAGCACCCCCTGGGGCGGCATCTCCACCCGGAAAATCGCGCTGCGCCGCGCGGTCCCGTCAATCCGGTCCAGCACGTCGTCCAGCCGGGAGGCGAGCAGGTGGATGTCCTCCCGGTCGAGCGGGGTGATGAAGCTCCGGTCGAGCCGGGAGACCAGCTCGTGGGTCACCTGGTCGGCCTGGTGCTCCAGCCGCTTGATCGTCTCCACCAGGTAGGTCCGCTTCTCCGGCGGGGCGTGGAACAGCTCCTGGAGGGTCCGGGCGGCCTCGACGTTCATGGTGGCGACGGCGGTGAACAGCTCGAAAAACCGCTCATCGCGGGGCATCAGTCGCACGGTGGGACTCCTGGGGTGGTTCGGGGCGGAGAGAAGATACCGCCGTTCAGCGCCCCTGGGCGGACTGGGCCGGGGCCCCGTGGGCGTCGGCCTCGGCGTAGGCCGCTTCGATCCGGTCGGCGTAATGCTGTTCGACCACCCGGCGGCGGACCGAGAGCTTGGGGGTCAGCTCGCCGTTCTCGATGGAGAAATCGCGGGGGAGGACCAGAAAGCGCTTGGGCACCTCGAACTGGGCCAGATCGCGCAGGTTCTTCCGCGCCTCGCCGGCCAGGTGGGCCTCGACCTCGGGGAGCCTGGCCAGCTCCTCCCGGCTGTCCCAGCGGAGCGCCACCTCCCGGGCCCAGGTCTCCAGCCGGTCGAAGTTGGGCACCAGGAGCGCGATCGGGAACTTGCGGCGGTCGCCCAGGAGGACGGCGTTGCTGATGAACTTGTTCAGCTTGAGCAGGCCCTCGATCGGCTGCGGGGCGACTTTCTTGCCCCCCGCTGTCACGATGAGGTCCTTCTTCCGGTCGGTGATGCGGAGATATCCTTCGGCGTCGAGCTCGCCGATGTCGCCGGTGTGGAACCAGCCGTCGGGGGTGAGCGCCTCGCGGGTGGCGTCCGGCTTGTTGTAATAGCCCCGCATGACGTGGGGGCCGCGGGTGAGGATCTCGCCGTCCTCCGCGATCCGCACCTGGACGCCCGGGAGTGGGCGGCCCACCGTGCCCAGCTTGAGGTGCGCCGGGGTGTTGACCGAGATCACCGGCGAGGTTTCGGTGAGGCCGTAGCCCTCCAGGATCACCAGCCCCGCGGAGTAGAAGAACCGGGCGATCTCGGGCGAGAGCGGCGCTCCGCCCGAGATGAAGTAGCGAAGCCGCCCGCCGATCCGGGCCCGGAGCTTCCGGAATACCAGCGCGTCGGCCGCGGCGCGGGCGAGCTTGAGATCCAGCGGGATCACCCTGCCGTTCAGCTGCCGCTCGGCCCACTCGCCGCCCACCCGCTTGGCCCAGAAAAAGATCCTCTTCTTCAGCGGCGAGGCGGTGGACGCCGTCTCCAGCGCGCGGGCGTAGACCTTCTCGTACACCCGGGGCACCGCGCAGCAGATCGTCGGCCGGATTTCGACCAGGTTTGCCGAGACCGCCTCAACGCTCTCGGCGTAATTGATGATCACGCCGGCCTGGAACATCGTGTAGTGGCCCGCCATCCGCTCGAAGATGTGGGAGAGCGGGAGGAGGGACAGGCACTCGTCCCGGTCGGTCATGGGGAGCAGGGGCAGGCAGGCCGCGACGTTCGACGCGATGTTGCCGTGCGTAAGCATCACGCCCTTGGGCTCGCCGGTGGTGCCCGAGGTGTAGATGATCGTCGCGAGATCGTCGGGGGTCACCCGGAGCGCCTCGTCCCGCCAGGCCGGCCACCGCTCCCGCGCCGCGCGGCCCCGCGCGAGCAGGGCATCGAACCCGAGGACGCCCGGCCTCTCCAGGCCCCGGTCGAAGGCGATCACGTGGCGGAGCGCCGGGAGGCCGCCGCGGATCTCCCCGATCTTGTCGAGCTGCGCGCGGGTGGACACGCAGACCGCGACCGCGCCGGAGTCGCGCAGGAGGTAATCCACCTGTTTTCCCGGCAGGGTGGGGTAGACCGGCACGTCGGCGCAGCGTGCCGCGAGACAGGCGAAATCGGTGATGGCCCACTCGGGGCGATTCTCGGAGACGATCGCGACGCGGTCGCCGGGCGCGATCCCTAGGTCGCGGAGCGCCGCGCACATGTCCTGCACCCGCTCGAGGAGCTCCCTGTAGCTCATCGGGCTCCAGCGGCCGTCCCGCTTGTTCCGGAGCGCGGCCGGCCGGTCGCGGTAGCGCTCGATCGCCCCGAAGAAGAGCTCGTTGAGGGTGCGGGCCGGCGTGGCGGGCGGGGGAGAGCTCACGGCCGCCGGAACGGGCTCGGCGCGGGGGCCTGCACCGTCACGGTGACGAAGTCGGAAACCAGCTCGTCGTCACCGATGACCGCCTGGACCCGGCCGGTGCCTGCCGCACGCCCGGTCACGACGCCGGAGGTGTCCCCCACGCTCACGGTGGTGGTGTCGGGGGTGCGCCAGTGGATCACGACGGCCACCGGTTGGCCCGCCTGGTCGAGCGCCCGGGCGCCGATCCGCAGACTGTCGCCGACGGTGATCGTGAGGATGGCCGGGGGCCGGAGCTCGAGAAACGCTACGCCTTCGCTGGTGGTGGGGAGGTTGCCGCACGCGCCCGCCGCCACGGCCGCCATCGCCGCGGGAAACCGGAAGCGGCTCACCGGGTGCCCCTGGCTTCGGCTCCTCCGGCCGGCGCCGCGATTTCGATTTCGCGCAGGGTGGCCTCGGCGTGGCGGACCCAGCGGTCCGCGTCGGGACCCTTGGGCGGCCGGCCGAGGAATGCGCGGAGGTGATCCGCCGCCCCAGCGCCGTTCCCTTTCTTCAGGAGCAGGAACGCGATCCCGTAGTGCGCCCCGGAAAGCGTCGGGTCCAGCTCGAGCGCCTTGCGGTAGTGCCGGATCGCCTCGTCGGGCTGGCCCGTCTTGGTGAACGCGATCGCCATGTTCTGCAGGATGCGGGGATCCTGCGGATTGTCGCGCAGCCCGAGCCGGTACGAGGTGATCGCGGCGATGAAATCGCCCTGTCGCTCCAGCGCGAGCGCCTCGTTGAGGTAATCCAGACGCTTCGGACGGGAGGAGTCTGGCGTGGGGCTGCCGAAGAGTTGCCGCCAGAAACTCATTGGATCGGGTGGTTCTCCACGCGGGAGGGTGAAGCCCGGGCGCGCTGACGGTCGTATATTAAAGCGTCCGTCGCGCCAAGGCAACGCATTGGCCGCGACCGATTTCCGGTGTTTGCCATCGCCGTCGTTCCACCTCGGCCGCGACCCAGCGGGAGGCCCCATGCGCCGCACCATCCCTCCCACCACGCGGGGCGTGCTGGAGATTGACTGGCCGTTCTTCGGCGAGCTCTGCCGGGCGCTGGCCCTGAAGGTGGCGCGCGACTACGACCCGGAGCTCATCCTGGGAGTCGCCAAGGCGGGGGTCATCCCCGCCGTCGTGATCGCCTCGATCCTGCAGCGCGACTTCGCCTCCATCGTCGTGACCCGCAAGACCCAGGACGCGCCGCCCGTCCTCGTCACCGGCCCGCCGCCCACCGTCAAGGGACGGAGGGTGCTCCTGGTGGACGAAACCTGCGACACCGGCCACACGCTCCGGCTCGCCCTCAACGAGGTCAAGGGCGTGAAGCCGGCCGAGGTGCGTACCGCGGTCTCCTTCAAGACCGGGCCCTACGAGCCGGATTTCCATTCCTTCGAGACCGACAAGTTCATCATCCTGCCCTGGGACCGCGAAGTGGTGCAGGACGGTCAGCTGGTGACGCGCCCCGACTACGCCGGGTATCTCCAGAGCTCGCGGTGAAGGAGCGGTTGCACGACGCGCTGCGCGGCGCGCGCGCCGGCTACGCCGAGCTTCGATTCCGCCGGGTCTGGTCCACCAGCGTCCTGGTCCGCGGCCGTGCGGTCGATACCGCGACGACGTCCGACGAGAGCGGCGGGATCGCCCGCTGTTGCTCGCCGGGGCTGGGTTGGGGCGCGGTCGGCTTTTCCGACCCGGACCACCTTGACCTCTCGCTCCTGCGGGCCCACGAGCTGTCGCTGGCCGGCGGCTCACGGCGGCCGGTCACCCTGGCGCCGATTCCGGTGCGGGCGCTCGACCTGGCCGCGGCGCCGGCGGACGATCCCCGGGAGGTTCCCCTGGTCCAGAAGCGCCAGCGAGCCGAAGCGCTCGCCGTGGCGCTGCTCGACACCGACCGCCGGATTGCGGAGGCCGAGCTGCTCTGCCGCGACCGGATGGTGGAGACGTGGCTGGCGACCTCGGAGGGCACCTGGCTCCACGACCTCCATGCCGAGGTGAGCGTCGCCCTGCTGGCCGTCGCGGAAGAAGCGGGCAATGTCGAGCGGGCCCTCGGCTCGCTGGCGGTGCGGGGGGGCTGGCGCGCGGTGGACGCGGCGGGGATGGTCGGCGAGACCGGGGCGCGCGCCCTGGAGCTGCTGCATGCGACGCCGGTGCGCCCGGGCCGGTACACCGTGGTGCTGGATCCGGCCGCGGCGGGCGCCCTGATGCACCGCGCCGTGGCCCACCTCGCGCGTCCCGCCCTCCCGGGCGCCGATCCCGGGCCGCTGCCGATCGGCGCCCGGCTGGGTCCCGAGTGCCTCACCCTCGGCGACGATCCCTCCGCCGAAGGGCTCCGCGCCAGCGCACCGGGCGACGACGAGGGGACCACTCCACGCCGCTCGCTTATCGTCCAGAACGGGGTCGTGGTCGGGCATCTCCACACCCGGGAAACCGCCGGGGCCGCGGGGGCCGGCCAGGCGCCGACCGGCCACGCCCGCGCTGCGACCCTGCGGGGCACGCCCTACCCCCGCACCACGAACACCTACCTCGCCCAGGGGAAGGGCTCGCTCGACGACCTCCTCCACGACATTCCGCTCGGCATTTACGTCGCCGACGTGCTGAGCTGTGAGCTGGCCGGCGACAGCGTCTCGCTCGGGGCCGGGATGGCGCGGATGATCCGGAACGGCAACCTCGCCGAGCCGGTCAAGGGTGTCCGGATTGACGCCGGCCTGCTGAGCCTCCTCGGGCGGGTGGACGCGGTCGCGGGCGACTTCACCTGGGACACCCGGTGCACCTATTGCCGGGATGGGTCGGCCGGCGTCGTGCCCATCACCACCGGCGCCCCCCACCTTCGGCTGGTGGATCTCGCGATCGGCGAAGGGATCGCGTGATCGGACGGATCCTCGAGGCCGCGGCAGGCCGGGTGAGTGCGGCTGATGCCGCGGTCAAGTCCGACGACACGATGACTCTGGAGATCTCGGCCGACGGAGAGACCCGCCTGGCCGGCAGCTGCACCCGGACCGGCTACCTCCGGGTGATAGCGGAGGGCCGGATCGGCAGCGCCAGCGCCTCGGATGACGACGCCGCGGGGCTGGCCGCCCGCGCCATGGCCGCGGCAGCCTCGGGCGAGCGGCTCGAGCTCTTTTTTCCCGCGCCGGCCCCGCTGCCGGGGGTGGTGACCCGTTCGCCCGCGGCGGCGGGGGCGGAAGCACTCGATGGGCTGGCCCGCGCACTGCTCGATCGGCTGGCGCGGGACCACCGGCGGGTGGAGGTGTGGGCGGAGCGGTCGGAGGGCCGCGTGGAAGTGGCGAACACCCGCGGGGTCCTTGCGGGGTACGAGGTGAGCCTCGGCGGAATCGGCGCGGTGGTGGAGCCGCTCGGGCCGGGGGCCGGACCGCCGTGCCGGGGCCATCTCTCCGCCGTCGCCCTGCCGGACTTACCCGAGATCGAAGCGCTGGTCGCCGAAATCGAGCGGCGGCTCGCGCCGCCGGTTGTGGACTGGGGCGGCTCGCGCGCCGCCGCCCTGCCGGTGTGCTTCGCCCCGCGCGCGCTGGCGACCTTCCTCACGCCGCTCCGCGCCGCGCTGCTGGGCCGGGAGGCGTGGCTGGGCCGGTCGCCGCTGCGCGGCAGGCTCGGCGAACGGCTCTTCAGCGAGGGGCTCTCCGTCAGCGACGACCCGCTCGCCCCGGGACGCCCGGGGTCCCGCCCGATTGACGATGAGGGCGTGCCGTCGAGGCGGGTGACGCTCATCGAGCGCGGGCGGCTCACCGGCTTTCTGTCCGATCTCGAGGTGGGGGTTCGGGCCAACGTTCCTTCCACCGGGCACGGCTGGCGGCTGCCGGCGCAGACCCCCAGGGCCGGCTACACCAACTTCCTGGTCGCGCCCGGGACCGAGAGCAGAGCGGCGCTGCTCTCCGCCATGGGGACGGGGCTGCTGGTCGAGGACCTCGAACGGGGTGCGGGTCCGAGACCGCTGGGAAGCGGCGGCGCCGTCGGATTTCGGGCGCCCTGGGCCTACCTGGTAGAGGGCGGAGAAGTGCGCGGGCGGCTTCCGGGTGTCATGCTCACGGGCAACGTCATCCAGGCGCTGGGCCGGATCGGCGGCTTCGGCAGCGACGCGACCTGGCTGGGAAGCCAGTGTCTGCCGTCGCTGCTGGTGGAGGGGATCGGGGTCACGGTAACGGCGTGAACAGTCAACAGTGACGCTGTTCCGCTCACCCCTTCAGCGCCTGCTCGTACCCCATCCCCGTTGTCATCCGCTCGTACACGTAGGTCAGCATGTCGGGCGAGCCGACCAGGAATCGGCACCGCGGCTCGTTCCGGCTCAGGCACTCGACCTCCATCACCGCCGCCTGCGAACCACCCAGCCGGGTGAAGAAGTCGGCGAGCATTCCCGAGGAGAAGTGGCAGGACGGGTATTCCGCGCCGATGGGCTCGGCTTCCGCCCATTCCGCCATGTCCAGGGCCAGCACGCTCGGCGCGAGCTCGCTCACTTCCACCGGCCCCCAGCCCGCGTCGCGGAAGTAACCCGAGAGGGACTCGGCCAGGAAGCGGGTGTCGAGTGCCCGCGGGCTCGGTACCCGGCAGTGGAGCGCCACCCACGCCTCATAGCCCTCGTAGAGCGCCCCGCCGGTCGCGAAGCCGATCTCCCGGAGGAGGATCGGAGCCTCCGCGCCGGTCTCCCGCTCCAGGACGGCGCGCAGCTGGTGGAGCGTGCGCTTCCCCATCGTCACGCCGGCCATGCCGGCGGTCACGGTGCTCATGTCGAACGCCGCCTTTCGAAAGGGCCGATCACTCCGCGCGCCCGGCGCGTCGGAGGAGTTCGGCCTCGTCAATGACCTCGATGCCCAGCACCCGCGCCTTTTCCAGCTTGCTCCCGGCGTCTCCCCCGGCCACCACCGCGTCGGTCTTCCTGCTCACCGCGCTGGTTACCCGCCCGCCGGCCGCCTCGATCAGCGCCGCCGCGTCCGCGCGGGAGAGGGTAGGCAGGGTACCGGTCAGCACGAAGCTCTTGCCGGCGAGCGGGGCGTCCTCTGCGACGGCCCTCGGCTCGGTCAGGGTGAGACCCGCTTCCGCCAGGCGATCGAGCAGCCGGAGGTTCGAGGCATCCTGAAAGAAGCTTGCCACCGCCGTCGCGATGGTGGGCCCGACCCCGGGGACGTTCCGGATCTCCTCTTCCGGCGCCGATTGGAGCGCCCCGAGCGAGCCGAACCGCCGGGCCAGCAGGGTGGCCACGCCCCGCCCGACGTGGCGGATGCCGATGGCGAACAGGAGATTGCTCAGGGGCTTCGCCCGGGAGGCTGCAATGGCCTGCACCAGCTGCTCTGCCGATTGCTGCGCGAACCGGTCGAGCTCCTCGAGCTGATCGGCCGTCAGGTGATAGAGGTCGCTCACGTCCCGGATCAGCCCCTCGTCCAGAAGTTGCCGCACCCGCTCGGGGCCGAGCCCCCGGATATCCATCGCCTCGCGGGAGGCGAAATGCACGATCCCCTCGAAGATGCGTCCGGGGCAGGCGGTGTTCGGGCAGTAGGACATCACCTCGTCGGCGGGCCGCTCGACCGGAGTGCCGCACTCGGGGCATCGCTCCGGCATCACGAAGGGCCGCTCGCTTCCGTCCCGCCGCTCCCGGACCGGCGCGATGACCTGGGGAATCACCTCGCCCGCGCGGACCACCTCGACCCAATCGCCGAGCCGGATGTCCTTCTGGGCGATGAGGTCTTCGTTGTGGAGCGTGGCACTCGAGACGGTGACCCCGCTCAGCTCCACCGGCTCCAGCACGGCCCACGGATTGAGCGCGCCGGTGCGGCCGACGTTGATCCGGATGTCGAGCAGCCGGGTGACCGCCACTTCGGGCGCGAACTTCCGCGCGATCGCCCAGCGCGGCTCCCGGCCGCTGATCACGCCGAGATCTTCCTGCAGCTCCCGCCGGTTGACCTTGACCACCACCCCGTCGGCCTGGAACGGAAGCTTGTCGAGCAGCGCCTCGTACTCCGGCATGGCCGCCTGCACGGCGGCAAGGTCGGGGTGGAGCGCGTGGTGCGGCTCGACCTGGAAGCCCCACGCCTCGAGCTGCCGGAGGATCTCGTGCTGGGTGGCGAGCCCGAGCCTGCCCTCGAGCACCTCGATCTGGAACGCGAACATCCGGAGCCGCCGCCTGCGGGTGTCCGCCGGGTCGAGCTGGCGGAGGCCGCCGGCCGCGGCGTTGCGCGGGTTGGCGAAGGGCGGATCGCCGGCGGCCTCGCGCTCCCGGTTGAGCTGCTGGAAGTTCCGGTACGGCAGGTACACCTCGCCCCGGACCTCCATGAGCGGGGGGACGTCCGGCCCGCGCACCAGGAGGGGAATGTCCGCGACGGTTCTCAGATTCGCGGTGATGGCCTCGCCCACCATGCCGTTGCCGCGGGTGGCGCCGACCGTGAGGCGCCCGCGCTCGTAGGTGAGGCTCACCGCGGCGCCGTCGATCTTGATCTCGGTGGTGTAGCCGCCGCGCTTCACCTCGGGGTTGAGCCGCGCGTTCCGCTCCTCCCACTCGGCCAGCTCCTCGGTGCTGAACGCGTTGGCGAGCGAGAGCATCGGGCGGCGGTGGGGATGCTTGTGGAGCGCCTCGGCGGGTGCGGCACCGACCCGCTGGGTCGGGCTGTCCGGCGCGGCGAGGGCGGGATACTCCGCCTCGAGCGCCTGGAGCTCGCGGAAGAGCCGGTCGTACTCCGCGTCGGAGATCTCCGGCTGGTCGGCGACGTAGTAGAGGTAATTGGCCCGCTCGATCCGGCGCCGGAGCTCCTCCGCCCGCCGAACGGTGGACTCCGGCGGAGGCGATTCGCTCACTTCGATTGGGCTTCGTTGGTCAGCACCGTCAGGGCGACGTCCACCAACCGGTCGAGCTCCGCGGTGCTGGCGCGGGCGAGCAGCCCTTCGTCGCGGGTGCCGTCGCGGTCGCTGAAGGCGAAGAGAAAGCGCCGCAGGAACCCCAGCATGGCGGCCCGCTCCTTCTCGGCGGCGAGGGCCGCCCCGCCGCCGTTCCGGGCGCGGAGTCGCTCGACGTGATGCGCGTAGCGGAGCGCCTGCGCGGTGATCTCCGCCACCACCCGGCAGAATTCGACCTCCTGCTCGGCGAGCGCCGGGCCGTCGCGGAAGGTGCGCAGGAAGATCGCGCCGATGGACACGCCCCGCCACGCGATCGGCACCACGGTGATGGACTGCACCCGACGGCTGGTCAGGATCGCGAAGACCCCCGCGAGCGTGGGATCGCTGGTGGCGTCGGGGATGTGGACCACTTCGCCCGACTCCAGCGCCCGGCGGAGCTCGGGGTAGCGGCTCACGTCGACCACGTGGTTCCGGATCCCCGGGTCCTCGAAACTCGCCACCAGATGGACCGCCCCGCCGCCGCGCTCCGCCAGAAAGACCGAGCAACGGTCCAGCCCGAAGGTGTTGCCGACTCGCCGTGCCACCGTCTGCACGATGTCCAGGTAGTGGAGCGACCCGGTGATTTCGCGCAGGAGGTCGAGGAGCGCGAGCAGCTGCCGGCGCTCCCGCTCGAGCGCCTCCACCCGGCTCTGCAGGCGGGTGATCTGGTCGGTGGCCGCGGCGGTCGGCGAGGTCATCACCGCTTCCGTGAGAGAGGCGGGCAACGGACGGGTGGAAATTGGAGCGATGCCGCGGGGCGGTCAAGCGAAGCGGAGCGCGGTTGAACCGCCTCGGGTCCGTGGCTACGTTCCGGGCGCCAGACTCACACCCGGGAGGAGCCGATGAAAGCGAAAGACGCCGAGGAAACCGATCACGAGGAAGCCGAAGAGGAGGAGGAGGAAGTGGCGGTGCCGGGCGGGCGGAGCGCGGGAAGTTTCGCCATGGGCGTCGTGACGGGCGCGCTCCTGGGTGCGGCGGTCGCGCTGCTCCTGGCGCCCGCGCCGGGGCGCGTCACCCGCCGCCGCCTCCGCCGCCGGCTCCAGGACGCCCGCGATCGCGCCGAGGGCGGCTGGGAGCGCTTCAGCAAGCGGGCTAGGCGGGAGCTCGATCGGACCCACGCGGGGTGAGAGAGAACTGCGTCAACGGTCAACAGTCAACGGTCAACGGGGACTCCTCTTACGGGCCGGGCTTCACCCGCGGGGCAGGTCCCGTTGACCGTTCACCGTTCACGCTTTTGAAGTTTGAGAAGCAGCTCCCCCGCCTCCCGCCGATAGATGGTGTCGGCGGCAAAGCGGTTCGGCAGCTCGGCGATTCGCCGTAACTGCGCTACGGCGGCCGCGGGGTCGTGCCGCTCGGCGGCCACCCGCGCCAGATCGAGGCGGTGGAAGATCCGGGTCGAGTCCAGCGCCACCGCCCGCTCGAGCTCGCGCCGCGCCTCGCTCCAGCTCGCCTGGCCGAAGACGGCGCCGCCCAGAAAACTCTTCGCCACGAATCGTTCCATCCCTGAAAGCTTCATGACTTCATAATGCCACCGCCCCAGCAGGTGATGGGCGCCGTCGTGGCTCGAGTCGGCGGCCAGGGCGCGGAGGGACAGGTCGCGGATCTCCTTCGCCAGTCGCACCCGCTCCTTGATCCCCCGGGTCAGCGCCCGGTTGCCGAGCACCAGCCCGAGGGAAAAGAGGCTCTGGGCGCTGCCCGGAGCGAGGCGGACGGCGCGGCGCGCGTAGCGTTCGGCGCGCGCGTAGAGCGAGTCCCGGCGGGCCCGGTCGGTGGAGGTCCGGAGGGGCTGGGCCAGGTCGTTCAACGCGACGGCAGCGCGCCAATTCGCGGCCCCGTCCGTCGAGTCGGCGGCGAGGACCGCCTCGAATCGGGCGAGCGCCGCCGCGGGCTGCATCGGCGCGAAGCGAATCCCCTCGGCGATCAGGGAATCGCGGGACGCGGACTGGAGGGACGCGAGAACCGCCGCCACGACGTATGTTAGGACCATGTGGAGTGGCTCCCCCGCTCCCTGCTCCCTACTCGCGGCTCTCTGTCTCCATGCTTGTCCCAAGACTAATCGAGCGCAAGCGCGATGGCCTCGCCCTCACCCCGGAAGAGTGGCGCGCTCTGATCGCCGCCTACGTCGCCGGGCAGGTGCCCGACTACCAGATGAGCGCGCTCGCGATGGCGGTGGTCTGGCGCGGGCTCGAGCCCGGCGAGCTGGCCGCGCTGACCGAGGCCATGCTCCGCTCCGGGGCGTCGCTCGAATTCGAGGGCTGGGCTACGCCCCGGGTGGACAAGCACTCGATCGGCGGCGTGGGAGACAAGACCTCGCTGCTGCTGGCGCCGATGGTCGCCTGCTGTGGGGTCGCCGTGCCGATGATTTCCGGCCGCGGCCTGGGGCATACCGGCGGCACCCTCGACAAGCTCGAGGCGATTCCCGGCTTCCGCACCCGGCTCGCCCTCGCCGAGGCGGTGAGCCAGGTCAAGCGGCTCGGGCTGGTGATGCTCGGCCAGACCCCGGAGATCTGCCCCGCCGACCGGAAGCTCTACGCCCTCCGCGACGTCACCGGCACGGTCGAATCCATCCCGCTCATCTCGGCCAGCATCATGTCGAAGAAGCTGGCGGAGGGGCTCACCGGCCTGGTCCTCGACGTCAAGACCGGGAGCGGCGCCTTTATCACGGAGCCGGCCCAATCGCTGGTGCTCGCGAAGACGATGCTCGGTATCGGCGAGGCGCACGGTTGCCGGACGGTGGCCCTGCTCACCGCGATGGACCGCCCGCTCGGGCATGCGTGCGGCAACGCCCTGGAGGTGGCCGAGGCGATCGAGGGTCTCAAAGGCCGGGGGCCACCGGATCTGATGGAGGTCACCTACGCGCTGGCGGCGGAGATGCTGCTGGTCGCGGGCGCGGCGGCGGACCGGCCCGCCGCGCGGGCGCGGCTCGAGGCGACCATCCGCTCGGGGCGAGCCCTCGAGAAGTTCGCGCGGCTGGTGGAGGCGCAGGGCGGCGATCCGCAGGTAGTGGAGGGCGCCGCCCCGCTGGCCCGGGCGGCGGTCACGATGGAGTATCGCGCGGTGCAGCACGGAGTCGTGGCGGAGATCCCGCCCCGGAAGATCGGGCACGCGATCATCGCGCTGGGCGGCGGGCGGGCACGGACTGAGGATGCGATTGACCCCGCTGTCGGCTTCGTCATCCCCGCCAAGCCCGGCGACCGGGTGCGCCGCGGGGACGTGCTCGCGGTGATCCACGCCCGCACCGAGGCGGACGCCGAGCGGGCCCACACCGCGCTCGACGAGGCGATCGTCGTGGGGGAGCGCGCGAACCACCCGCTGCCGCTGGTCTCCCACCGGGTCACGGCCGCCGGTGTGGAGAGCCTCACCTGAGCGGGGATGACGGGGGCTGGAGCCGTTCCGCGCAATGCCTCATGTCCGGGCGGCTCCCCGCGCTTGACGCGGGTCGTTTGGGGATGAAGTCTATGGCGTTCGGTCAATGGGAATCACCAGCTCGGGGAACCAGGCGATGAGAGCGATCATAGTCGTCACCGTGGCGCTGCTCGGCATCGCGCCGACGGCTCGCCTGGCCGCTCAGGCCACGAATCCGCCGTACCTTGCCGAGATGCCGCCGGTCGAGCGAATCCTGCGGGAGATCAAGGGCGCCGCCGCCGACGAGACCGCCGCGCGGCAGATGGGGACCTTCCTTCAGTTCAAGGACATCATCGAGAAAATGGCGAGCTACCGGTTTTACCGGAATCAGCTCACCCCCGACGAAAAACGGCTCATCGGGGTGTACTACGCCGCCTACTGGGACATCGCCAAGACCAGGCCGGAGTACCAGAAGTTCACCGGGCTCAAGGGCTTCGACATCGATCGCTCCTACCGCGCCGAGCTGTTCCAGCGGTTCTTCTCCGCGTCGTTCCGCGCCCGGTACGAGGCCGTGGACTCCGAGTTCAAGCGGAACATCGCGGCGCGGGCCAGGGCGGACACCGCGAACATGATGCGGACCCGGGCCGAAGTCGCGGAGTACGAGCAGCGGAATAGCCCGAAACCGTGGCAGCGTGCGCTGGCCCGCTGCATCGCGTCCGGCCGGAGCGAGTCCCAGTGCACGTCGGAGGGGCTGGTGAAGGACTTCAAGGGGATGTTCGGCGCCGTCCTGCCGGGTGGCAGGAAGTCGCCGGTCGGCCTTCGCCTGAGCGGGGTCTTCACGGTGCAGAGCGGGTTGGGCATCACCTTCTGGGACGCGCACGCCGTCGTCGCGTGCGGTCAGCTGGTGGCCGACGAGCGCGCCTACACCGTGGAGCTCAGGAACGGCCAGGTCGTCGTGGGCGTCCGGAAGACGCCGGAGCTCCGCCAGCTGGTGGACGGCCCCTCGAGCGCCGTCCTCCTGACCCTGGGCGCGGATGGCCGGCTGACCGGCCCGGGCCCCACCGAGATCACGGGGCGCGTGGTCATCGGCGAGCGGACCTGGACCCGGGTCTACGACGACGGCCGGAAAGTGCCGATGAGCGAGCCGGTCTACCAGTGGCGGACGGTGCGGTGCAACCTGGGTGCGATGGCGTTCGCCGGCCCGGCGCCGGCGATCGGCACGGTGAGCGAAGGGCTCACGACGGGTATCAACCTGATGACCAGCATCCTGGGAGGCCAGGATGCGACGCCCTTGAAGCCCGCCCCGCCGGGGCTCCGCCTGAGCGGCGAATACGGCAGCCAGGCGGCTTTCGACCTCGAGTTCAACCCGCGCGGCGTCGTCGTGGGCTGCGGGGACGCCGTGGTCGCCCGCGACTACACCGTCAAGCTGCAGGGCGGCCTGCCGGTGGTGAGCATCCAGCACGGCTCGACCCCGTTCGCCGTCACGCTCCAGCCCGATGGAACCCTGAACGGCTCCGGTTCGGTCGTGGTGGACGGGCGGGTGATCGTGGGGGAGGACCCGAATGGCGGCCTCGCGTTC
>DASYRI010000245.1:0-4567 GCA_036004545.1 Gemmatimonadales bacterium
GTGAGCACGATCGAGACCGCCGAGGTGAGCCACACCAGGGTGGTGAGCGGGGTCTCGAAGTTCATCTTGTCGGCCTCCGCGAAGCGGGCCCGGGCGATCACCCCGTTGAGCAGGTACGAGACGCCGCTCGCGATGACCATCAGGACCCGCATCATGAAGATCCAGACCAGCAGCTGGACCTGAGTATCGAGCCCGGGGACCGCGAGGAGGATGAAGGAGATCAGGGCCACCCCGGTGACACCGTAGGTCTCGAAGCCGTCGGCGCTCGGGCCCACCGAGTCGCCGGCGTTGTCGCCGGTGCAATCGGCGATCACCCCGGGGTTCCGGGCGTCGTCTTCCTTGACGTTGAAGACGATTTTCATCAGGTCGGCGCCGATGTCGGCGATCTTGGTGAAAATGCCCCCGGCGATCCGGAGCACCGCCGCGCCGAGCGACTCGCCGATGGCGAACCCGATGAAGCAGGGGCCGGCGTAGGCGCCGGGAATGAACAGCAGGATACAGAGCATGATGAACAGCTCGACGCTGATCAGCGCCATCCCGACGCTCATCCCCGCCTTGAGGGGGATCTCGTGCAGCGGAAACGGCTTGCCCCGCAGGCTGGCGTAGGCGGTGCGCGAGTTGGCGAAGGTGTTGATCCGGATGCCGAACCAGGCGACCCCGTAGCTTCCGGCGATGCCGACCAGGCTGAACAACAGGATGATCGCGACCCGGAACGGCTCGAGGTGCCGCAGCACCCCGAAGTAGAGCCCGATCACCGTGCCGATGAAGACCTCGAGAATCAGGATGAATTTCCCCTGGGTGATGAGATAGGTCTTGCAGGTCTCGTAGATCAGCTCCGAGATCTCCAGCATGGCCTCGTGCACCTTCATCCGGCGGAGCTGCGAGTAGATCGTCAGGCCGAAGAGCAGCCCCAGCGCGCAGACCACCAGCCCCGACATGAGGAGGGCGCGGCCCGAGACGCCCACGAACCGCGCCTGAGAGAGGTCGGGGACCACCAGGTTCACCTCGCCGCCTTCGGCGCGGGGCGCGGCGGCCTGGGCGAAGGCCAGGGACGGAGCGAGCACCAGGAGCGCCAGCAGCGGACCAAGGGCCCGACGGCACACCGAGGCCATCCAAGTCATGAGCGGATCTCTCCTAACGGTTGAAGCGGTTCATGGCTCGTTCGATGCCTTCGTCCAACCAGCACTCCACCGCCTCGGCCATCGGATCGAGCAGCTCGTCGAGCACCCGGCGCTCCTCCGGCATGAAGCCGTCGAGGACGAAGTCGGCGAGGTCGTCGTAGTCCATCGGCCGGGGCCCCACGCCGATGCGGAGCCGGGCGTAATCCTGGCGCCGGAGCGCCCCCTCGATGCTCTTCAGCCCGTTGTGCCCGCCGGCGCTTCCGGCGCCCCGGAGGCGGAACCGCCCGACGTCGAGCGCCACGTCGTCCACGAGGACCAGCAGATCGCGGGCGGGATCGAACCCGTCGGACTCCCGAAGCGGCGCCAGCACCGCCCCGCTTCGATTCATGTAGGTCTGGGGCTTGATGATCTGCACCGGCGTCCCCTCCCGGCTCCCTTCCGCCACCCGCGCCGCCCCCTGCCGCCGAAACGCGCCGAATCCCCATCGCCCGGCGAGCCGCTCCGCCAGGAGAAAGCCCGCGTTGTGCCGGGTTCCCTCGTATTCGGGGCCCGGATTGCCCAGGCCCAGAATGGTGCGCAGCGGCTACTCCTTCTTCCCCTCGGGCCGCTTCCCCTCGGGGCGCTTTCCCTCGGGCTGCTTCCCCTCGGTCGCGGCCTCGCCCTCGGCTTCGCCCTCCTCCTTCGGCTTCCGGATCAGCTCCGGCTCGACGACGGCAGCCTCCTCCGGCACCGCCGCGACGACCTCCTCAGCCCGCGGCGCGACCACGGTGCAGATGGTCTGGCCGGCGTCGTTCATGATCTCCAGCTTCGCCATCGCGAGCTCGCCGACGTGGATGGACTGGCCGATGTTGAGCGCCGACACGTCCACGTCCACGTGCTCCGGGATGTCCGCGGGGAAGACCCGGACCGAGAGGTGATGCATGATGTGGTCGAGCACGCCGCCGAAGTTCTTCACCCCCTCGGGGACGCCCACCAGCTTGACCGGGACCTCGACGGTGATCTTCTCGCCGGCGTGCACCTCGTAGAGGTCGAGGTGGATGATGTCCGCCGGGCGCACCGGGTTGCGCTGGATCTCGCGGATGAGCGCCTTGACCGGGGCCTGGCCGTCCACGGTGACGTCCACCAGCGTCGTCGTCGCCGAGACCTGGCTCAGCAGGCGGGTGAGCGCGGTGCCGTCCAGTGCGAGCGCTTCGGGCTCGCGGCCGCGGCCGTAGATGACCGCCGGAATCTTGCCCTCGCGCCGGAGGGAGCGCGCGGCTCCCTTGCCGGCGCGGGCCCGCCGGGACGCCTGAATGGTCGCCTGCTCTGCCATGGGATCCGGATCCTTCCGTCAGTCGAACAGCGAGCTGACCGACTGGTCGCTGTGGGTGTAGCCGATCGCTTTGGCGAGCAGACCGGCGATCGAGAGCACCTTGAGCTGCGGGAACTGCTTCTCCGGCGGGAGGAGAATGGTGTTGGTCACCGCCACCTCCGCGATCGGCGCCTCCATCAACCGCTCCACCGCCGGCCCCGAGAGCAGCGCGTGGGTGGCGCAGAGGTAGATATCCCCGGCGCCGAGCCGTTTGAGCGCATGGGCCGCCTCGACCATCGTCCCGCCGGTGTCGATCATGTCGTCCGGGATGATGCAGTGCCGGCCTTCCACCTCGCCGACCACGTTCACCACCTCCGCCACGTTCGCCGCGGTGCGCCGCTTGTCGATGATGGCGAGCGTCGCGTCGAGTCGCTTGGCGAAACCCCGCGCCATCTTGGCCCCCCCGACGTCGGACGCGACCACCGTGAGATTCCTGAGCCCCTTCAGGCGGTAGTGGCCGGTGAAGACCGGTGCGGCGTACAGATGGTCCACCGGCAGGTCGAAGAACCCCTGCAGCTGGTGCTGGTGGAAGTCCATCGCGAGCACCCGGTCGGCGCCGGCCGCCGAAATCATGTTGGCCATCAGCTTGGCGCTGATCGCCACCCGGGGCTGGTCCTTGCGATCCTGGCGGGCGTAGCCGAAGTAGGGGATCACCGGAGTGACCCGCGCCGCACTCGCGCGGCGGGCCGCGTCCATCAGCAGCAGCAGCTCGATCAGGTTCTCCGCCGGCGGATTGGTCGGCTGGATGATGTAGACATCGCGGCCGCGCACGTTCTCGTCGATCTTGACGAAGATCTCGCCGTCGGCGAAGCGCCGGATCGTGGCCTTGCACAGCGTGCAATCGAGCTCGCCCGCGACCTCCTCCGCGAGCGGCCGGTTGGCCGTGCCGCTGAGGAGGAGCATGGGGCTCCGGGTAATGGACTCGCTCGGCAGGGCCATAGCCCCTAACGATAGCGCGGGGGCGCGTTTGAGGTCAACAACGCCACCTTGATGCAGCCTTCGCGCTTCTGGTCGAAGAGCCGGTACCCGGCCGGCCCGGCATCGAGGGGCAGGTGATGGGTGAAGAGCGCGGCGAGATCCGCCGCGCGCCGCCGCGCCAGCGGCAGCAGCTGCTCCATGTACCGCCGGGCGGGCCAGCGGCCGATGCGATAGGTGAGGTTCTTCGCGTACGCCTCGCCGGGCGAGAACGGGAAGGCGGCTTCGTGGTGCACGCCGACGGCGGAGATGGTGCCGCCCGGGCGCACCAGCTCGAATGCGAGCGCCGCCGAGGCCGGGCTCCCGACCGCTTCCAGCACGGCGTCGGCCCCACGCCCGCCGGTGGCCTCGCGCACCACGGCGATCGGATCGCCGGCGTCGAGCGATACGGGCACGCCGCCGAGCCGATCCGCGAGCGCCAGCCGCTCGGGCACCGGGTCGAGCGCGAAGACCGGCTCGGCGCCGAGCTCGCGCGCGGCGAGCACCGCCATGAGCCCGACCGGGCCGCACCCCACCACGGCGCAGGCCGTCCCGGGCGCAGCACCGGCCATCAGCGCGCAGTGGTGGCCGGTGGAGAGGACGTCGCCCAGGAGGAGGCCCGCCTCGGGTGCGAGATCGGCGGGAAGCGGGACGAGCGTCGTGTCCGCGAGGGGCACCCGCACCAGCTCGGCCTGCGCGCCGTGGAGGCCGGCACCGCGCTCGACCCATCCGAAAAGCTGTCCGGCGGTGCACCGGGCGGGGAGCTCGTGGAGACAGTAGTAGCAGGCGCCGCAGCTGGTGGTGAACGGGCTCACCACGACGGCGCCCTTGCGGAAGCTGGCAACCTCGGCGCCCGCGTCCACGACTTCGCCGATGAACTCGTGGCCCATCACGGTGCCGGCATCGAGACCCGGCTCGCGGCCGTGCCAGACGTGGAGATCGGAGCCGCAGATCGCGGCGAGCCGAACCCGCACCAGCGCGTCAGTCGGCGCGACGAGGACGGGATCGGGGACGCGCTCGACCCGGAGGTCGTGGGGGGCGTGGAAGGTGAGGGCGCGCATGCGTCGTGATTGGCCCTGGTGGATTCGAACCACCATTCGCAGATCCAAAGTTGAGCCGAGTCTGCGGGTTCATGTGGCAA
>DASYRI010000246.1:0-28154 GCA_036004545.1 Gemmatimonadales bacterium
TAGTGCACGTTGAAGCGCCAGAAGTCTATGATCTCGCAGGCGCTGTCAATCTCGGCCTGGAACGCGGTCTTGCTCTGCCCCAGCATCGTGGCGGCGTTGAGCCTCTGCCGCCACGGCCCCGCCAGAAGCTCCGCCGCTCGGAGGAAGACCGCGGCGCGGTCCTCGAATCGCCAGCCGGCCCACTCCCGCTGCGCCCGGCGCGCCGCCCGGATCGCCGAGGAAATCGTGCGCTCGTCGGCCTGGTGCGCGACCGCCAGCTGATGGCTGTGCCGGTGCGGCGCCACGACGCTGACCTGCTGCCCGGTGGTGACGCACTTTCCGTCTACGATCACCGGGATCTCGGTGACGGTGCCGCCGAGTCGCTTGAGCTCGGCCTTGAGCGTGGCGCGCTCCGGGGTGCCGGGCGCATAGGAGAGGACCGGCTCGTTGCGGGGCGCTGGGATGTTGGAAGAACCGGACATGGGAGAAGCCGCGTTGTCGGTGGTCGGTGGTCTGCTGCCGGGGAGGAAGATAAGCCGGTTACTTCAATACCTCGGGGCCGGCGCCCGTGAAGCCCGGCTTGGAGAGGAGGCGGAACCCCGCTCCCGCGAGGATCTTCCGCCCCTCCTCCCCCAGAACGAACCGGACGAATCCCTTCGCCAGCGCGGGATGCGGCGCGGCGGCCGGGATGGTCATCGCATACACGATCGGCTCACCCGCGAACTCCACCGAATCCGCCGAGCCCAGCCGGGAGCCCGGGAGTCGGACCCGCGCCTGGGCATACCAGCCGGCGAGCGTGGGGTCGCTCAGGTCCACCTCGTGAGGGAGGTCCACCCACTTGAGCCCGGCCGTCCGCGCCAGCGACTGGTAGCTCCAGGCGTAGTCGAGCTCCCCGCTCTGCACCAGCGCGACGAGCTGCGCCTCGTTCGGCCGGACCAGCTCCGGCCGGAGAGCCCGCTCCAGCCGTCGCGCGAGGCCGGGCTCGCGGTAGTGGGCCTCGGCCAGCTGGAAGACCAGGTGGGTCCGGTAGCCGTTGGGATCCAGCGCCGGGTTCGCCGCGCCCCAGCGAACCTGGGGGCGGAGCAGGATCCGCCACCAGTTCTGTCCCGTGATCTCCTTCGCCCCCGCTGAGCGGTCGCCGTAGGCCAGCACCATCGCGTTGGAGGCGAAGGTGACGTACCAGGTCGCCTGTGCCGGCATGAGGAGCTTGGCGATGACCCCGTAATCGGCCACCGCGAGCACGTCGGGCACCTTGCCCAGCTCGGTCAGCTTGCGCGCAGCTTCGAGGCTGCCCGAGCTCTCCTGCATCGGCTGGACGCCCGGCTCGGCCCGCGCGAACGCGCGCAGGAGCTCCCGGAAGGGATAGGCCAGGCTTCCGGCATTGAAAACCACGAGGGGCCCGGAGGCGGAAACCGAAGCTGGAGCGCCGCCGGAGCGGGCCTGAGCCTGGAGCGTCCCCGCGCCCAGCGTGAGGGCGGTCACCAACCGGCAAAGGCGGCGCGCCGCGGGGCGAGAGGGAAATCCTGAGATCATGGGAGCGAGCCGTACCGGCCGGGGTCAGAACCTCACCAGGTAGGAGACCGTCGTGCCGCCGAGCCCGGGCGTCACCGCCGGAGGCCTCAGCCCGAAGATCCGCCAGCGGCGATCCACCAGCCTTGCACTGGTGATGCCGAGCAACGCGCCGGCCCCCACGTCGCTCAGCCAGTGCTTCTCGTTGTACATCCGCGACCAGGCCGTCGTGCCGGCCGCCGCGTAGAGGGCGAGGGACGCCCACCGGTTGTGTATGCCGTCGGCGAAGCTGGTCGCCAGGGCGAACGCCACCGCGGCGTGGCCTGAGGGAAAGGAGACCGCGAGATGGCCGTGCGCGCCGAACCGGTTGGGCGGGCACCCGCAGGAGGGACGCTCTCGTGCGGTGGCCAGCTTCAGGGCCATCGCGACCGTTCCGGCGATCACCCCGCTGGCCAGAGCGCGCTTCCCCTGGCTCACCACCCCCCGACCTCCGTCCCCTGCGATGGCACCGCTCGCCATGAGCGCGAGCGGCACTCCGACCAGGATCGTGGGTTCGCCCATCCGGCGGAACGTGCTGGCGAGGGGTTTCCAGTCGCCCTCGTCGTAGTTCCGCTGCATCAGGTGATGCATGCGTCCGTCAACCGCGTAGAGGAGCCCCACTCCCGCGGCGGCAGCCCCGGCTTCCCACCAGGTGATCCGGTGGGCTGTGCGGGGCGTGCCCTGCGCCCCCAGGGAACCGGCGGACGCGAGCATTACCAGGGAGACCGCAGCGAGCCGGTGGGCTGAAATTGGCATGGTGTCCGAGAAACATACTCTTGTGGCTATATTCTGTCGCCCCCGCACCCCGGGAGATGGAGGGTATCCTATGCACGCCGCACGCCACGCCCTCCGAGTCGGACTGGCCGGCCTGGCTCTCGGGGCCTGCCGCCCCTACGACAGCTACACGCCGGTCGCGAACCAGGACGGCCTCATTCCGGCGTCGCGGTTCGCCCTCTATGGCCGGGAGCAGTCCGAGCTGGTGGCGATCGGACGGTCGCTCGCCGCGTGGAAGATGACCGACGACGCGGAGGGGTACGCAGCGCAAGCCAGGAGCGCCGAGTGCTTTGCGAGGCGATTCCCCGACGTCGAGGCGGTGGACGCGGACCCGTCGGGGCATCGACTCACCGTGAAGTTCAAGAGCGGCTGGCGCGCGGCGGTCCTGCCGATCCCCGACGGCGTCGCAGCCGACTCGACCCCCGGCATTCCGCCCCTCGGCCCGAGCCCCTGCCGGTCGTGACCGCGCCGGTCGCCGGGTATTATCAGGTCAGCACGACCCTGGAAACCGAGTCTGCCGCCGCCCGGATCGCCGCCGCCCTCGTGGAGGAGCGGCTGGCGGCGTGCGTACAGGTGATCGGTCCAGTGCGGAGCACCTATCGGTGGAAGGGCGCCGTGGAGGAGGCGACCGAATGGCTCTGCCTGGCCAAGACCGCGGAGACCCGCCTGCCGGCCTTGCTCGACCGGATCAGAGCCCTGCATCCCTACCAGCAGCCGGAGATCGTGGCGACCCCGATCGTGGCCGGTGACCAGGGGTATCTCGACTGGCTCCGGCGCCAGACCGCCGAGTGAGCCGGGAGGATCCGATGCCGGAGACCGCCGCGACACCCGCCGCCAGCCGCTGGGAAGACTATCTGGACGTGTTTATCTCGCCGCGCGCGCTCTTCAGCCGCCGGGCTGATGGCCGGTTCGGGCAGGCGATGCTGGTCCTCGTCGTCCTGGTGGCGATCCTTTTCTTCGGGACCCGGCCCGCCATGCAGCCGATCATGGACGCCGAGTTCAACACCCGTATGGCCGAGCAGATGAAGGCGCGCCCCGGCGTCACGCCCGAGCAGGCCGAGGCGGGCCGGAAGTGGGCCACCACGCTCGCGCCCGTGGGCATCATCGTCGGGCTGCCGATCACGCTCCTGCTCCTCGGCGCCGGGGTCTGGGTCGCCTGCAAGACCGTCGGAGGGAATCTGACCTACGCCCAGGGCGCCACGATCGCGACGTTCGCGATGTTCCCCAAGCTGGTGGAGGCGGTCGCCAGCGCGGTGCAGGCGCTGCTCATGGACGAGGGTTCGCTCACCGGGCGCTTCAGCGTGAGCCTGGGCGCGGGCCGATTCCTCGATCCCGGGACCACCAACGGGGCGGTCCTCGCTCTGGTCGGCCGGGTGGACCTTTTCACCCTCTGGATCACCGCCCTGGTCGCGGTCGGACTCCGGGTCATCGGCAAGGTCAGCGTCGCCCAGGCGGTGGCCGGGGCGGCGCTGGTCTGGATCTTCGGCGCGCTGCCGACCGTCCTGCCGGCACTCATCGCCGGCTGAGCCTCAGGGCGCGGGCGGCGGCGCGATCGGCCATGCGACGCCGCCCATCCGGGCGACGCCGCCCATCATCTCGGCCATCCCCCGCCAGTCCTCGGCGGACATCGTGGCTTTCGAGCCGTCGCGGAACTCCGCCAGGGCGGCCTCGATGGCCTTCGCCTTCCCTGCCCGCGGCACCCGGTCCGAGGCCAGGATGTCGGAGATGATGTCGTGCATCATATGCAGGTTGTCGAAGATCGCCGCCGCGCGCGGGTGCCGGGCGGTGAACCGCGGCGCCACGGCGGGGGTCATCGGCATCACCTGAGGGAAGCCCCGCGCCGGCGCCGCGACCATCGCCCAGAAGTGTTCCAACGCCTCGTGGATGCCGGCGGCCCGGCCCGCCACCGATTCCGCGCCGATCAGAGGCTCGTAGAGCCCGACCTGCAGCCAGTGGTACGCCCAGATGAGGCCGTTGAACCTCGGATAGCGCTCCCGGAAAACCTGGCTGTAATGCGCCTCGTCCATGAGCGCCATCGTCTTGGGCACCGGCGTGAAGGCGAGGTCGTGGTTGCTCAAGTAGTAGTCCGTGATCCGCTCCACCAGCGCGGGCTTCTCCGCGGCGGGGATTCGCTCGTCGGCGTACACGTCGTAAATCTGCCGGTGGAGCTGGTGGGCCCAGTCGAACATCTGCTTCGCGCGCCAGGCGAGGCGGGTGTACCGCGGGGCCACGGCTTCCTCGGCGATGGCGAACTTCGGAGGATGCCGCAGGAGATCGGTGGTGAGGAACTCGAATTCGGCCCGCTCCAGCAGGTCCGCCGGTGCGCCGGGCTCGGCATAGAGGCGCTCGTACAGCACCGCGTGTCCGTAGTCGAAGGCGTTGAAGAGCCGGGCCGCTGCGGGATACCGGCGGAGAAAGCTCCAGTTGAAGGAGCCGGGAAGGTAGAACCGTTCCTCCCGCCGCTGGGCGCCGGCGGGCTCGGAGACCACGGCAAGGAGGAGGAGGAAAAGACGGCCGCTCATTTGCCACCTCCCGGCAGGAGCGCGGCGATCCCGAAGGCGTGCGAGAGCCCGAGCGTGATCCCCGCGACGGGCCGCGCGTCACGGACCACGGCGTAGGAGACCCCTGCGTCGAGCACCAGGGTCGGGGTCACCTGACGCCGGCATCCCACGGCGCCGGCAATCTCGACGCCCCGGCCCCGGGCCTCCTGCTCCATGGTGAGCGCCAGGAGGAGGAGCGTGCTGCTCCGCAGCAGCGTGCGATCCACGGCTCCACCGGCGCGCCAGCGGGGAATCGCTTCGGCGGCTCCCCCCGCGCCCGGCGACCCGAGCGCCGCGCCGGCGTTGAGGTGCACCCGATTCCGGCCAAACGAGCGGGTGGCGAGGGCCTGGACCATCGCCGCGGCACCGCTGCCTGCCAGGGCTCCCCAGGGCAGGCCGGCGTCGAGCCGGAGCCCCAGGCCGGGAAGCGAAGGGCGCTCGGTGGTCAAATTGACGAGCGCGAAGACGCGGAGGCCGGCGAGCCCGTAGTCCGACGACCCTGCTTGCGTCGTGAGTGCGAGCGGCACCTTCACGCCAAGGGACGTTCCGCTTGTGATGCCGTACTCCAGCTCGGGCACGACCAGGTACCGGACCCGCCCGAGGCCGAGCCGCTCGACCCGCCAGGCGGCGAGCAGCTCGAAGGCGTAGCGCTCCACCGGATAGGCGTCCTCCACTGGCACGGGTCGATCGTCATCCAGATTCCGGTAGTCCACCTGCGCCTCGGCCCTCGCAGCCGCGAGCGCCACGAGGCCCGGGAGGGCGATCCGCAACTTCATGCTTGCTCTTTCTGTTCGGAGTGATTCGCGATCAGCTCGAGCGGCTGCGGACGAAACGTTGAGGCGGTGGGGTCGGTGGCTGGTGCGGCGGGGCTACGAGCGCCGGCGAAGGCGAGTCGGGAAGGGCGAGCCGCGGGGAGCCGGACGGGACGGAAACCGGAGCCGAGATCGCTCCCGCGAGAGTTCCGCCGCAAACCGGCTGGGTGGCGCAATCGGCCGGCGGGCAGTGTGGGCATCCGCTCGCGGGCACTGGTGCACTATTATTGGAGCGCTGGTGGTGCTCCGCGCCTCGGTGATGGGCGGCAGGTTGCGTCTCGGCTGCGCAGCGGTGCTCCGCCGGGCCTGGAGGCCCCTGAGAGAGCAGGAGCGCGGGCACGGCCAGCACACCCAGAGTCCGCCGAACGTTGGGTACCGACCACATCAAGCGAACGATAGTCGCCTCGCTTTGGCGGCGCGACTGCTCTTGAGGGAGCCGTAGTAACGATGTCCCGAAGAGTCCTCATAGTCCTCGCAGTTTTGGCATTTGTGGTGTTTCTGGCGTGGACAACACTGTCCGCGCAGAAAGTCGAATGTGAAGTCTGTGTCGCCTTCGGGCCTGGCCAGAATTGCGCCAGGGCCACCGCATCGGGGGAGGCGGAAGCAGCCCAAAGCGCGCAAACCACGGCCTGCGGCCCGCTTGCACGCGGAATGGACGCCAGCATCGCCTGCGGAAGGGTTCGGCCGGTGAAACGGGTTTGCCGTTACAAATGAACGGCACAACGTATGCGTAAGGATCGACCCAGGAACCAGACGGCTCGGCAAGAGGTTATCAAGCCAGAGACGACGAGGATGCCATGGTCCAGGACGATCGCCAGCTGACCATCCGGGAAACCGAGGAGGACGAGGAGTTCGCCGCGTGGCTGAACGACTTGACCGAGCGGTATTCGCCCGGCCAGCGCGATGACGTACTGGAAGAGCGGCACCTGGTCCTGGCCGATGAGATCGGCGACTGGATCGGGGGGCTCCGCTGGACGCTGCGTGGCGGCGTGGCCCAGCTGGTGGACGTCGGCGTAGTGCCGCGGGAACGGCACCAGGGGCACGCCCACCGGCTGCTCGCGGCCTTCGAGGAACGGGCCGTGGAGCACGGGGCCCACCTGCTCGAATTCTGGACCGACCACATCGCCGAGGAGGGGCTGCTCGGCGCCATCGGCTGGGCGCGGGTGATGCGCCGCGAGGGCTACATCGGGGGCCGGGTCTGGTACCTGCTCGAGAAGCACCCGCAGCCCGCGGACTGACCCGGCCCGCAGCTCCGCCTGACCCAGGCAGCACATAGGGGCCCGCACTCCAGTCGAGAGCGGGCCTTTTTCGACGTACCTGGCACCGGGACACCAGATGGATCTCGTCCTCCGGGCGCTCACCCTCGCGGCGTTCTCGCTGGCACTCGTCGTCCTCGCCACCCAGTGGGCGGTGCGGCGCAAGCTGATCCGCCCGTTCGGCTGGTGGCCCCGTTTCGTCCGGAGCTGGAGCGGTCCGGCGCTCCGCCGGGTCGAGCGTCGCCTCGCGACCTCGGGGCACAATCCGCAGGACGCGGGCCTGTGGCTCCTGGGCATCGTGGCGGTGGGGGCCCTCCTCCTGATCATGCTTTCGCGATGGATCCTGGGCGCGGCGGGGCTCGCCAGGGCGATGCGCGGGGCGGGCCCGGGCCAATGGCTCCAGCTGCTCCTCAGTGCGGCAACCTGGGTGGTGATGACCGCGATCGTGGTGCGGGTGATCGGCCTGTGGATGGGGGCGGGGCGCTTCCGTCCGTGGATGCGGCCGGTATATCTCCTCACCGACTGGATCATCGAGCCGATCCGCCGACGGCTCCCCCCCACGGGGGCGGTCGACCTGAGTCCGCTGGCGGCGTACGCGCTCCTCTTTCTGGTCCGGCTCATCCTGCTGCCGCTCCTCACCCGCCCGCGATGAAGCCGGGGGGGGGAGGAGGGGCCGCGGCTGGGGAGCTAGGGAGCTAGGGAGCTAGGGAGCTAGGGAGCTGGGGAGCTGGGGAGCTGGGGAGCTAGGGAGCTAGGGAGCTGAGGATCGGGGGAACCGGGGAGTCGGGCGTGGCGGCGAGGGTGCGACCCCTGCTATACTCCCCTGACCGGGACATCTGATCGTGGCGATTTGCGCAGCTTGCGGCCACGTTAAACAATCGCTAAAACGCCACCCGGGGCGGTTCTAGCTTCGGGTTTCCTGTTTCCGGAGGTCGTGCATCACCACCTCGGCTGGAGGGTCGCCCCGGCAGCCTGCCGTGGAGCGTCGCAGCGCTCGCCTGGCGCGCCTCGAGGCGCTCCTGGCGGAGCGGATCCTCGTGCTCGACGGGGCGATGGGGACCATGATCCAGGGCCATCGCCTGGCCGAGCCCGACTACCGCGGCGCGCGCTTCGCGGACTGGCCGGTGGATCTCAAGGGAAACAACGACCTCCTCACCCTCACGCGCCCCGACATCATCCGTGGCATCCATGCCGCGTATCTCGAGGCCGGCGCCGACATCGTCGAGACCAACTCCTTCAACTCGACCGCCGTCTCGATGGCGGATTACCGCATGGAGGGGCTGGTCGCGGAGTTGAACCGGGAAGCCGCGCGGCTCGCGCGGGAAACGGCGGACAGCTTCGAGGCGAGCGACCCGGCGCGCCCGCGCTACGTGGCGGGGGTGCTCGGGCCCACCAGCCGCACCGCGTCCATCTCACCCGACGTCAACGACCCCGGCTTCCGGAACGTGAGCTTCGAACAGCTGGTCGCCGCGTACACCGAGGCGACGGCGGCGCTGATCGAAGGCGGCGCCGATCTCCTCCTGGTCGAGACGATCTTCGATACCCTCAACGCCAAGGCGGCGCTCTTCGCGATCGACGCCCACTTCGAGTCGGCCGGGGTGCGGCTCCCGGTGATGATCTCGGGCACCATCACCGACCAGAGCGGGCGCACCCTCTCCGGCCAGACCGCCGAGGCGTTCTGGCACTCGATGATGCACGCCCGCCCTCTCTCGATCGGGCTCAACTGCGCCCTCGGCGCCCGGGCGCTCCGGCCCTATATCGAGGAGCTTTCCCGGGTGGCGCCGGTGTACCTGAGCACCCACCCCAACGCCGGGCTCCCCAACGAATTCGGCGGCTACGACGAGACCCCGGAAACGATGTCGGCGGTGCTCCGCGAGTTCGCCGGGCACGGCTTCCTCAACATCGTGGGCGGCTGCTGCGGCACCACGCCGGCGCACATCACGGCCATCGCGGAGGCGGTGCGCGGGCTGCCCCCGCGGGTCCGGGCCGAGCCGCCGCAACGGCTCCGCCTCTCGGGGCTCGAGCCGCTCATCATCGGGCCCGACACCCTCTTCGTCAACATCGGCGAGCGGACCAACGTCACCGGCTCGCGCCGGTTCGCCAAGCTCATCACGGAGGGGAAGTACGACGCCGCGCTCCAGGTGGCCCGCCAGCAGGTGGAGAGCGGCGCCCAGATGCTCGACGTCAACATGGACGAGGGACTCCTCGACTCCGAATACGCGATGGCGAAGCTCCTCAAGCTCATCGCCTCGGAGCCGGACATCAGCAAGGTGCCCATCGTCATTGACTCCTCCAAGTGGTCGGTGATCGAGGCGGGGCTCAAGTGCGTGCAGGGGAAGGCCGTGGTCAACTCGATCTCGCTCAAGGAGGGCGAGGCCGAATTCCTCCGCCAGGCCCGGCTGGTGCGGCGCTACGGCGCGGCGGTGATCGTGATGGCGTTCGACGAGCAGGGCCAGGCCGACACCGCCGATCGCAAGGTGGCCATCGCGGAGCGTGCCTACCGGCTGCTCACCGAACGGGTGGGCTTCCCGCCGGAGGACGTGATTCTCGACCCCAACATCTTCGCCATCGCGACCGGCATCGAGGTCCACGACAACTACGCCGTCGAGTACATCGAGGCCACCAAGCGTATCAAGGCGACGCTGCCCGGCGCCCATGTGAGCGGCGGGGTGAGCAACATCTCCTTCTCCTTCCGCGGGAACGATCCGGTCCGGGAGGCGATCCACGCCGTCTTCCTCTACCACGCGGTCCGGGCCGGGATGGACATGGGGATCGTGAACGCCGGCGCGCTCCCGATCTACACCGACATCCCGCCGGAGCTGCTCGAGCGGGTCGAGGACGTGGTGCTCAACCGGCGGCCCGACGGCACCGAGCGGCTGCTCGAGGTGGCCGAGTCGGTCAAGGGGCGGACCAGGGCCAGCACCGAAGACCTCGCCTGGCGGGAGGCCCCCGTCCGGGAGCGGCTGGTCCACGCGCTGGTCGAGGGGATCGACGCCTTCGTGGTGGAGGACACCGAGGCGGCCCGCACCGAGCTGGGGCGGCCCATCGCGGTGATCGAGGGGCCGCTCATGGACGGCATGAACGTGGTGGGCGACCTGTTCGGCAGCGGGAAGATGTTTCTCCCCCAGGTGGTGAAGAGCGCCCGGGTGATGAAGAAGGCGGTGGCCTACCTGATTCCCTTCCTGGAAGAGGAGAAGCGCGCCCTGGCAGCCGCCGGCGGGCCCGATGCACCGCCGCCCAAGCCCAAGGGCAAGGTGCTGATGGCCACCGTCAAGGGCGACGTGCACGACATCGGCAAGAACATCGTGGGCGTGGTGCTCCAGTGCAACAACTACGACGTGATAGACCTGGGCGTGATGGTCCCATGCGCCAGGATCCTGGAGACGGCGAAGCGGGAGAAGGTGAACCTGATCGGGCTCTCGGGGCTCATCACCCCCTCGCTCGAGGAGATGTGCTACGTGGCGGAGGAGATGACCCGCGAGGGATTCGACCTGCCGCTCCTGATCGGCGGGGCGACCACGTCGCGGGTCCACACGGCGGTGAAGATCGCGCCGCGGTACGCCAACGCCGTGGTCCACGTGCTGGACGCCTCCCGCGCCGTGGGCGTGGCGGGAAAGCTGCTCAGCGACACGCTGCGGCCGGCCTTCGCGGCGGAGGTCGCCCGGGAGTACGAGGGGATCCGCCGGGCCCGCGCCGAGCGTCCGGCCGGCGACCGGATCGCCCCGCTGGCCGATGCGCGCGCCGCGCGGTTCGTGCCGAAGAACGGCGATCTCCGTCCCCCCCGGCCCAGCTTCCTCGGCGTCCGCGTTTTCGATGATTATCCCCTCGCCGAATTGGTGGAGCGGATTGACTGGACCCCATTCTTCCAGACCTGGGAGCTGCCGGGGCACTACCCCGCGATTCTCACCGACCCCGCGACCGCCAGGGCGGCCGGATCGCTCTTCAAGGACGCGCAGGCGCTGCTCGACCGGATCGTGCCGGAGAGGCTGCTCACCGCGAAAGCCGTGGTCGGCTTCTGGCCCGCCAACTCGGTGGGCGACGACATCGAGCTCTACCGGGACGAGGCGCGGAAGGAGCGGCTCGCCGTGGTGCACACCATCCGCCAGCAGATGGCCAGGGCGGATGGAGCGGGCCGGGCGAATTACGCCCTCGCCGACTTCGTCGCCCGGAAGGACTCCGGCGTTCCGGACTTCTTCGGCGGCTTCGCGGTGACCGCCGGGCACGGGGTCGACTCGCTGGTGGCGGAGTTCGAGCGCGCCCACGACGACTACTCCGCCATCCTCGCCAAGGCGCTGGCCGACCGGCTTGCCGAGGCGCTCGCCGAGCGGATGCACGAGCGGGTCAGGCGCGAGCTCTGGGGCTACGCGCCGGACGAGGCGCTGGCCAACGAGCAGCTGATCCGGGAGCAGTACCAGGGCATCCGCCCGGCACCGGGCTATCCCGCTTGTCCCGACCACACCGAGAAGGGCACGCTCTTCGAGTTGCTCGACGCCGAACGGCGGATCGGCATCAAGCTGACCGAGAGCTACGCCATGACCCCCACCGCCGCGGTGAGCGGCTGGTATTTCTGGCACCCCGAGGCGAAGTACTTCGGCGTGGGGAAGATCGGCCGGGACCAGGTGGAGGACTACGCCCGCCGCAAGGGGATGACCGTGGCCGAGACGGAGCGCTGGCTCGCCCCGAACCTGGCCTACGAGCCCGCTCGCGCCGTGCCGGCCGCGGCGCGCTGACGCTCATGGCCACCCTCCGCGAGCTGATCGCCGACGGCCGTACCCACGTCTTCGATGGTGCGATGGGCACCGTGCTCTACGGGCGCGGGGTGTTCCTCAACGTCTGTTACGACGAGCTCAACCTCCGCCAGCCCGACCTGGTGAAGGAGATCCACCGCGAGTACCTGCGCGCCGGCGCCGAGCTCATCGAAACCAACACCTTCGGCGCCAATCCGCGGAAGCTCGCCCAGTACTTCCTGGCGGACGACACCGAGCGGATCAACCGCGCCGCGGCCGAGCTGGCGCGGGCGGCGGTGGGAACCCGCGCCGCCGTGATCGGCGCCATCGGCCCGCTCGGGCTCAGGATCGAGCCGTTCGGCGAGACGTCGGTGGACGAGGCCCGCGCCGACTTCGCCCGGCAGGCGAAGGGGCTGCTGGAGGGCGGCGTGGACGGCTTCATTCTCGAGACCTTCAGCGACGTGGATGAGCTCCGCGCCGCGTTCGAGGCGGTGCGGTCGCAGAGCGACCTGCCGGTCATCGCGCAGATGACGATCGGCACCGACGGCCGCACCCACTACGGCACCGAGCCGGCCGGCTTCGGACCGCTGCTCCAGCAGATGGGCGTGGACGTGATCGGGGTCAACTGCTCGGTGGGCCCCCACGGCGTGCTCGAGGCCGTGGAGCAGCTGGCCCTGGTGGTCACCGTCCCGATCTCCGCCCAGCCCAACGCCGGGCTCCCCCGCGAAGTGGGCGACCGCAAGATGTACATGGCCTCCCCGGAATACATGGGCCAGTACGCCAAGCGGATGGTGGAAGCCGGGGCGCGGTTCGTGGGCGGCTGCTGCGGGACGACGCCCGAGCACATCAAGGCGATCGCGGGATTCGTCCAGTCGGTGGCGCCCCGGTTCGTGAGCGTCACCGCCACCGCCGAGCAGGCGGCCGCCGGGGTCGAGCCGGCGCCGCTCCGCGACCGCTCGCGCTACGGCGCCAAGCTCGCCTGCGGCGAGTTCATCACCACGGTCGAGATCGTGCCGCCCAAGGGGGTGGACCCGAAGCCGATGTTCGACCAGTGCCGGGCGCTCAAGGCGGCCGGCGTGGACGCGGTCAACGTCCCCGACGGCCCCCGGGCGCAGAGCCGGATGGGGGCGCTCCTCTCCGGGCTCATGATCGAGCGCGAGGTCGGGCTGGAAAGCGTGGTCCACTACTGCTGCCGGGACCGGAACCTCCTCGGCATGCTGAGCGACCTCCTGGGGGCGGCCGCCGCGGGTCTCCGCAACCTCCTCCTCGTCACCGGCGACCCGCCCAAGATGGGGCCCTATCCCGAAGCCACGGCGGTGTTCGACATCGACGCGATCGGGCTCACCAACCTCGTCGCCCGGCTCAACCGCGGCCTCGACCCGGGCCATAACCCGATCGGCGCGCCGACCCGGTTCGTGATCGGCGTGGGGGTGAACCCCGCCGCGCCCGACCTGGACCGCGAGCTCAAGCGGTTCCACTGGAAGGTCGAGGCCGGCGCCGAGTTCGCGATTACCCAGCCGGTCTTCGACCTCGACCAGCTGGACCGGTTCCTCAAGCAGACCGAGGCGTTCCGGGTGCCGATCATCGGCGGGATCTGGCCCCTGGTGTCGCTTCGGAACGCGGAGTTCCTCGCCAACGAGGTTCCCGGCATCACCGTCCCCGAGGAAATCATGAGCCGGATGCGCCGGGCCGGCGAAGCGGGGCGCGAGCAGGCGCTGGCCGAAGGGGTGCGGATCGCGCAGGAGATGCTGGCCGCGGTCCGCGACCGGCTTCGCGGCGCCCAGGTCTCGGCGCCGCTGGGCCGGGTTCCGGTCGCGCTGGAGGTACTTTCGGCGGGCGCTAGCGCTGCCCGACCGTCTTCGCCACCTGCCGCGAGAGCAGGTCAATCATCTCCAGCATCCGGATGAACTCCGCCCGATAGCCCTCCCGATCCTCTCCGCGCGCCCCTCTGGCCAACGCGAGCAGGGACTGATAGGTCGCGGCACCCTTGTGCTCCGAATCGCGGAGCAGCATCCCCACCCCCGCCACCGCCGAAGCGAAGCGGAACGACTCCGAGGGGGCCGCGGTCTCACCGCTCAGCGTTCGCGCGATCAGCCGGCTCTTTGAGCCCGCCGGCTCCTTGTAGCGGAGCTTGACCGTCATCCACTCCCCGTCACCCGTGGCGCGGCCGGCGCCCGCGGCGGGACGCTGGTACCTGAGCGAATCCACCGAGCCGACCTTCACATCGAGCGGAGCGCCGGCCGGCACGATCTCGTAGAGGGCCGTCACCGAATGCCCGGCGCCGAGCTCGCCCGCGTCTTTGGTGTCGTCGTTGAAGTCCTCGTCCGCGAGGAGCCGGTTCTCGTAGCCGATGAGCCGGTACGCGGCCACCCGCGCCGGGTTGAACTCCACCTGGATCTTCACGTCCTTGGCCACGGTGAGCAGGGTGGCGCCGAGCTCCTGCACGAACACCTTGCGCGCCTCCAGGATGTTGTCCACGTAGGCGTAGTTCCCGTTGCCCTTGTCGGCCAGCTGCTCCATCTTGGCGTCCTTCAGGTTCCCGGTCCCGAAGCCGAGGACGGTCAGGAAGATCCCGTGCTGGCGCTGCTCCTCGATCAGTCGCACCAGCTCCCCCTCGCTCGACACCCCGACGTTGAAGTCGCCATCGGTGGCCAGGATCACCCGGTTGTTCCCGCCGGGGAGGAAACTCTTCCGTGCGGCGGCGTAGGCCAGGACGATCCCCTGGGCGCCGGCGGTGGAGCCCCCGGCTTCGAGACGCTCGAGGCAGTCAAGGATCTGGTCCTTGCGGTCGCCCGGGGTGGAGGCGAGCACCTGGCCCGCGGCGCCGGCGTACACGACGATGGCCACCCGATCCTGTGGCCGGAGCTGGTTCACCAGCAGCCGGAACGCCGACTTGACCAGCGGCAGCTTGCTGGGCTCGTCCATGGACCCGGAGACGTCGAGCAGGAACACCAGGTTGTTGGGCGGGAGCGCCTCCATCGGGATGCGCTGCGACTGCAGCCCGATCAGGGCCAGCCGGTGATTGGCGTTCCAGGGAGTGGAAGCGAGCTCGGTCGTCACCGTGAACGGCTCAGCCTCGACGGGCTCGGGATAGGCGTAGCGGAAGTAGTTGACTATCTCCTCGATGCGAACGGCGTCCTTGGGCGGCAGGTGCCTTTCGGCGACGAAGCGCCGGATGTTGGTGTAGGAGGCGGCGTCCACGTCAATCGAGAAGGTGGAGAGTGGATGCCGCGACGGCGCCTGCCAGGCGTTGTCGTAGATCCGCTTGTACTCCTCGGTGTTGAAGTCCGCCCGGGACGCCGAGGTCACTCCGCGCACCTTGATGCCGGCGTTTCCGGCCCGCACACCGCCGACGGCAAACGCCGCCTCTTTGCGCAAGACGGCCGCAGCCTGCCCGGCCACCACCAACTCGTCGAGCTTGAGGACGTCGGCCTTGAGGACGAAGTCCGCCCTGGAAACCTTGCCTGCCCGCACCTTGATGCTCCTGGACTCACCACGGTAGCCGAGCATTCGGGCGGTGATCCGGCTCGCCCCCGCCGGAACGCTGTCGATCCGGTAGTGGCCGTCGGTTCCGGTCTTCGCGGTGAGCAGGGTGCCGTTCACACTCACTTGTGCCCCCGCAAGTGGCGTGGTGCTGTCGGCGCGGACGACCCCTTCGATGGACCCGGTGGCGCCGCTGATCCCGGCTCCCCCGCCCAACCCGAGCACCAGCGGGGCGGCGAGCAGTCCGGCGAGGACGAAACCACCTGGGCGTCTCATGGCTTCCTCCGGTCGGAGACGAGGATGGGTGGAGCGAACTGGAGATGCGGCGCAGCAGGATTGTTGCACGCTCTCCCCAATCGGCTCGAGCCCTCCTGCCCCGCGCTAGGCATCCGGCGAGCCACCCGCCAACCCGTTGCAGCCCCGTCGGTTGACGCCGGCACCCAGGGGTGAGTGGTCGGCTTCGACACCGGATCCGCGTGGGACCGACGCACCCCCGGTACGTTGTTCGCGTGCGCTCCCCCGGGGTATTATCGGTCTCCCCAAGAGCCGCCATAGTGACGAGGCCGCAATGACCGAGATGCTGACCCGATTCCCGGCCCTGACCATGCTCTCCGAAGAGGAGGAGCTCTTCCGCCAATCGGTCCGGGAATTCGCGGCGGCCGAGGTCCTTCCCCACGTGCGCGAGATGGACGAGGCGGGGGTGTTCCGGCCCGACCTGATCCGGATGTTCTTCGAGCTCGGGCTGATGGGGATCGAAGTCCCGGAGCCGTGGGGCGGGGCCGGCGCCACCATCTTCCTGGCCACCCTCGCCATCGAGGAGCTGGCCCGGGTGGACGCCTCCGCGGCGATCTACGTGGACGTGCAGAACACCCTGGTCAACAACTGCCTTTTGCGCTGGGGCAACGAGGAGCAGAAGGTCCGCTACTTCCCGCGCCTCACCTCGGCCCTCCTCGGGGCCTTCGCGCTCTCGGAGCCGGGGAGCGGGAGCGACGCCTTCGGGCTCCAGACCCGGGCCGAGCGGCGGGGCGATCACTGGCGGCTCACCGGGCGGAAGTTCTGGATCACCAATGGCGGCGAGGCGGGGTTTTTCATCGTCTTCGCCAACACCGACTTCAGCAAGGCCTACAAGGGGATCACCGGCTTCCTGGTGGAGCGGGAGTTCGAGGGGTTCGCCGTGGGCAAGAAGGAGAACAAGCTCGGCATCCGGGCCTCGAGCACCTGCGAGCTGATCCTGGAGGAGTGCCGGGTCCCCGAAGAAAACGTGCTCGGCCCGGTCGGCGTCGGGTACAAGATCTCCATCGAGACGCTCAATGAGGGGCGGATCGGGATCGGGGCGCAGATGGTGGGTGTGGCGCAGGGCGCGCTCGACGCCGCGCTCGCCTACGTGAAGGAGCGGAAACAATTCGGCAAGCGGATCGCCGAATTCCAGGGCGTCCAATTCCAGCTGGCGCAGATGCGCACCGAGCTGGAGGCGGCGCGACTGATGGTCTACAACGCCGCCCGGCTCAAGGACGGCGGCCGCCCCTTCACCCAGGAGGCGGCGATGGCGAAGCTCTTCAGCTCCCAGGTGGCCGACCGGATCACCTCGAAGGCGCTGGAGCTCTTCGGCGGGTACGGCTACAGCAAGGAGTATCCGGTGGAGAAGTTCTATCGGGATGCGAAGATTGGCACGATTTATGAGGGCACGAGCAATATGCAGCTCCTGACCATCGCCAAGGCGATGGTCCAATCCTGACGGAGTCCGAGCGGGACGGCGCGCGCGTCCCGGGGTCGAGGGTGTGCCACTGATGTTTGCATCACGTGTTCGCCTCGCGCTTTACGCCCTCGCCTCGCTTGCCGGGGTTCCTGGAGTCGCCTCCTCGCAGGCCGCTCCCGATTCCGGCACCCGGTCCCTGCAGCGCGAGTTGGACGGCTGGTTCGCCCGGGCCAGCCGCAGCGTGCGGGGAGAGTGGGCGATCGCCGTCGCGAACCAGGACGGGCAGCTCCTCTGGGGGCGGCAGCCCACCCGCCCGATGATCCCCGCCTCGACGGTCAAGCTCTTCACCACCGGCTTCGCCCGAAGCGTGCTGGGGAGCGACGCGCGGCGGAGCACCCGGGTCATGGGCGTCGGCCGGGTTGACTCGACCACGGGCACCTGGATCGGCAGCTGGTCGCTCGAGCTCAACGGCGATCCGACCTTCGAGCGCCCGGACCGCGGGGGGCCGAGCCTGAACGAGCTCGCGGGGCAGCTCCGCGCCGACGGTATCCGACGCCTGGTGGGGCCGTTCAACGTGATCAGCCAGGAAGGTCCCGCCGGCGCCAGCTATCCGGACGCGTGGAGCCGGCACCACCGCGGCCGCCTCTTTGCCCCGCTGATCGGTTCTCTCACCCTCAACGAAAACGTCCTGCGCTTCTCCATTGCGCCGGGGTCCCGGCCGGGGCTCCCGCCGAGGCTCGTGGCCGAGTCGCCGCTGGGCGTGGGCGATCTGGTCACCATCAAGGCGAAGACGGTCCGCGGCCGCTCGACCCGGCTCCGCTACCAGCTCACGGCGGGCAACCACTACGTGGTACTAGGCAGCATCGGGACCCGGGCCCGCGCCCGCTGGTTCACCAGCACCATCCAGGACCCGCGCGCCCTGCTCGAGGCATCGTGGGCCTACGCGCTCCGGCAGGCGGGGATCGAGTGGCAGCGGGCGAGCGGCCTCGGCGCGCCGTCGCCGGCCACCCACACCATCGTCCTGGCCGAAGTGATCTCGCAGCCCTTCGATTCGATCGCGAGCGAGGTCAACCGCCGGAGCCTCAACATCGGCGCCGAGCTGCTGCTCCGCTGGGCCGGCGGCGACGACCGCCCAGCGGACCGGCTCACCGCGCACGTGCAACAGATCACCGGCGACTACACCAGCGTCCACCTGGTGGACGGGAGCGGGCTCTCCCACGACGACCGGGCGTCGCCGTTCGCGTTCGTTTCCTATCTGGCGCGCTTCCCGCTCTCCCCCGGCGGCCGCGGGTTCCCGATGCTCCTTCCAGCCAATGGCAGCGGCACGCTCCGGAAGCTCGCGCGCGGCCTCCCCGGCCCCGGCGTGGTGCGGGCCAAGACCGGCACCCTGGGCGACGCGGCGACCCTGACCGGCTACCTCGGCCGGCAGGACGGGGTGCTGCTGATTTCGATCATGTACAACGGGCCCAGGGTCTACGCCGCGCGGCAGCAGCAATGGAAGCTCTTCCGGCTGCTCGGCGCGGAGGGCGTGATCATTCCCGACGACAGCGGCGGCGTCGCCACCCAGCTGGGCGGAGACATCCGGGACACGCTGCCGTTGGAGCCGAACCCCACCCCACGGCGGTAGCCGGCTGGCGATCCAGCCGGCGGGTCCTGCCATCGCGGCTCGCACGATCTACGCGGGCATGATCTCGAGTACGACCATCGTTGCCGCCGGCGCGTACGTGGTGCGGAGGAGCGCCGGTCCTCTGGTGCCCGGCGTGGGCGTGCTCGACCTGGTGGCACTCTTCGTCGGGCTCTCGACGCTCATGCTGGTGCTGGTCATCCGGAGCCGGCTCCCCGCGCGGGCCGGCGGCGCTTCGGACGACGACTGGTGGCGGGCCAATGCGAGCCGCGCCATCCTGGTCTGGGCCCTGCTGGAGCTCCCGGCGATCCTCGCCGCGATCACCCTCTTCGCCACCGGGCACGTCGTCGTCTTCGCGGTGCTCGCGGGGTACGCGCTGGCCGGACTGGGAATGCTGTCGCCCGCGAGGCTGGCGGGGGGGTGATGGAGTTGGTGCGTCCGCCTGTCCGTCCTTCCGGCGCCCGGCGCTATTCGTACCGCAATGCCTGCATCGGCTGCACTTTCGACGCGCGCAACGCAGGCAGATAACCCGCCCCCAGCGCCACCGCGCCCAGCACCGCCGCCGCGATCAGCATCACCGAAGGATCGGTTCCCCTGAGCCCGAACAGCAGCGATCCCGCCGCCCTGCCCAGCGCGAGCGCCGCCCCGGTCCCCAGCACTCCCCCGATCAGCGCCATCTTCCCGACCTGCCGGATCACCATGCGGCGCACCCGCCGCGCGTCGGCGCCGAGCGCCATGCGCACCCCGATCTCCCGGGTCCGCTGCGCCACGGTGTAGGCGAGCACCCCGTAGAGCCCCACTGCCGCCAGCAGCGTCGCCAGCGCGGCGAACGCGGCCGACAAGGTGCTGATCATCCGGTCCAGGAAGACCCGCTCCTTCACCTGCTGCGGCAGCGTTTTCAGGTCCTGGACCGGCAGGGTGGGGTCGAGCTTCCCGATCAGCGCCGTGATGGGCCGCATCAGCTGGCCGGGGTCCTGCGAGGTGCGCACGTAGAAATTCATCTGCCCGACCGTGCTGTCCTGCAGATATGGCCTGACGAAGAGCGGCGGGATCGCGTCCTTGACCTCGCTGTACTTGGCGTCCTTGACCAGGCCCACGATCTCGATGTCGAGCTGATCTCCGCCCGTGGACATGTGCTTGCCCACCGCGGCCGGCCCCAGACCGAACTTCTTCGCGAAGGTCTCGTTCACGACCGCGACCTTGGGCGCGCCGCCCGCGTCCGCCGCCGTGAATTCGCGCCCGGACAGCAGCGGAATCCCCAGCGCATGGAAGAAGCCGGGGCCCACCTGGTTGAAGCGCGAGTTCGCGTCGGTGTCCGGCCCCTTCTTGAATCCTTCGACCGAGACGTCGTTCCCCCAGTTGTTTCCCGCCAGCACCCCCACCCGATCGGTCGAGACCGCGGTCACGCCCGGCAGCCCCCGCAGCTCCTCCTCGGCGCGCTGGAACAGGACCCGGGAGCGCGCCCCGCCGTAGCCGTTGAGCTCGGGGGAGAGCCCGAAGACGATGACGCGGTCCGGATTGAGCCCCAGGTCCACCCGGGTGACGTTGACCAGGCTCTTGATGAAGAGGCCCGCCGAGACCAGCAGCGCCATGGACAGGGCGATCTGCGCCGTGACCAGCGCGTTCCGGAAGCGCGCCGCGGTGCGGGCCCCGGTGAGCTGCCCCGCATTCGAGCGGATGGTGGTTACCAGGTCCGACCGGGTGCTGTGGAGGGCCGGAAACATCCCGAACGCGAGGCCCGTCCCCAGCGACACCACCGTCGTGAAGATCAGCATCGCGGGCTGCAGGCCAAGCTGCACCATCGCGGCCTGCTCGGCCGGCACGATCGCGCCGATGCCGGAGAGCGTCCACTGAGCCACCAGCAGGCTCGCCCCGCCGCCCAGCACCGCCAGGATGCAGGACTCCACCAGCAGCTGGGTCACCACCCGGCCGCGGCTCGCGCCCAGGGAGAGCCGCACCGCCATCTCCATGGCCCGTCCGGCGCCGCGGGCCAGCAGCAGGTTTGCGATGTTGGCGCAGGCGATCAGCAGCACCAGCGCCGTGAGGGCGAAGAGCAGCATCATCGGGGTCTTCGATTCCTTGTGCACGGAGCTCTGGCCCCGCCGCCCGTCGGCCAGGGTGATCGCCTTGGCCTTGAAGCGCGAAAGCGTGGCCTCGCTCATGCCCTTCTGCAGCGGCGCCTCCACCTCGGCGATGATGGGATGGTAGAGGCCGTTCATCGCCAGCGTGGCCTGCTCCAGCGACACGCCGGGCAAAAGCCGGGCGAACAGGTAGGCCCAGTAGCTCCGCCGGCTCTCGAAGCCCTCCCAGCCCGGGTTCATCAGCCCGCGCATGGAGATCGGCACAAAGACCTTGGGCTGGACTCCCAGCGTGGTCCCGGTGAAGCCGCGCGGCGCCACCCCGATGATGGTGAGCGGCTGGCCGTTGACGACGATGATCCGGCTCACCACCCGGGGGTCCGAGCCCAGCCGCGTCGCCCAGTAGTCGTAGGACAGCACCGCGAGGGGATGGCCGCCGACGACCCGATCGTCCGCCGGGGTCAGCAGCCGACCCACGGCGGGGGTGAGCCGCAGCACCGGGAAGTAGGAGCCGGAGACCAGCATCCCCAGGGCATTGATCGGCGTCTGGCCCCGCGGGGCGAGGTTGGCCCCGAAGACGACGTGCGCGGCGATGCCGGTGAACCACTTCTGCCCGCGTTCCAGGTCGCGGAACATGGGATAGCTGAACACCACGTCGCACCCGCCCGCCATGCCGCAGGATTGCGAGCCGGGGTTGGGGCCGGGCGCACCCAGGTTGACCAGTCGCTCCGGCGCCGGCACCGCCAGCGGCCGCAGCAGGAGCTGGTCGAAGAGCGAGAAGATGGCCGCGTTCGCGCCGATGCCCAGCGCCAGGGACACCACCGCGACGGTGGTGACGAACGGGGTCTTGAGCAGGGCGCGCAGCGCGAGCTTCACGTGCGACATGGGGGCTCCCGGACCTCGAGGGCTTGATTGGGTGTCGCAATTGATGCCTGAACTACGTACCGAGTCGCAGAGAGGTGTCCGGAATACTCCGGAGTTGCCAAGCGGCCCTGGAACTCGTATCTCTGCATGCGGTTGTCGCCGTCCGCCGGTATTCAAATGACACGGCCGTGTCAATCGGACCCGCGTGGGACTGACACAAGCCACCCGGTTCCTGTTGCAACTGGTCGCAGCGCCAGCAATTACGACTTTGGTCGCCGCGGGTACGGTCGTTGCCCACTCCCGCGCCAGCGGGGCTCAACCTTTCTCGCAAACCGGGTCACCGAGGGGGATCCATGCGAACTCCTGTCGCAACGAGGGTAGGCGCGGTCGTCTGGCTGGCGCTCGGGCTGATCGGCGGCACGGCCGCCGCCCAGCAGGGGAGCGTGACCGGCAAGGTCACCGACGAAGCCAGCGGGCAGCCGGTGGCCGGGGCGCGAGTCCAGGGCATCACCCAGCAGGTGTCTGCCACCACCAACCAGCTGGGGCAGTACACCGTTCAGGGGGTGACGCCCGGAGCGCACAGCCTGCGAATCTTCGCGGTCGGCTACGGTACCCAGACCAAAAACGTAACCGTCTCCGGAGCGACCACCGTCGACTGGGCCCTCAAGGCGGTGCCGTTCCAGCTCGAGGACGTCGTGACGACCGAGGCCGGGCAGCAATCCACCCGTGAGCTCGGAAACTCGGTCGGGAAAATAGAGACGACCCAGCTGGTCGAGACCGCCCCGACGACCAATTTGATGGAAGTGCTGAGCGGCCGGATCGCCGGCGTGGCCGTGCTGCAAAGCAACGGCACCAGCGGCACCGGGGCGCGCATCCGGATCCGGGGCATCAGCTCGGCTTCGCTCTCCAACGATCCCCTGCTCTACGTCGACGGCATCCGGGTGGCGGCCGACGCGCCGGCCGGCGTGTTCGTCGGTGGCGGAACGGTGTCCAAGCTCAACGATATCAATCCCGAGGAAATCGAGAACGTCGAGATCGTAAAGGGTCCGTCGGCCGCGACGCTCTACGGTACCCAGGCGGCCAATGGGGTCATCCGGGTCACGACCAAGCGCGGGCGCGCCGGGGCTCCGCTGTGGAACACCTGGTTCGAAGCCGGTATGCTCAAGGACAACACCGAGTTCCCGGCGAACTACTTCAACAAGCGGGTCGGCGCCAACAGCGACTGCTTCACCTGGCAGGAGAAGACCGGTGTGTGCCAGGTCGAGCAGCGGTACGTGCTCGATCTGCTCGACGACCCCAAGACGACGCCGTTCACCACCGGCTTCCGCTCCCAGGGGGGGGTCAGCGTGGCCGGCGGGTCCGAAGCGGTGCGCTACTACGTCTCGGCCGAGACCGAGCTCGAGGACGGGGTGCTCAAGCTGGGCGACGTCGAGAAAGCATACCTCGTGACCAAGCGGGGCCTCGCGAGCGCGGACCTGCTTCCCCGGGCCCAGGTCCGCCCCAACCACTTCAACAAGCACAACTTCCGGGTCAACCTCAACGCCAGCCCGCGGAGCAATCTCGACCTGGCCCTGTCCACTGGCTTCATCGTCAACAACATCCGCTTGCCCCAGACCGGCGACAATTTCGAGGGCATGATCGTCTCCGCGATGACCGGCTCGGCCAATCCCGCGGTCTTCGCCGCCACCGGGGGCTACGGGTTTTCCCGGCCGGCCAACTCGGTTGGGGAAGTGAGCTATCGCAAGAACGATCACTTCACCAACAGCGGCACCCTGAGCTGGCGGCCACTCTCCTGGCTCTCGACCCGCGGCACCGTGGGCATCGACTACCTGGTCTACGCCGACGAACAGGACATCCTGAACGGGCAGGGCTGCCTGACCTGCGGCACCGAGAACCAGGGCAAGCGGACCCTCAACCGGTTCACCGACACGAAGTATACGGTGGACTTGAATGCCACGGCGCAGTACCGGCTCACCAAGCGGATCGGCGCGAAGACCTCGGTCGGCGCCCAGTTCAACCGCGACAAGCTGTTCGGCGTCCTGGCCCAGGCGGACATCCTGCCGCCGGGCATCATCTCGCTCAGCGCCGGCGCGCAGAAGACCCTGACCGAACAGACGGCGGACGTCATCACGCTTGGCACCTACGCCGAGGAGCAATTCAGCCTCGACGATCGGCTGTTCCTGACCGGCGCGCTTCGGATCGACGACAACAGCGCCTTCGGCGCGGCGTCGCGCTCCGCCTACTATCCCAAGGTTCAAGGCTCGTGGCAGGCGATCGAGTCGAGGGACGCCGGGTGGTTGAACAGCGTGCGGTTCCGGGCGGCGTTCGGGGCCACCGGCCAGTCCCCCCGGCCGCTCGACGCGCTCACCTATTCCACTCCGGTCACCGCGGGCGTCTTCGGCCAGCCCTCGGTCCCCGGCGTCACGTTGGGCGGGCTGGGCGACCCTGAGCTCAAGCCGGAGCGGTCGCGGGAGATCGAGGCGGGCTTCGAAGCCGGCTTCCTCGGCAATCGGGTCAACCTCGATCTCACCCTCTACGACAAGAAGACCAAGGACGCGCTGGTGAACCGCGAGCAGCCTTACTCGCTCGGCGGCGTCGCGGTTCGGCTCGAGAACGTCGGTGTCGTGAGCAACAAGGGCATCGAGGTGTCGGTCAACGCCCGGGTCATCGAATCGCCGAGCCTCACCTGGGACGTCCAGCTCGAGGCGGCCGGGAATCGCAACCGCCTGGTGTCGCTGAAGCCGGGCGTGCCGCCGATCGTCGGCTTCGGTTTCAAGAACATCCCCGGCTACCCGATGTTCGGGTTGTGGTGGCAGGGCCTGACCAGCTTCAACGACGCCAACGGCGACGGCGTCATCAGTCCGACCGAGGTGGTAGTGACCGATACGCTGGTCTTTCATGGCAGCACGGTGCCGACCCGAACCCTGGCGGTCAACACCAGCGTGAGCCTCTTCAAGAACAAGATCCGGATCGGCGGCCAGCTCGATTACAAGGGGGGCTTTGTCAGCCTCAACGTCAACGATCTGTTCCAGTGCGCGTTCCAGACGAATTGCCGCTCGCTCCATGACCCGGCCGCGACGCTCGAGGAGCAGGCCAAGGCAGTGGCCGGGGCCCGAGCCTTCGGAGCCTATGCGGAGAACGCCGAGCACATCCGGCTGCGCGAGGCGTCCATCACCTACACCGCGTCGAACAACCTCGCCCGGCTGTTCCGCGCCCGGAGCATGAACATCACCTTGACCGGCCGGAACCTGCTGCTGAAAAAGTTCGGGTTCAAGAGCTGGGATCCGGAAAACGTGACCCAGTCGGCCGACGCCGCCAACTACAACTTCGGCCAGCAGGCCCAGCCGCGGTACGCCATCGTGCGTGTCAACCTGGGCTTCTAACCAACGCCCGCTCGAAAGGAATACCGATCATGCCGATCCGATTCGCGGGCTGGGCCAGGGACGGGGCGGGCGTGCTGCTCGCCGTCGCGCTGGTCACCGGGTGCTCGAAGAGCGACATTCTCACGGCGGACACGCCGGACGTGATCACGCCGGACAACCTCAACTCTCCGCAAGGACAGGCGGCGCTCTACGCGGGAGCGGTTTCGGATCTCGTCGTGTCCGCCACCAGCGGCACCGGCGTGGTGATCTATTCGGGACTGTTCACCGACGAGCTGATGCACGCCAGTACCCCTCCCGCGGTCCGGGAGTGGGATCTGCGGAGCGTGTTGAACACGAATTCGGTCGCCACCGCGGGCCCGAACCCGGCCACCGGGGCCCCCGGTGGTCCCTTCATCGCCGTACAGCGGGCCCGCACCGCCCTCGAGTTCGCGGCAAGCAAGCTGCCGGCCAACGACCCGCGGACCGTCGAGGTCCTGGCCCTGGAGGGGATGAGCTACCTCTTCCTGGGTGAGCTGTGGTGCTCGGGCACTCCGGTCTCGGAGCGGGATCCGACGGTAGAGCTGGGAATTCCCTTGAGCACGGCGGAGCTGTTCGCCCGGGCGATGGAGCGGCTCACGACAGCGGCGGCGGCAGACACGGGGGGGGATGCCCGGATCACGAATCTCGTCGCGGTGCTCCGGGGCCGGACGCTGCTGGATCAGGGCCAGTTCGCCCAGGCAGCCACCGCCGTCGCCAACGTGCCGACGGCCTATGTGTACAACTTCATTCATGGCGCCCCGCCGGCCCGCCAGACCAATCAGATTCAGCTTCAGACCGCGAGCGACATCTACTCGGTCTCCAATCTCGAGGGAACCAACGGGCTCAACTTCGCCAGCGCCGCCGATCCTCGCGTCCCGGTTCTCGCCACCGGACTGTCCCGGAACGACGGGGTGACGCCGATGGTGGTGGCCCTGAAGTATCCCACGATCTCTTCTCCGGTCGCGATGGTCACCGGCATCGAAGCCCGCGTGATCGAAGCCGAGGCGGCCCTTCAGGCGGGCAACCTCCTGCTCTGGCTCCAGAAGCTGAACGACGCCCGCGCCACGGTTGCGGGGTTGACGCCGCTCATCGATCCGGGGACTCAGGCGGGACGGGTGGACCTGACGTTCCGGGAGCGGGCGTTCTGGTTCTACCTCACCGCCCATCGGCTCGGTGATCTCCGGCGGCTGGTCAACCAGTACGGCCGCGCCAAGGAGTCGGTCTACCCGACGGGCGCGTACCACAAGCAGGGGCTGACGCGGGGCAGCCAGGCGACGTTCATCGTGCCGCAGCAGGAACAGAACAACCCGAACTTTCAGGCGTCCGCCTGTACGGTGGATACGCCCTGATCCACCCGGCCGGGGGGCGTTCCTCGCAACCGTCCTCCGCGCCGGCGTCGGAGCGCCGAGGCCGGCGTCCCTCTCGCGGCAGCCGTTCTACCGGGCTCTCCGGTCCAACTCCTTCCTCCCTGCGCGGCCCAGGAATCCCCTCATGGATTCCTCCCGTGCAGCGCGGAGCCACAGGCGCCTAACGCGCAAACACCCGCCCGTACACCCTCGGCTTGAGCGGGCTCCCCTCCGGCAGCTGCTCGAAGAGGCTGTCTCCCACGAACCGGAGCACCAGCGGACTGTACACCAGGTCCGCGGCCAGGCAGAATGCGCCGAAGGGACAGTTGTCCACGATGAGCAGGTCGGTCCGGAGGGTCGCGTTGAAGCGCCCGGAGTTGCGGTCCACCTGGCCGTTCTCTTCCCTGAACACCTGAACCCGCGAAACGACCAGCGAGGAATCCGCCCGCGGGCGGGAGACGGGGAGGGTGATCGTGTCGCCGAGGACGAGCGGGAAGTTCGTGCCCGGCCAACCCGGCGCGGGCAGGACCGCGTCCCCGATCCGATGCAGCGCATACACCGCCGCGGCACTCCCGGGGCCGTAGGCGTTGTCACACGCCGAAGCAAGCAGCCCGAGGACGACCAGGCGAAACGGACGGACTCTCATGGCCAGAGCTTGTCAGGCGATGCCCCCTGCGCGGCAAGCGGCATACCAGGGGCCCACCGGAGGCGAATCCGGCGTCAGGCCTGCACTTAGCCGACAACCCCCGACGGAGACGTGTCACTCCGCGGGGGCGTTGGTGTCAGAACGACGCGCTCAGAATTGCGCCGCCTCGGTGGACTCCGAGAGCGCCACCGGCGAGTCGAGCCCGCCGGCGATCGCCGATTCAGGTTCGCCTACAGCAGCTCGTAGGCGTCCAGGGTGAGGAACTCGGCGCACTCCTGCTTCAGGCAGAGGCGGGTGAACAGGTTCCGGGCCTCGATGAACCTGCCGTTCACGATTCGATCGAGGCCGACCTCCCGTCCGATCCGCTCCATTTCCTGCGCCACGACCCAGCGGAGGAGCTCCACCGTGACCGGGCGGCCGTCGTCGAGCCGAGCGCCGTGGTGCAGCCACTGCCACACCTGGGCGCGGGAGATCTCGGCGGTCGCGGCGTCTTCCATCAGGTGATAGAGCGGGACGCAGCCGTCGCCGCGGAGCCAGGCTTCCAGGTACTGGATGCCCACCCGTACGTTGTGCCGGAACCCCTCCTCGGTCCGGGTCCCCTCGGGCACCTGGAGGAGATCCGCCGCGCTCACCACCACGTCCTCGCGCAGGCGGCCAAGCTGATTGGGCCCCGTCATATGGCGGTCGAAGACCGCGCGCACCGCGGGAACGAGACCCGGATGGGCCACCCAGGTCCCGTCGTGGCCGTCGCTCACCTCGCGCAGCTTGTCTTCGCAGACCTTCTGGAGCGCCGCGGCGCTCGCGGCGGGGTCGTCCCGGATCGGGATCTGCGCCGCGACGCCGCCCATCGCGGGGGCGCCGCGACGGTGGCAGGTGCGGATGAGGAGCTGGGTGCAGGCCCGCAGGGCCGGCTGCGTCATGGTGACCTGGGAGCGGTCGGGCAGCACCGCGGCGGGATCGTACCCGCGGGTCTTGATGCAGCTGAAGATGTAGTCCCATCGGCCGCAGCCGAGCCCCGCCGAGTGGTCGCGCAGCGCATAGAGGATCTCGTCCATCTCGAACGCCGCCGGCAGGGTCTCGATCAGCACCGTCGCCCGAATGCTTCGCCGCGGCACCCCCATGGCCCCCTCGGCGAAGGCGAACACCTCGTTCCAGAGCCGAGCCTCGTGATGGCTCTCGAGCTTAGGCAGGTAGAACCAGGGGCCCGCGCCGCGCTCGAGCTGGGCGTACACGTTGTGGAAGAAGAAGAGGCCGAAGTCGAAGAGCGCGCCCGGCACCGGCTTCCCATCCACGGTCATGTGGCGCTCGGGCAGGTGCAGCCCCCGGGGCCGCACGAACAGCGCCGCCGTTCGCCGGTTCAACCGATCGCGCTTGTCGGCC
>DASYRI010000247.1:0-51275 GCA_036004545.1 Gemmatimonadales bacterium
CCTCCAGGCAGGGTACCAGTCCACCGCCGGGTTGTTCGTCAGGTTGACGAGACCGGTGCCATCGACCTTCATCACGTAGATCTCGGAGTTCCCGTTCCGGCCCGTCGTGAAGGCGATTCGTGACGCATCCGGCGACCACGAGGGAAACTCGTCGAACGCCGGGTTGTTGGTCAGGTTGCGGAGTCCCGTGCCCAGGTAGGTCATCACGTAGACTTCGTTGACCCCGACGCGGCTGGTTTGGAAGGCGATCTGTACGCCCTGTGGCGACCACGCGGGATACTCGTCGAACGCCGGGTTCTTCGTCAGGTTGAGGGGACCGGTGCCATCGGCATTCATCACGTAGATCTCGGAGTTCCCGTCCCTCCCCGTCGTGAAGGCGATCCGTGCCCCGTCCGGCGACCACGTCGGGTGCCCGTCGAATGCCGGGTTCTTCGTGACATTGACGGGGCCCGTGCCGTCGGCATTCATCACATAGACCTCGAGATTCCCATCGCGGCTGCTGTTGAAGGCGATCTTCGATGCGCTCGGCGACCACGCGGGACGCCCGTCGAACGCCAGGTTATTCGTCAGGTTGATCACATCGGTGCCATCGGCATTCATCACGTAAATCTCCGAGTTCTCGCCGATGCCACGTCGAAAGGCGATTCGCGACCCGTCCGGCGACCACGCGGGAAAGCCATCGAACGCCGGGTTATTGGTCAGGTTGATGAGACCGGTCCCGTCGGCGTTCATCAGGTAGATCTCGAAGTTCCCGTCGCGGTCGCTCGCAAAAGCGATTTGGCCCGGGTGAGGACACAGGATCTGGAAGGCGACCTGCGCCGTTGCCCCTGCGGTGACGGCAACCGTTCGCCGGTTGGAGCCGCTGACTGTGCAGTTGGGGGCGAGACCGGCGAGTGCGACCGAGTGGTTCCCGGCAGCTACCTGCGCGAACGTGACCATCCCTCCATTGAGCGCGAGGGATTGTTCGGCACCGCCATCCAGCGCGACCAGGTAGCCATCGGGGTCGAGGTCCGCGCCCGTGGTGAGGGCAGTGACCTCGACGTTTCCGGTCGTAGGGCCGGTCGACTCTGAGCCACTGCACCCATGTGCGGCCGCGAGGAACGCCGCACACCACAGGCCGAGCGGAATCCCCGGACTCAGTGCCCCGGATCTCGTCGTCACGGTCCCTCGCACTTCGAAAGCACCCCGAACCCCGTCGCTTGAGCAGGCCCGGAAGGAATGCCAACTGGGGAAGGTATCTCGGTGTCGAGTCAGTCGCCAATCAAGCAGTCCGCGCCGGGCTACGACTCTGAGGGCGCGACCGCGAAAGGCGCCGCGCTCGCGTCGGTCCATCTAGAAGCGGGCGTTGAAGCCGCTTCGGCCACATCGCTGCCGGAGCAGATGGCGGCCTACCAGGATCCGTCGCTCGCCGTGGCTCCGGCCGTCGTGACCGCGATCGTGGGGTGGATCAATGCGCACTGACGTGAAGTCGTGAGCTGCAGCGGAACGCGGGATCCGCCCGGGGATGGCAATTCCCTACACCTCACTTCCGGTCCCCCAGGGCCTCCGCCGCGCGCTTGCGTACCTCCGGGTCGCTGTCCTTGAGGGCCCGGAGCAGATGGCTGGTAACCCGCTCGTCCTCGATCTTCCCGAGCGCTTCGACCACCGCCGCGCGGATCTCGCGGTCGGGGTCCGAGAGCGCGCGGCCCAGGGCGTCGATGGCGTGCGGATCGGGGATATTGCTCAGCGCTTCCGCCGCGGCCTTGCGTAGCTCGGGCTCGCTGCTGCCGAGCGCCGCGATCAGCTCGGGCGGCGCCGTTTCCAGCTCGTCCAGGTTTCCCAGCGCCTCCGCCGCGGCCACCCGCATCTTCGGGTCCCGGTCGTTGAGCGCCCGGCCCAGGGCCGGCGCGGCCCGCGGCTGCTCGATCTGGCCCAACCCATGCGCCACGGCCTTGCGCACCAGGGCCGAGGCGTCTCCCAACGCCGCGATCAGCGGCTCGACCGAGGCGGGGCTCTCGATGTTTCCCACCGCATCGGCCGCCAGGACCCGCACGCCTTCGTCCCGGTCCTGCAGCAAGGGGTGCAGCGCAGCGAGGCCGCGGGGATCCTCGATCTGACCTAACCCGTGCGCCGCCGCCCGGCGCACCCGCGCCTCGCTCTGGCGGGTCAGCTCGCCCAGCCGCGCCACGTCGTCCTTGCGCTCCAGCTCTCCCAGCGCCCACGCCGCCATGGCCACCACCGCCGGCTGCTGATCCCGGGTGGCCCGGATCAGCTCGTCGGCCAGCGCGAGCGGCTCGGCATGGCCCGCGGCCAACGCGGCGGCTTCCCGCACTCGCGGCGAGGAGCTGCGCAGGCCCTCCCGGATCACCGCGACGGCGGCCTGGCTCTCGCCATCGCCGAGCAGCTTGGCCGCGACGCGCCGCACGCAGGGGTTGGGATCGTCGAGGCCGCGCGCAAGCCGCCTGAGCGCGGCGGGATCGGTCACCGGACCGTAGAGCGAGTCGCGCGCCGCCTCCCAGCTCCGCGACGCGTCGGACAGAAGTCCCACCCCGAAATCGCCGTTGGAGTTCCAGAAGTTGCGGACCTGATCGGCGAGCATCTCGCAGATCATGGGGTCCGCCGCGCGGAGCGAGCCGAGGAAGGCCTCCACCCGGGCGCTGTCCGGCCCCGCGTGCCGGCGTTCGCCCAGGCTGCCTCCCGCCGGAACGGGATCGCGTTGCTCGAGTGCTATGGCGAAGGCGGCGCCGAATCCGGTCACCGCGAGCGCCAGCAGCGGAACGATGGTCGTTCGCATGGTGTACCCTCCGCTACTTCCGTCCCAGCGCGTCCGCGGCGGCGCGGCGCACTTTCGGGTCCTTGGATTTGAGCGCGCTCACCAGCGCCTCGATCGCCGCCTCGGTACGGATCTCGGCGAGGGCCTCGACCGCCGCTTCGCGCACCTCCCGATCGGGATCGCCAATTAGCGCGCGCAGCTGCGGAATCGCCCGCGCGTCCTGGAAATGGCCCACGGCGTTCGCGGCCTGGTGACGGACCTCGGCGCTGGGGTCGCGCAGCGCGTCGAGAATGGCGGCGGGCGGGTCAGCAAGCTCCAACTCCTGCAGCGCTTCGATCGCCCGCGCCCGCACCTCGGCCTTGGGGTCCTTCAGCGCGCCGACGAGCGCCTCGGCCATCGAGGGGTCCTTGAGCTCGGCCAGCGCGCGGATCACGTTGGCCCGCACCTCGGCATCGCTGTCCTTGAGCGCCGCCACCAGCTCGGCGCGGGCCGCCCCGGCGGGCAGCTCGGCCAGCGCATCCGCCGCGGTCCGGCGCAGCTCGGTATTCTCGTCCTTGAGCAGCGCGGCAATCGCGCTCACCGAGCTTCGGTCCTTGAGCTCCGCCAGCGCGCGCACGCCGATCCGCCGGATTTCGGGATCGCCGTCCTTGAGCGCCTCGCGGAACACCCCGACCGTCTGGGGATCTTCGTAACGGGACAGCGAGTGGAGCGCGGCCTTGCGCACTTCGAGGTCCGGGTCGCGGCTCGCCTCCATGAGCGCCCGCAGCACGGCCCGGCTGGTGTCCGCCCCGGCCTGCCGCTCGGTTTCGTTGCGCTCGTCTCCCGCCGGAGCAGGGTCCCGGGCGCCGGCGTCCCGCGGACCGGCCAGCGACACGCCGGGCACCACTACGGTGAATCCCAAAACGCCAAGCGTGGCGAGCAGCACAACCATGCCCCGGCCGGGGCCCAGCGGGAACGGCGCACTGTCCAGCAGCCGCTGCACCCGCGCCATCAGGTGAGAGCGCTCCTCGGCCATCCCCGCCACCGGGATCGCCGTGGGAGCCGCATCGATCCATTCGGCCACCTTGGCGAGGCACTTCGCGAGAAAGACTCCCGATCCGGTCTGCCGCACCGCCCATTCGTCGCAGAGATACTCCGCGCTCTCCTGAATGCGCCGCCGCGCCAGGCGGTTGAGCGGCTGAAAGAAGCCGATCCGCTCGGCGAGCGCCGCCGCGATCAGCCAGGCCGGATCCCGGCGCTCGAGGTGGGCCAGCTCGTGCGCCAGCATGCTCCGCTGCTGTTCCGGATCCAGCTCGGTCAGCGCCGCTTCCGGCACCGCGATCTCGCAGGAGCCGAGCGCCACGGGACTGCTCAATCGCGCGGAGACGGTGAGCCGGATCGGCCGCGCGATGCCCGCTTCGTTCGTGAGCTGCCGGAGCTGTTCCGCCAGCGGGTGAGTCATCACCGGCTTCCGGTTCGCGATGCGCCGGGCCAGGAGCGCGCGCCGCAGCAGATAGCTCGCGAGCAGCAGGCCGGCGAGAGCCAGCCACGCGACCACGACGAGATCCCCCTTCGTGAGCCGCGGTCCCGGCGCGATGCCGCGCTTCCCGGCCGCGACCTGTCTGGAGTCGCTCTCTCCGGGGGTATCGGTTGGGGACTGGCCCTCGAGCGCGGCAGTCGGCTCCGCCACGAACCGGGCTTTTGCAGCCGGAGGAAGCGGAGCGATCGCGGCCGATCGCAGCACGACCGTGCCGAAGATCGGGTTGAATCCCGCCAGGCTCTGCACGCTCGCGGTGACGAACCCTCCAAAGAGCGCGGTCTTCCAGAGCGCCTCGCGCACGCGGTGGCTCCGCGCGCGGGTGGCGAGCACCCAGGCGGCGGCCAGGAGGAGCGTGCTCTGTACGGCGTAGCTCAGCAGCCAGTCGAGCATATCAGCGACCTCGCTTGGATTCGTGCGCGGCAATCAGCCGCTTGACCCGGGCCAGATCGCCCGGACTGATCTCGCGCGTGGAGAGGAGCTGGGTGACCAGCGCGGCCACGTCGCCCTCGAAGAGCCGTTCGGTGAGCGCGCTGAGCATCGAGCGCCCAACTTCGGGCTCGCTCACCACGGCCATGTAGAGGTACTGCCGCTGCCGCGTCTCGTGCCGCACGATGCCCCGGCGCTCCAGCCGGCTGAGCACCGTGGCAATGGTCTGCGGCGCCAGGCCGCGTTCTTTCCGCAGCGCTTCCGTGATCTCGGCTGCCGTCGCGGAGCCCCGGCCCCAGAGCACTTTCAGGATGGCGAGCTGAAGGTCGGTGAGTTGGCTCGTTTCATTGACCATTCAGAGCGTACCGGGCGGCAGAAAGTTGGAAATGCGGCCGCTACGACGTACGACGGATGTAATACTACAAGTGTAGTACTAGATCGTCAAGAGGGGAGGGATGCGGAACCGCCTCCGCCACTGCCGGCGAGCCTCGGGTGGAGACGTGCGCTGCGATTCAGTTCTTCGGACCCGCTATGAGCCTCGGGTGGTCGGCGTCGTTCGTTGTCCCGTTCCCGAGCTGCCCCGACCCGTTCGCCCCCCAGCAGTACGTGGCCCCGGTGGTGGCAATGCCACAGATGTGATCCCGCGCCGTACTCAGGAGGACGAACTTGAGCTCCCCCACCGGCACCGCGACCGGTGCCGCTGCGCACATGGCCTGCTGGCCGTAGGAGAGACGCCCGGCACAGTGGGTCGGTGCCGGCGCGCCGAGCCGCTCGACGGCCCCCCAGCAATACACCGTTCCGTCGGGCGTCAGGCCGCAGGTGTAGACGTCGCTGGCGCTGACACTGGTGAACTTCAGACCGCCCGCTACGGCGACCGGAGCCAGCGTGCACGATATGCGATCGACCCCTGCGATCCCGCACCCCTGTGTCGTGCGCGCTCCGATCTGGTTGAAGTCGTTCGCTCCCCAGCAGTAGGCCGCGCCGCCGGTCGTGAGGCCACAGGTGTGGGCCCTACCCGCGCTCAAGCTGGTGAACCTCAGCACGCCGGCCACCGGCACCGGAGCCTCGGAACCCGAGCAAACCAGCGAGCTGCACCTGATCCTTCCGCTCCCCACCCCGAGCTCGCCGGAGCCGCTGCTCCCCCAGCAGTAGGCCCGGCCGGTGGGCGTGAGCCCGCACGCGTGGTCCGATCCAGCGCTCACCGCGGTGAACCTGAGCCCGCCCGCGACCGGGACCGGCGTCAAGGGTGCGCACGCAGCCGGGTCGTCGTAACACCGGGTCCCCGCGCCGAGCTCGTTGGACCCGTTGCTGCCCCAGCAATAGGCAGCGCCCGCGGCCGTGAGGCCGCAGGTGTACCCATCTCCAGAGGACAGGCTCGCGAACTTGAGCCCGCCCTCGACCGTGACCAGACTGTCCGACGGACAATCCTGATCGATGCAGACGCTCGTATTGACCGCACCGGGGATGTTTCCCCAGCAGTAGGTCGCCCCGCCGGTGGTGATACCGCAGGTGTGGGTCTTTCCCACGCTCAGGCTGACGAACCTACGTCCTCCCTTGACCGCGGTCGGCACCGCAGCGTTCATCCTCGTCCCGATCCCGAGCTGTCCGTCGTGATTCTGCCCCCAGCAGTAGGCCGCGCCCTCGGCTGTGAGGGCGCAGGTGTGGCCGCCGCTGCCCGTAGTCACGCTGGCAAACGTATGCGCGGCACGCTCGGCGTCGCGTTGCGGTCGCGCCAACTCCTCCACACCCGCTCGCATGCTCTCTCGAAAACGCGCGACGGTGGCAGGGGCCAGGTAGCGCGTCAGGACCTCATTCTGAAAGCTGTCGGTCGGGTACATGTGTCGCGGTTCCTCGAAATACGGATTGAAATCATTGCAGTACGGCCGGTTCCGGAGCCGGATCATCGCGTCGCACGCCGTCGAGAAGGCACGAGAATAACGGGTGTTGAGCGTCTTTTCGTCGGGCGTCAATCGCGATGCGGACCGCCAACCCGGTGACAGTCGGAGCAGGACGTCGGAGAGGAGAAACATCGCGGCCGCCTGGCGGGCCGCGGTGTCGAATTCGTCCGAGCCGCGGATGTCCGCGAGTACCCGCTCCGGGTCCGGCATCTCCTTGAGATAGGCCGGGGTCTGGGCCGCTGGACCGGAGCCCTGCGCGGACAGCGGGGCGCTCGCGCCCACCAGCATGGAAGCAATGATCGACAGAAAGCGATTGGCCATGTGGGTGTCCTCCCACTCGCCGAGAGGGGTTTCCTCACTCGCGCGAAGGTACGGTCCGGGTCTCGGGTCGTCAACGCGTGGGCACGGCACGGGGTCCGGCCCGTTCAGAGCGTGCTCCATCCAGTCGCGACTCACACCCGCCCCCGCGACTGGCCCAGCACCAGCGCCTGGCCGACGAGATGCGCGATCCGGAGCGGCTCCGGCATCCGTGATTTTCCGATCGTGGCGCGAACGAGGGCGGCCGCGCGCTCGGGAGGAACACCGGCCGCGGCGACATAGAGCCCCGGTGCCGCGCGGCTCGCCGCGGGCGAGCGCTGGACGATCGGGATCCGCTGGACGAGCCCAGCCGCGGTGAGCGCCTCCACCAGGCGCGCATTGGCTGGCTCGTGGCGGGTTACCGCGAGGACCGGAAGGCCCACGTCCCTCGCGAGCGCTTCCAGATCGATCACGCCGAGCCCGGCCAGCGTGATGCCGCCCAGGACGGCGGCTTGAGCGGCGGCGCGCCACCGGAGCCCCGCGATCCACGCCGCCAGGAACCCCGTTGCGTCGTCGCCGTCCACGGGGAAGGCCGACAGCGCGACGCCCTCGATCAAGTCGTGCCCTTCCATTAGCACGCCGATCACCGGGACCGGCTGGCTCTGTCCCTTGACGAACGGAGCGTCGTCGATGCCGAGGAAGTGGGGACGCTCGGGCCTCACCCGAACTGCGCGAACCCGACCGTGTTCCCGCCCGGCTCCCGCACGTAGATCTCGGTGCTGCCGTAGAACGTCTTGTGGCGCGGCTTGAGGATCGGCGCGCCGGCCAGCGCCTTCTCGACCGCATCCAGATCTTCCACCGTGAAGAACAGTGCGGTCGAGTGGCCATGGAGATCCTTCGCCGTCTCCGGCGCGTCGGCGGCGACGCTGGTGCGGGTCTGGTACATCACCTCGATCCCATCCTTCTCGACGCTCGCGAAGACGAGCTTGCCGTCTGGCCCCGGCACCTTGTTCTGGAGGGTGAAGCCGAAGCGATCGGTCCAGAAGCCGAGACACGGCTCGACCTGGTCTACGATGAGCACGGGAGTGAGCCGCTTCAGACGCGGGGCGGAGACGGTTGCGGTGGACATTGTCGGGACTCCTCAGCTCGAAGGTGCATACCACGCAGGAGGTGGCGAAAAGGAGGTACGGGAAGGAGGTGGCGACTCGCCCCTCGCCAGGGCCTGAACTTAAGGACGGCCCTACGATACCGAACATAGCCCGAATCCACAAGGGGCGGAGCCGGGATGAGCCGACTCCGCGGCGCTGGCGCAGGACCGGCGGGCCTTCAAGATTCGTGACCTCACCGTCCGTTCCCCCTGGAGACCGATGCATTCGCGATCCGGCGCGACCCTCGTGCGCCTCGCTCTCACTCGCCGGCTCCTGCCCGGCGTGCTGTCGGTCCTCGCAGCTCTTCCCCTCCTCGCGCTTCGCTCTTGGCTCCTCGCTCAGGCCCACCCTCTGCGCGGGCGGGGCACTTCTCTCCAGGATCACGGCCGCATCAATGAGGGCGGCCAGCATCCACGGGGGCCGGCCGTCTAAGGCCGCCTCGGACCAGATCAGCCGCACCCGATCCGGCAGGGGAAGGTTGTCCATACCGACAGAGCTACGCCTAGGGTCTCAACCAACCCTCGAACCACGACCGGGGGAGGGGACCGATAGCCCAGCCTGGCAGTGACCGGTCGCCGAGACAAGACTTCCAGGGTATCATCTCCTGCACGGCTGTGAGCAAACCCGGCTAGAACGCGGCGCTCCGGGGCTCGCCAATGCCAGCAGAAGTACAGGTTATGCCGTCGCTGCATCGTCATTTCTCGGAGTCCAATGTGGCCTCCATCCATCCACCGCGCAGACTCCTGCTGGCTCTTGGCATTCCCGCCTTGGCTGGCTGCCAAATGTCCAAGGCACGCTATGTCGCGTATCTGACCGAAGCCGATAGTGTGATGAGCGTCCTGCAGGAACACCTGGATCGCGACTTCGGTCTTCTGGAACGCGAACGCTTCGACTACGATGAGGCGAATGGGGTCTTCGTGCTTTCGGATAGTGGAGTCGCCAAGGTTCTCGCTGATGTGCAATTCGTGGGGAAGGTGTCTCGCCGCGATAGCACATGGACCTGGGCTTGGGATCTTCCCTACTACGACTCCTACACACAGGCGGCACGCCAGGCCCGACGCTACGGATGGCTTCATGGCATACGCCGGCTCCGGACGTCTCGCTGGCACGGCGACGACACGGACGGGTGGGAAATGACTTCACTCACTGCCCACATCGCGGGGGCGGAAGGAGGATATCGCGCCCCGGCAGCGGATTCGAGTAGCTACGTGTTCCTGTTGCTTCGAAACGTCCGATTGGCCCCGGTCGGCCGGCGGGTCGACTCCTATCTCAAGAGCCCGCGTAGCGATCAGTAGTCGCGCGGCATAACCCGCGCTTGCTGCTGACCGGGGCGTTCGCGCGGCGGCAGCCGCGCGATTGTAGATTACTCCGGGACGCGCGGCTGCCGCCACACGCCCCGCAGCTGAAATGCATGGCGTTAGACGGCGCGAAACTACACGTTGTAATGCGCAGGGGACTAACGATTCGCGTGCTGATTGATACTGGCCGACGCCGCGAGACGCCGTTCCACCGAGGAGCAGCAGGTTGCTTTGGTCAAGCGCAGCCCGTCGACACACTCAGGGAGCGCAACCGACTCGAGCTGGCTTTCTGCACCGCTCGAGCCTGACGAGTCTTTCCGCGATTGGGTCCGCAACCGGAGTGGCGGCCCTCCCCAAGGGCACTGTTAGAGTGATTTCGCGCGCGCGCAGGCGTCGTGGACGTGAGCGCGCGTTTTGGCGGCCATGCGCCCGACATGGTCTGGCGTGAGAACCCGTGGGTCAGTTGCTGCGATCGTTGTCGTTATCTCCGCGATTCGCCTCGGCCTGTTTTGGATCGGCCTCACCCTTTTGGCGCGATTCGCAGATTGGCGACAAATCGTCGGCTACGCGATTCTTATGCTTAACTCGCTTGTTGAGCTCACGATCGCCTCGGTATTCACTCGAGACAGCACTGCAGGTGCCTGGTTGAGCAGTCTTCTCATTGTGTTGACAACCACGAGTTTGGTGCGGTGGTGGGTTGGGCGGCGCGACGGATCGCGCAAAGCGTGAGAGGGCGGATACCGTTGATCGACGGACTCTCACACCGCCGTGTTCCCGCCTCGCAGATCGCGCCATGATAGTGACTACGGCGAGTCACGGAACGTGCCGTTGTGGTGGGAGTCAGAAACGTGGTGCCTGGGCCGGTCCGGCACGGGCTGAGCGTCCTGAAAGCGCCGCTGGGTGGAAAAACGGCGGGGAGGGTGCCCCTACGCGAGGGCGTCCAGCAGCCGCGGAATGCCGAGGAGTTTTCACACGGGCTCCGCTTGGTGCTGTCGGCGACAGATGGCCCCGACGCCCGCCGGCGCGAGCGCAAGCGCCCTCCCATCGTTCGCGCTACTCTGCCCACCGCTCGGTCACGTCCTCGAACAGCCGGTCGAGATCCACCAGGAGCGGCTCCGCCATCTCGGCAGGATGCCAGGAGAAGCGATGCTGCCGTGCCGTCTCTTCCTCGTTCCGGGTGCTCACGTACACCACCTCGTCAGCGATGTCCACCAGCCACACCTCCCGCAAGCCGAGGTCGAGGTAGGCGGGTCGCTTGTAATCCCGGTCGTAGATCCGGGAAGAACGGCTCAAGACCTCGACGGCGAGCCACCAGCCGCTCAGGTCCGACCACTTGGCCGAAAGGTCCGGCCGGCCCGGCACGACGAGGATGTCCGGCTCGAGGTGGGTATGGGGACGAAGTTCGACGGCCCCAGGCCCCACCACGTACGCCTTTCCGGAGGGGTGGAGGTAGTTGGCGAGCAGGACCATCAGCCGGGCGACTACCACCTGATGTGCGTGGCTGGCCTGAGGGGTCACCAGGAGGACCCCGTTGAGCAGCTCGTACCGGTTCCCGTCGTCGGGGAAGGAGTCGAGATCGTCCACCGTATAGGTGGGGAGGCGCAGCGGCATGACCATAGTCTAGGTCCAGGGCGGCGTGAGGGGCAACTCGGCATCTTCCCACGATGCGTGCCGGCCCGCAGACGCCGGCACCTTTTTCACCCGAGGCAGGGATCAGGAAACGCGGAGGTATCCAGGATTAGATTCGGTGACTTCACCTTCCGCTCCCCGCTGGAGACTCCGATGCCATCGCGACCCCGCTCGCCTTTCGTGCGCCCCATCCATGCCCGCCGGCTCCTGGCCCACGCGCTGGTGGTTCTCGCCCTCACGACCCTTCTCGCTCCTCGCTTCTCGCTCCTCGCTCAGACCCCCGCCATCGCCGATAAGACCCGGGGGCTGGAGAAGCGCGACGGCTTCGTCCCGCTGTACTGGGACCCCGCCGCCGGCAAGCTCTGGATGGAGATCCCCGCGGCGCTCGTCGGCAGGGAGCTCCTCTACATCACCGGCGCGCCGACCGGGCTCGGCTCCAACGACATCGGCCTCGACCGCGGGCAGATCGGCCGGGAGCGGATCGTGCGCTTCGACCGGATCGGCAACAAGCTGCTCATGGTACAGCCCAACTACGGCTTCCGCTCCAGCGACACCTCGGCCGCGGCGCGGCGCGGGGTGGAGGAATCGTTCGCCCTCTCGACGCTCTGGGGCTTCAAGGTGGAGGCCGAGAGCAACGGCGCGGTGCTGGTGGACGCGACCGACTTCGCCGTCCGCGACGTGCACGACGCCATCGGCGCGCTCACCCGGGCCCGCCAGGGCACCTGGCGGCTCGACCCGTCGCGGAGCGCGGTCTATCCGGCCGGCACGAAGGCGTTTCCCCGGAACTCCGAGATCGAATCCCAGCTCACCTTCACCGGGGAGAATCCCGGGCCCTGGGTCCGCGACATCGCCCCCTCGCCCGAGGCGCTCACCATGCGGGAGCGGATCTCGCTGGTGGCGCTGCCGGAGCCGGGGTTCAAGCCGCGCGCCTTCGATCCCCGCGCCGGTTTTTTCAGCGTGGACTACATGGATTTCACCGCGCCGCTCGGCGCCGACCAGGTCCATCGGCTCATCGCCCGCCACCGCCTGCAGAAGAAGGACCCGCGCGCCGCGGCGAGCGAGCCGGTCAAGCCGATCGTGTACTACCTCGACCGCGGCGCACCGGAGCCGATGCGCTCGGCGATCCTCGAGGGCGCCCGGTGGTGGAGCCAGGCGTTCGAGGCGGCGGGCTACAAGGACGCCTTCCGGGTCGAGCTGCTGCCCGAGGGCGCCGACCCGCTCGACGTCCGCTACAACATGATCCAGTGGGTGCACCGCTTCACCCGCGGCTGGAGCTACGGCAACACCGTCACCGACCCGCGCACCGGCGAGATCATCAAGGGCCACGTGACCCTGGGCTCGGAGCGGATGCGGCAGGATTTCCTCATCGCCGAGGGGCTGCTCCAGCCCTACAAGACGGGAAGCGAGCCGGCCACCGCCGCCCAGGCGATGGCGCTGGCCCGGCTCCGCCAGCTCGCCGCGCACGAGGTGGGGCACACGCTGGGTCTCCAGCACAACTACATCAGCAGCGTGGCCGGCCGCGCCTCGGTGATGGACTACCCGCACCCGCTGGTCAAGCTCGGGCCCGGCGGCGCGATCGACCTCGCCGACGCGTACGCGGTGGGGATCGGGGCGTGGGACAAGGAGGCGATCCGGTTCGGCTACTCGGACTTTCCGCCGGGCGCCGACGAGCCGAAGGCGCTGGACCGGATCCTGGCGGAGGCGCGCGCGAAGGGGCTCGCCTTCCTCACTGACCAGGACGCGCGGCCGCCGGGGAGCGCCCATCCTAGCACGCACCTCTGGGACAACGGCGCCGACGCCGTGGCCGAGCTGGGCCGGGTGATGCAGGTGCGGCGCGCGGCGCTCGCCCGCTTCGGCGACCAGGCCATCCGGACCGGCGAGCCGATGGCCCTCCTCGAGGAAGTGCTGGTGCCGCTCTACCTCCACCACCGCTACCAGGTCGAGGCCGCGGTCAAGGTGGTGGGCGGCCAGTACTACACCTATACCCTCCGCGGGGACGGGCAGGAGCCGGTGCGCCCGGTCCCGGCCGCCGAGCAGCGCCGCGCCCTCGCCGCCGTGCTCGCGACGCTCGCGCCCCGGGAGCTCGCCTTTCCGCGGGCGCTCCTGGCCCGCATCCCGCCCCGGCCCTCGGGCTACCCGGAGCACCGCGAGCTCTTCGACAAAGTGACCGACCCGGTGTTCGACGCGATCTCGCCCGCCGGGGCGGCGGCGGACATGGTGGCCCAGCTGGTGCTCAATCCGGAGCGCGCGGCCCGGCTGGTGCAGCAGCACGCGCTCGATCCCTCGCTCCCCGGCCTCGCCGAGGTGATTGACAACGCGCTCGACGCGGGGCGGCTCGCGCCCGACGATTCGTACCTGGCCGAGGTCGGCATGGCGACGCAGCGGGCGATCGTGGACCGGCTCATGTGGCTGGCCCAGACGGCGCGGAGCCCGGAGGTCAAGGCGATCGCGACGATGAAGCTGCGGGCCTTCCTGGCCGGATTGCCGCTGCCCGACCCGGCGGAGCTGGCCGGTGCGGCGGAGGGGAGCGCCCACGTGATGGCCCTGGCCGCCGACGTCCGGCGGTTCCTGGAGCGGCCTTGGGATCCGCAGGCGTTACCGCGGCCCTTCACGCCGCCGCCCGGGATGCCGATCGGCCAGGAGCCGTAGCGGAGGAGAGGATTTCCGACATGCGGTGTCCGAGCGAGCCGTCCGGTTCGCCTCCCGCCAGAGGTCGCGGTATCTTCCTCCTCCCCTCTTTTCCGGGTCATCGCCCCATGAAATCCGCCGCATCCCTCGCTCTCGCCGCCCTCCTGGTCCTGCCGGCCGTGAGCCGGGCTCAGGACCAGCCGGCAGGTCCGCTCGCCGCGGCCGTCAAGGCCGCCCTGACCCGGGCCACCAACAACATGCCCGCCGCCGGCGAGCTGATGCCGCCGGAAAAATTCGGCTTCAAGCCTACGCCGGAGCAGATGAGCTTCGGGGAGATCCTGGCCCACGAGGCGGAATCGAACGAGACGCTCTGCGGCGCGATCGCCGGCGGGGCGCAGACTCCAACTGAATCGACGGCGGGTGCCACCGCGCCGAAGGACCAGCTGGTGGCGCGGCTCCGCAAATCGTTCGAGTACTGCGGCACGGTCATCGCCAAGCTCAACGAGGCGACCCTCGCCGACTCGGTGCCGTTCTTCGGCGGCCGCAAGGCCACCCGGGCGCGGGCGGTGATCGCCGTGGCGCAGGACTGGGCGGACCACTACGCGCAGGCGGCGATGTACCTCCGCCTGAACGGCATCCTGCCGCCGTCGGCGCGGCCGCGCAAATAGGGAGGAGCTAGTGGGCAGTTCGCAGTGGACAGTGGGCAGTGTCATCCCGAACTTCGTCGCCGGCCACTGGAGCAGCACGGCGTCCACCGAGGCGCTGCCGGTGGTGAATCCCGCCACCGGCGAAGCGCTGGGCCAGGTCCCGCTCTCCACCCGCGACGACGCCGCGGCGGCCGTCGCCGCGGCGGTGCGGGCGTTCCCGGCCTGGCGCGCGGTCCCGGTGGTGGAGCGGATCCAGGTGCTCTTCCGTCTCAAGGCGCTGCTCGAGCGCCACCTGGACCAGCTCGCCGAGACGATGACCCGGGAGCACGGCAAGACCCGCGACGAATCCGCCGGAGAGCTCAAGCGCGGCATCGAGAGCGTCACCCACGCCTGCGCCATGCCCACGCTGCTGATGGGCGAGACCCTGGAGGACATCGCGCCCGGCCTCGATTGCGAGACGATCCGCCAGCCCCTCGGCGTGTTCGCGGTGATCACGCCCTACAACTTCCCGGTGATGATCCCGCTCTGGTTCTGGCCCTTCGCCGTCGCCACCGGCAACACGGTCGTGCTCAAGCCGAGCGAGCGGGACCCGCTCACCCACCAGGGGGTGGTGGACCTCGCCGCCCAGGCCGGGCTCCCCGCGGGCGTGCTCAACGTGGTTCACGGCGACCAGCGGGCGGTGGACGCGCTGCTCGAGCACCCCGACGTGGTGGGGGTCTCCTTCGTGGGCTCGAGTCCGGTGGCCCGGGCGATCTACGCCAAAGCCGCGGCGGCCGGGAAGCGGGTGCAGGCGCTGGGCGGCGCCAAGAACCACATGATCGTGCTCCCCGACGCCGACTACGACGCCACCGCCCGGGCGGTGATCGCCTCGGTGTACGGCGCCGCGGGTCAGCGCTGCCTCGCGGGCAGCATCGTGGTGGGCGTGGGCGAGGCGTACGGACCGGTCCGCGAGCGGGTGCTGAGCGGTGCCGCGGAGCTCAAGCTCGGCTACGGGCTCGACGCCGGCGTGACGATGGGCCCGGTGATCTCGGGCCCGCATCGCGAGCGGGTTGCGGGGTACGTCGCCTCGGGCGAGCGGGAGGGCGCGAAGCTCCTGCTCGACGGGCGCGGTGCGAGCGTGACCCGCTACCCCGCGGGCCACTGGTTCGGCCCCACGGTCTTCGAGGGGGTGCGGCCGGAGATGGCCATCGGGCGGGAGGAGATCTTCGGACCGGTGGCGGGGTTGAGCCGGGCTGGGTCGCTCGAGGAGGCCATCGCGCTGGTTCACCGGAACCCCTACGGCAACGCGATCTCCCTCTTCACCACCAGCGGCGCCGCGGCGCGGGAGTTCCGTTACCGGGCCGGCATCAGTATGCTGGGAGTGAATATCGGGGTGGTCGCCCCGATGGCGTTCTTCCCGTTCGGCGGGTCGCGTGGTTCCTTTTATGGCGACCTCAAGGCCCAGGGCAGGGACGCGATCGAGTTCTACACCGACAAGCGAGTGGTAATCTCCAAATGGTGACCCGTCCATGAGTACGCACACCACGCCGTCCACCGATCTCACCGGCGCCGTCAAGGCCGGCTGGAAGGAGTTCGTCGTCCCCGCGGCCGGCCCCTACTACAAGGACCCCCTGGTCCTGGTCGAGGGGAGCGGCTCCACCGTCATTGACGCCGAGGGCCGGGAGTTTCTCGACTTCTTCTGCGGGATTCTGACCACCGGCATCGGCCACTGCCACCCGGAGGTGGTGGAGCGGGTGCGCGAGCAGGTGGGCCGGCTGGGCCACGTCTCGACCCTCTATCTCAACGAGCCCCACGTCAACGCGGCGCGCCGGCTCGCTGGGATCGCGCCGGGCCGGCTCCGGAAGACGTTCTTCACCAACAGCGGGACCGAGGCGGTGGAGACGGCGATCATGATGGCGCGGATGTTCACCGGGCGCGACGAGATCATCGGGCTCCGCTACGGCTACTCCGGCCGCTCCGCCGTCGGCACCACGCTCACCGCCATGAGCGCCTGGAATCCCCTCGGCGCCTCGGTGCCGTGGGTCAAGCACGCGCTTTCGCCCTACTGCTACCGCTGCGTCTTCGGGCCGCCGCACGACGACTGCGCCGAGCGCTACGCGCGGGACGTGGAGGAGGTGATCCTCACCATGACCAGCGGCCGGCCCGCCGCGTTCTTCGCCGAGACGATCCAGGGGGCGGGCGGCTACATCGTGCCGCCGCCGGGTTACTTCCAGCGGGTGGCCGCGATCATCCGGAATCACGGCGGGCTCTTCATCGCCGACGAGGTGCAGGCCGGCTTTGGCCGGACCGGCGAGAAGTGGTTCGGCATCGAGCACTGGGGCGTGGAGCCGGACATCATGGTGATGGCCAAGACGGTGGCCGGCGGCTTCCCGGTCGGGGCGACGATCACCCGCGACGAGATCGCCGCCGGGTGGAAGGGCAAGACGATCTCGACCTTCGGGGGGAACCCGGTTTGCATGGCCGCCATGGACGCGACGCTCGAGGTGATGGAGCGGGAGGACGTCCCCGCCCGGAGCGCCGCGCGGGGGCGGCAGCTCCGCGCGGGGCTCGAGCGGCTCGCGGAGCGGCATGCCTGGATCGGCGACGTGCGGGGGATGGGGCTGATGCAGGCGCTGGAGCTGGTGGAGGACCGCGGGACGAAAGAGCCGAGCCCCAGGAAGGCCGCGGCGCTGCTCGAAGCGGCCATGGAGGAGCGGCTCCTCATCGGGACCGGCGGGCTCTACGGCCACGTGGTCCGCATCGCCCCGCAGATGCTGATGAGCGAGGACGAGCTGGCCGAGGGACTGGAGCGGCTGGGGAAGGCGTGCCGGAGGATCGCCTAGTGCCGGCTGGAAGCCGAGAATGACGCCCAAACGCGGGCTCATCGGCACCTGGTACTTGCTGACCTTGAGATAGTTCGGGTTGACTGTGGTCCGGTCGGGGTCCACATAGGGCAGCTGCTCGAAGTCCACGCCCGGCCGCTGGTTGCCATGAGAGCTCATCGCTTCGCCATCGCACTCCTGCTGATCGCAGGCAGGACGTCGTCATCTGTCGCGCAGATGGCGTGGCCAACGAAGGGGTGGCCCACGGCGACCCCGCAGTCAGTCGGACTCAACGCCAAGGTCCTCGATAGCCTCGACAGCGAGATCGCGTCCGGACGCTACGGCAACGTCGATCGACTGCTCGTCATCCGACACGGCCGAGTCGCTTTCGACAAGAGCTACCGTCACGACTACGACCGCGTCTACGCCGACTCGGTGCACGTCAACGGCGCGCTCAACCCGCACGACGAAACGGGGCCGTACAACTACTACAATCCCTGGTGGCACCCGTACTACCGCCGAGGCGATCTGCATACGCTGCAATCGGTGACGAAGACGATCGCATCGGTGATCATCGGCGTCGCGGTCACGCGCGGGGAGTTTCCGGGCCTCGACACGCCAGTGCTCTCGTTCTTCGATGCGGCGAAGGTAGCGAACGTCGACGATCGCAAGCGACGCATGACCATTCGGCACCTGCTCACCATGACTGCGGGCATCGACTGGAATGAGAGCCTGCCGTATGCCGATCCGAACAACACCGCGACCGGGCTCGAGGAGAGCAGCGACTGGGTGAAGTTCACGATCGACCGGCCGATGTCCGAGGAGCCAGGCACCCGATGGAACTACAACAGCGGCGCGTCGGCGTTGCTCGCGTACATCTTCCGCAAGGCGACGAAGACCGACATCGAGGAGTACGCCGCGCGGAACCTGTTCGCCCCGCTTGGAATCGAGAGGTGGCACTGGAAGCGGACCCCGGCTGGGCTCGCGGACACCGAAGGCGGCCTGTATCTCGAGGCGCGCGATCTCGCCAAGATCTGGTATCTGTTCCTCAAAAATGGCGTCTGGGACGGCAAGGCGATCGTCTCGCCCGATTGGGTCAAGGCCTCGGTGGCGCCCTCGATCGCGGTCGCCCCGGCACCTAACGCGCCGCGGTACGGTCTCAAGTGGTGGCTCTATCCCGATCCCCGAAATAGCGCCAAGTTCCTGTGGGGTGGATCGGGGTTCGGGGGCCAGTTTCCGATGACCTTTCCCGACGACGACATGGTCGTCGTATTCAACGCCTGGAACATCCTGCCCGGGCGTCCGGGGCTTCCCCGGGCGCAGGCGATGGCGCGCCTGGCGGCAGCGATCATCAGTCCGTGATCCGGCTCGGCCGCCACGGTCCCGCGACCTGACGAGGACTGGTGGCGTACAGACCAGGAGGCAGCATGAGACGCGTCGGATGGTTGGTGCTGGCAGCGATCCTGCTTGCGATCCCCGTTAGGCACGGCGCACCACAGACGCCGCGTCCGAGCGCCGCAACCTCGAGCGGGCTGCAACGATTGCTCGAGGCCGAGCTCGCGCGGTTCCCCGCGAAGGCGGGCGTGTGGGTGAAGCACCTGACCTCGGGCGACGAAGCCGCGGTACGCGCTGATGAGTCGTTCAACAGTGCGAGCGTGATCAAGCTCCCGGTGATGACGCTCGCGTTCCAGATGGCGGACCAGGGCGAGCTGTCGCTCTCGGAGCGGATCACGATCAACGCGTCGGACTTCCGCGGGGGATCCGGAATCTTCCGCTACAACGATCCCGGGCTTCAGCCGACGTTCCGGGATGTTCTGCTGCAGATGATCATCACGAGCGACAACACGGCGACGGATCTCGCGATCGGAAAGGTTGGTGGTGTCGACCGCGTCAATGGCTGGCTGCGCGATCACGGGTATGCCGATGCGCTCACGCTCAACATGACGACGAATGACCTGTTCGCGAAGTACCGCGCACTCCCGCAGGGTTCGAATCAGAACGAGAAGACGAACGGTGATCGCGCGTACTGGTTGGGCGTCATGACGCCGCGCGCCACGGGGCGCCTGATCGAGTCGATCCAGCGATGCAGCGACGGGACCGCCCCGGCGCCCGCGATCGCTGCGCCGAAGTCCTGCGCGGACATGATCCGGATGATGCGTGCGCAGCAATCCGGCGCTCGGCGCCTCCCGCATTTTCTGAATGTGCCGGTCGCGCATAAGACGGGCGACTTTCCGCCGGTGTTGGCGAACGACGTCGGTGTCGTATTCGCGCGCTCAGGGCCGATCGTGATCGCGTTCTTCGCGAACGCGATCGAGGGTCCCTACGGGGAAGCCGAGGACAGGATTGGTCGGATCGCTCAGCTCATCGTCGAGTACTTCGATGGGGCGCAGTAACAGGGAGGCTGAAGGAGGGGGTCAGGCGGTGGCGGCCCGACTGAACGCGGTGGCGGCGGTGGGCCCCGAGCCGGCGGTCTCGTCGTGCTTGAAGAACACGTACAGCTCCTCGGCGCCGAGCCCGGCCAGCCGCTCCCGCCAGGTCGCCAGCGCCGCGTCGTCATAGGCAAGCCGATGCAGCCGGGCATATCCCCAGCTGGCGGTGCGCACCGCGGGGGTTTCGAAGTCATCATGGTCCGCGATGCACAGTGCGGCGTCCTTGGCCCGCAGCGTCTCGTACACGGCGTCGTCGAACCAGCTGGAGTGCCGGAACTCGAAGGTCGAACGCCAGCCCCGGGGCAGAATCTCCAGAAACTCCGCCAGCCTCGGCAGGTCTTTCTTCAGATTGGGCGGCAGCTGGAACAGGGTGGGACCGCGCCGCTCGCCCAGCTCGTTGGTCACCCGGGTGAAGTATTCGAGCGAGTCGGCCACCTCCTCCCGCTTCAGGCGGCCGTGGTGGGTGATGCGCTGAGACGCCTTGATCGCGAAGCGGAATGAGGCAGGTACCTTTGCAGCCCAGTCGACCAGGACCGTCTCCTTGGGCATCCGATAAAAGGTGTTGTTGATTTCGACGGCGGGAAACCTGGCGGCGTAGTAGGCCAGCATGCCGTCATCCGGCAGATCTTTCGGATAGAACGAGCCCTTCCACTCCTTGAATGACCAGCCGCTGGTGCCGGCCAGCACGCGCATCAGCGACCCCCGGCTTTGAGCTTCGTTCCGCAGTCCTTGTGCACCATGTTGAAGGACACGGACGCGGCGGACTCGCCGGTCGCATAGATGTGGATCGGGACGGACACGAAACCGAAGGAAATGGTAGCGGTACCGATTGAGCGCGCAGGCATGAAATCGTCTCCAGAAGGACAGCAACGGTAAGAAGAATCCCTGATAGACGCAAGCAAAGACGCCAAGCCCGACCTGCTAAGTACTTACCGCGCCAAACGTTCCCCGGACCGGCCGCCGGAGCCGTTCGGCGGCGCCGCCCAGCCCGAAGAAGGCCGCGGCGCTGCTCGAAGCGGCCAGGGAGGAGCGGCTCCTCATCGGGACCGGCGGGCTCTACGGCCACGTGGTCCGCATCGCCCCGCAGATGCTGATGAGCGAGGACGAGCTGGCCGACGGGTTGGAGCGCCTCGGGAAGGCCTGCCGGAAGATAGGTTAGGTCTCCCGGCGGCCCGGAAGCCAAGCCGGCCGGCGGCGCGCTGGCGCGGGACCGGTCTCCTCGATATTCTCCACCGGCTCGATGCCGCCTCCCCAGTTTCATTGCGCCCGGAGTCCTCAATGAATTCCACCGGTCTCCGTTTCCCGGCCGTCCTCGCCGTCGCCTCGCTCGTACTCGCGACCCCCGCGACCGCGCAGCCGAGCACGACCGACACCCGTCTCCTCGCCCAGCCCGCCGTGAGCGCCACCCGGATCGCCTTCGCCTACGCGGGCGACCTGTGGACCGCGCGGCTCGACGGCGGCGACGTCCGCCACCTCACCACCGCCGACGGGGACGAGACCAGCCCGGTCTTTTCCCCCGACGGCAAGTGGATCGCGTTCGCCGGCAACTACGACGGCAACCTGGACGCCTACGTCATCCCCGCCGAGGGCGGTGAGCCCCGGCGGCTGACCTGGCATCCCGGCCCCGACATCCCCCAGGCGTTCTCCCCCGACGGAAGCCAGCTGCTCATCACCTCGGGCCGGGCCGACTTCTCCGGCCGGTACACCCAGCTCTGGACCGTGCCGGTGGCGGGCGGTCCCGAGACCCGGCTCCCGATTCCCAACGCCGCCCAGGCGGCCTATTCCCCCGATGGGAAGTCCATCGCCTACAATCCGATCGGCCGCGCCTTCGAGCAGTGGAAGGGTTACCGCGGAGGAAGTGTCTCTCAACTGTGGATCATTGACACTCGCACCTGGGAGGTCGAGAAGGTCCCCCAGCCGGCCGGGCGTTCCAACGACGTGGATCCGATGTGGCTCGAGCCGGGCGTGCTCTGGTTCCGCTCCGACCGGGACGGCGAGTTCAACCTCTACAAGTACGAACGCGGCAGCAAAGCGGTCACCCGGGTCACCAGCCACGCCGATTTCCCCGTCCTGGCGGCGCGTGCCGGCGGGGGGAAGATCGCCTACGAGCAGGCCGGCTGGCTCCACCTGCTGGATCCCGCCACCGGGAAGGCGCAGCGCCTGACGATCGGGGTTGCCGCCGACCTCCGGGAGCCGCGGGTCCGCTGGGTCAAGGGCTCCGAATTCGTGCGCAGCGTGTCGCCCTCACCGAGCGGCGCTCGGGTAGCCTTCGAGATGCGCGGCGAGATCGTCACCGTCCCCGCCGAGAAGGGCGATCCCCGGAACCTGACCAACACGCCGGGCGCCCACGAGCGCGGGCCGGCTTGGTCGCCGGACGGGCGGCAGCTGGCCTACGTGTCCGACCAGGGCGGGGAATACCGGCTGCACATCGCGCCCCAGGACGGCAAGGGCGCGCACAAGGTGCTGGAGCTCCACGGGGCGGGCTTCCTCTTCGGGCTGGAGTGGTCGCCCGACGGAAAGCGGATCGCCTACTACGACAACTCCCAGACGATCTACGTGGTGGACGTCGCCACCGGCACCTGCCGGCGGGTCGCCGGGAACCGGAGCTACACCCCGCTGATCGGCCTCAGCTACTCCTGGTCGCCCGATTCGCACTGGCTCGCCTACACGGTGCAGACCCATCCGCTGGTGAGCGCGCTCTTCCTCTACGACGCCGACCAGGACAAGTCCACCGGGGTCACCGACGGGCTGAGCGAGGTGACCCAGCCGGTCTTCGAGCGGAACGGGAAGTACCTCTACGTCCTCGCCTCGACCGACGCCGGCCCCGCGCTCGACTGGTTCGCGCAGAGCAGCGCCGGCCTCCGCCGCACCCGGGCGATCTACGCGGTGGCCCTCACCAAAGACGCGCCGAATCCGTTCGCCCGGGAGAGCGACGAGGAGAAGGGCGCCACCACGTCGGCGGCCGCGGGCGCCGCGAAGCCCGATTCGGCCAGGCCCGCGAACGCCGGGGCGCAAGCCCCGGCCGCCGCCCGGACCCCGACGCCGGTGGAGTTCGCCGGCATCGCCCAGCGGATCGTGGCGTTCCCCATCGCGCCGGCGGAGCTTGACGGGCTCGCCGTGGGCGAGGCCAGCCAGGTCTACTATCTTCGCCGCGCCGACGGGCGGGGCGCGATCCGCCGCTACGACATCGCCAAGCGGAAGGACGATGTCCTGGTGCCCGAGGCGAACGGCTTCGAGTTGACCCGGGACGGCAAAAAGCTGCTCTACGTGAGCCAGGGCAGCTGGTTTCTCCAGCCGGTCGCCACGCTCAAGCCCGGCGAAGGCCGCCTGGACCTCACCGCGGCGGACCTCCGGATTGATCCCCGCGCCGAGTGGGCTCAGATCTTCGACGAGGCGTGGCGGATCAATCGCGACTATTTCTACGCCCCCAACTATCACGGCGTGGACTGGGCCGCCCAGCGCGCGAAGTACGGCGCGCTCATTTCCCAGGCCGCGACCCGTGCGGACGTGGAGCGGGTGATCCGCTGGCTGCTGAGCGAGCTCCGGGTGGGCCACAGCTTCCAGAGTCCCGGCCAGCGGCTGGCTCAGGGTCCCCGGGTCGGCGTGGGGCTCCTCGGCGCGGACTATGAGGTGGCGAACGGGCGCTACCGGATCGCGCGGGTCTACGGCGGGCTCAACTGGAACCCGACCCTCCGCGCCCCGCTCACCGAGCCGGGGGTGGACGTGCGCGCGGGCGAGTATCTTCTCGCCGTCAACGGCGTGGACCTGAGGCCGCCCACCAACGTGTATGCCCCGTTCGAGAACACGGCGGGGCGGAGCGTGGAGATCACGGTGGGCCCCAACGCCGACGGCAGCGGCTCGCGCACCGTGACGGTGGTCCCCGCCGCGGTCGAGGGAGCGCTCCGGAACCGGGCCTGGATCGAGAGCAACCTCGCGAAGGTGGACTCCGCCACCGGCGGTCGAGTGGCCTACGTGTACGTGCCCAACACCGCCGGCGCCGGGTACGAGTCGTTCAAGCGCTATTTCTACCCCCAGGCCCACAAGGACGCCGTCATCGTGGACGAGCGGTTCAACGGCGGCGGCTCGCTCGCGGATTACTACATCGACATCCTGGAACGGCCGGCGCTCAGCTGGTGGGCGACGCGCTACGGCGAGGACCTGAAGACGCCGACCGCCTCCATCCAGGGCCCCAAGGCGCTGCTCATTGACGAGACCGCCGGCTCCGGCGGCGACTACTTTCCCTGGATGTTCCGCAAGCTGAAGATCGGCCCGCTCATCGGGCAGCGGACCTGGGGCGGCCTGGTGGGGATCCTGGGCTTTCCGGTCCTGATGGACGGCGGCACCATCACCTCGCCCAATCTCGCCATCTGGACGCCGGACGGCGGCTTCATCGTCGAGAACGAAGGCATCGCGCCGGATCTAGCGGTGGAGCAGACCCCGAAGGACGTGATCGCGGGGCACGACCCGCAGCTGGAGCGCGCGATCGCGTGGGTGAAGGACGAGCTCGCGAAGAACCCGCCGGCGGCTCCCAAGCGGCCGGCCTATCCCAGCAAGGTCAAGGTGCCCTAGGCGTGGGTCACTCCGTTCGCGCCTCCCTGCTGCTCTCGGCCGGCCTGGTCATCGGCGCACCGGGGCTTGAGGCCCGGCAACAGCCCCTCGCGGGCTTCGATGCCTACGTCGCCCGCGCTGTGGCCGACTGGCGGGTGCCGGGCCTCGCCATCGTGGTCGTGAAGGACGACTCGGTGGCCTTCATCAAGGGCTACGGGGTGCGGGAGCTCGGCAAGCCCGAGCCGGTTACGGTGCACACCCGGTTCGGCGTGATGTCCACGACCAAGGCGTTCACCACCATGCTGCTCGCAATGCTCGCGGACAGCGGCAAGGTCGCCTGGGACGATCCGGCCACGAAATACCTGCCCGGGCTCGAGTTCCAGGATCCCTACGTCACTCGCGAGGTGCGGCTCCGCGACCTCGTCACCCACCGGATCGGCTTCGGCGATCCGGAGTACCTCTGGGCCTACGGGTCGTTCGACCTCCTCGGGATGGTGCGGCGGCTCCGGCTGGTCCCCGCCACGAGCAGCCTCCGCTCCCGGTTCGCGTACAACAACGTGGCCTACGCGCTGGCGGGCGACGTGGCCGGCCGCGCGGGCGGTGCGGGGGGGGCGGGGGGCGGCACGACGTGGCAGGCGCAGCTCCGCAAGCGGATCTACGAGCCGCTCGGCATGACCGAGAGCTATCCCGACGCGCGGGAGATGCAGGCCGCGGGCATCAGCGACGTAAGTTCCCCGCACGGGATTGTGCACGACACCGTGCGAGTGCTCCCCGTCCCGGCGGCGATCGTGGACCCGGTAGCGCCAGCGGGCGCGATGTTCTCGAGCGTCACCGATGAGGCGAAGTGGCTCCGCTTCCTGCTCGACACCGCGAGGGTGGGCGGGAAGCGCCTGCTCTCCGCGCGCGCCTTCGCCGAGCTCTTCACCCCGCAGCAGGTGGTGCCGCCGGAGGAATTCTATCCCACCGCGCGGCTCACCCATCCGCACTACACGGCCTACGGCCTGGGATGGTTCCTGGAGGACTACCGCGGGGAATTCGTGGCGTTCCACACCGGCAGCATCGAGGGCCGCTCCGCCATCGTCGGCCTCATTCCGGACCGCAGGCTGGGGGTGGCGATCTTCACCAATCTGGATCACTCCGAGCTGCGCCACGCCCTCATGTACACGGTGTTCGACCGCTACCAGGACGGCGGACCCGTCGCCAGGGGTGGCAGGGGGGCGGGGGGGGCGGGACACGACTGGAGCGCCGAGATGCGGACTCTGTACCGGGCGCTTCAGGACACGGCGGAGACCCGGCGCAAAGAGCGGGAGGGGAAACGGATCGCGAACACCCATCCGACCCTCCCCACCGAGCGTTACGCCGCGGACTACGCCGACAGCCTCTTCGGCGGCGCCAGCGTCCGCCAGGAAGGCGACCGGCTCACCCTCCGGGTGGGCACGCTGGTGGGCGACCTGGAGCACTGGCAGTACGACATCTTCCGGGCCAACTGGCGGGATCAGTTCCAGGGCTCCGACTATGTGGCCTTTACGCTCGATCCCGACGGCTCGGTGGGAGAGCTCAGGCTGGTGGGCGGCCCGCTGCGGTTCCGGCGGGTGCGCACCGCGTCTCCCTGAATGCCTCGTGCCGTTCCGCCTCGCTCACACTCTGACCCGGGCGCCCCATGACCGAAACGAATCTCTCCGCGCAGATCGCCACCCTCAACCGCGCCGTTGAAGCCGCCGAAGCCGGCTTCGAACGGGGGGAGCTGTCACTCGAAGGTGTGGCGGAGACCAAGCGGGCGCTGGACGACATCCGGCTCCGCCTGTGGGGCCTGCTCAGGGCGGCCGGCGACGAGCATCCCCAGACGTTTCAGGAACGGTTCCGGATCCGGCGCGCGAGCGAGCTCTGCGACCGCCTCGCGGGGGACCTGAAGCTCGGCACGATGAGCCAGGAGCACGCCGAGTGGGCCGACCTCTGGATCGCCGCCAACGAGCTCTCCCGCGCCATCGAGACGGTCCGGGGCCGGGTGGGGGAGTAGCTCGGCGGGCGGGGCCGCTAGGGGTTCGGCCGCCGCACCACGCTCAGCGTGAGCGTCGCCGGGTACTGCCTGGAGTGGTGCACCGCGTTGTGCGCCACCACGCCCGCCGCCTCGTCGTAATTCCTTCCGCCGGTGTTGAGGTTCCGGTCGAAGCGCGGGAAGTTGCTGCTGGAGACCTCGAGCCGGATCCGGTGGCCCCGGTCGAACCAGTTGCTGGTCGTCATCGGCTGGAGCGCCACCTTGTAGACCTTCCCCTTCTCCATCCATGCCGGGGGCTTGTCGTACCCGTCGCGGTAGCGCATCCGCTGGATCGTCTCGTCCAGGTTGTAGGCCCGCCCGTCGGGGTAGACGTCCAGGAGCTTCACCGAGAAATCGGTGTCCTTCACGTCCGAGGAGGCGTAGAGCGTCACCTCGACCGGGCCGCTCACCTCGATCCCCTCCGCGAGCGGCTCCGAGGTATAGACCAGCACGTCGGGCCGGGCTTCCATCTTCCGCTGGTCGAAGGCGCCGCCGGTCACGGCGTTCCCGGTGCAGCAGACGTTGCCGCCGTAGGAGGGCACCGGGCTCCCGGGGTCGTAGCTGAAAGTGTCCGGCTTGTCCGCGGGGGGCGGCTTCGGGAGGAGTCTGCCGTCGCCGTCGAGCGTGTTCGCGCCGCCGCCGCTCGCGAGGTAGAAGGTCATCGGCCCGGCGCCCGCGGGCGGCCAGGAGTCGGAGCTCTGCCACTTGTTGAGGCCCATGGTGTAGTAGCGGACCCGGGGCAGGGTATCGAGGAGGCCGTTCTGCTCTCCCTTGAGGAAGCGGTCGAACCAGGCGTAGTGCAGCGCCGCATAGTCGTAGCGGGCGTCGCCCATGTCGCGCTCGCCCACGACGGTGTGCTCGGTGGCGCGGGTGTAGGCGCAGTGCAGGGTGGGCGCGATCATGGCGTACTGCTGCTTCCCCACCTCGGGTGACGCGGTCCTCCGCACGTGGTTGTAGGTGGCCAGGTTCGGGCCGGCCGAGACGTCGTACCACGACATGAGCCAGAGGCCCGGCAGGTTGATCGTCATGTCGTCGTGAAAGAGCCCGCCCCGGTACCAGGCCGAGTCGTTGGGGGTGCGCGTGATCATCGCGCCGCCGGTCGCCACCGGCATCGAATCGGCGAAGATGCCGATGGGCCCGTCCACCGCGCGGATGATGTCCTGCTCGGGGAGGTGGGCCAGCGCCTTGGACCAGTCCACCGGCGGCAATTGCTGGGCGAGATCGAACGACTTCGATTCGCGGATGAGGTCGGCCTGGCTGGCGCCCTTGGGGAACATCGGCCGCACCTGGTTCTGCTGGCCGTAGAGCCAGGCGATGAAGAGCATCTGCACCGCGCCGCCGCGGTACCAGTTGCCCTGCTCGTAGTACGGCTTGACCCGCCCGACCCCCGCGCCGAAGCCCTGCGGGATGATTGCGGCCAGGCCGGGCGGGGCGAGCGCGGCGACGCCCATCTGCCACTCGGCGGTCGAGGAGCAGCCGATCAGGCCGACCTTGCCGTTGGACCAGGGCTGTTGGGCCAGCCACGCAATCGCGTCGTAGCCGTCGCTGCGCGGCGGGCCCAGGATGTCGTAATTCCCCTCGGAAAAGAAGCGCCCCCGCTCGTTCTGATCCACGTAGGCGTAGCCCTTCCGGATCGCGGTGAGGGCCGCGGTCATGTCCCGAGGCACGCCGTTGCGCACGTCCCAGTAGTTGAAGTTGTAGGGGGTCCGGACGAAGATCGTCGGATGCTTCCTGGAGGCGTCCTTCGGCCGGTAGACGTCGGTGGCGAGCCGGACGCCGTCGCGCATCGGGAGCATGACCTTCCGCTCGATGATGGCGAGCGAGTCGAGCTGCTTTTCGATGTCCCAGCGGCGCTGGCGCTCCTCGGGGGTCAGGGCGCCCGGCCCCTGGGCGTGCCCCGCGGCGGGGACGGCGCCGGCGGCGGAGAGCAGAAGTATTGCGCTGAGGGGCAGGCGGCGGAGTGGGCGCATGGGGACCTCGGCGCGAGGAGGTGGCGATCGAGCGGGCCGCCGTGCAACCTATCCGGGCCGGGGGCAACCGCAACCCGGCGGCGAGCGGTCACTTCGCGGCGGCCGCCAGCTCCTTCCGGAACCGCTCCGCCTTCTCCGGCTGCTTAAGGGAGTCGTACGCCGCAACCAGGTCCCTCCGGGCGTTGACCAGCCAGCTCACCTGCGGATTCGCCTGTTTGAGGACGATCTGGTACCCGGCGAGGCTCTCCGCCGCGGCGTCGGCGAAGCGCCCCGCGCGGAGCAGGGTGCGGCCCAGCTTGATCCGCCCGATGCCGGTGTTGGTCTGCTCCGGTCCCAGGGCCTCGGTGAAGCGCGCCACCGCTTCCCGGTACAGCCGTTCGGCCCTGGGGAAATCCTTCCGATCCAGGAACACGCCCGCGAGGTTCGCCGTCGCGATGCCGATCAAATAGTGCTTGTCGCCGTACACCGACTTGTAGATCGTGATGATCCGGCTGAAATCCGCCTCCGCCTCGTCGAGCCGGTTCTGCTTGTAGGCCGCGTTGCCCAGGTCGTTGAGCGCCGAGGCGACCCGGGGGTGCACCGGCCCGAAGACCCGCTCCTGGATGGCGAGGGCCCGGCGCAGCAGGTCGGCGCCCTCATCGAGCCGGTTCTGATAGACCAGAGCCCGGCCCAGCATCGTCAGGTTGGACGCGGTCTGGTAGGCGTCGTCGCCGTAGAAGCCGCGGGTGATGTCCAGCGCCAGCCGGTAGAACCGCTCCCCTTCCTTGTAGTTTCCCCGCTCCACCTGCGCGGCGCCGAGGTTGATCAGGATGTCGGCGACGCGGGGATGGCGCTCGCCGTAGAGCCGGCGATCCATCGCGAGCACGATCCGGTTGACCGAATCGGAGGCGTCGTAGTGGCCGGCATAGAAGTGATCGTCGGCGAGTTGGCCCAGGCTCGCGGCGAGCTCGGGTGTCGGGTCTCCGCCCGGCGCCGAATAGAGCCGCACCGCCTCCTCGCTGGTCCGGATCGCCTGGGGGTAATTGCCGCGGTCCTGCAGGACGCGCCCGAGCGCGAAGGTCGCCTGGGCAAGGGCGGGGTCGCCCGGCGACAGTCTGCGGCGCCCCTGGTCGAGCGCGTCGCGGATCAGCCGCTCGGACTCCTCGAATTTCGCCTGGTCGGCGCGGAGGAGGCCCAGCGCCACGAGGCTCTCCGTCTGCTCGGCGGTGCCGGCACCGAAAAGGGTGCGGCGGCGGTCGAGCGCCAGCCGGAGCAGGGTGTCGGCGCGGGCCAGGTTGCCGAGCTTCTGGTAGATGCTTCCCAGTGTCAGGTAGAGCTCGGCCTGCGCCGCGGGCTCGCCCACCAGGTTCTGCGCCTCCTTCAGGCCGCGCTCGACCAGGGCCACCACCCGCAGGCTGTCGGCCGGCCCGGCCTCCTTGTCGCCCCCCTCGAAGAGGTTCAGCGTGAAGCGCTGGATCCGCTGGGCGCGCGCCGCTTCCGCCACCGCGGTATTGCGCGCCCGGGTGAGCCGGACGGTGTAGAAGACCACGAGGCCCACGACGGCGGCCAGCACCAGCGCTGCCGCGGCCACTTCCGAGCGATTCCTCCCCACGAACTTCCGCATCCGGTAGCCGAAGCTGTCGGGCCGCGCCTCCAGCGGCTCGCCCGCGAGGAAATGGTCCAGGTCGCGGATCAGGGCCTCGACCGTGCGGTAGCGCCGCGCCGGGTCCTTGTGCATAGCGGTGAGGCAAAGGGTGTCGAGGTCCGACCACGCCGCCTTGCTCACCGAGCGCGCCCCCCCCGCCCGGCCCCGGCCCCACGCGATCACCGACGGCTTCTCCGGCATCTGCTGGGCGACGATGGTCATCGCCTCGGCCGGCTTGCGGTCCGCGAGGTCGAAGGGAAGCCGGCCGGCGAGGAGCTCGTAAAGGATGACCCCGAGCGCGTAGACGTCGGTGTGGATTCCGATCCGTCCGCCGTCGTACTGCTCCGGCGCGGCGTACGCGGGCGTCATCATGCGGAGCCCGGTGCGGGTCTGGTCGCCGCCGAGGTCGAGGCTCTCGAGCTGCTTCGCGATGCCGAAATCGAGCAGCTTCACCGTGCCGTCCGGCTTCACCAGGACGTTCGACGGCTTCAGGTCGCGGTGAATCACCGCCTGGGTGTGGGCGTGCTGCACCGCCTCGCAGACCGAGCGCAGCAGCCGGAGCCGGCCCGGCACCGAGGTTCCCCGCGCGGTGCAGAAGGCCGTGAGGGGCATGCCCTCGACGTACTCCATGACGAACCACGGGGTGCCGTCGGGCAGGGTATCGGCGTCGAGGAGCCCGGCGATGCCCGGATGATTGAGCTGGGCCAGCGTCCGCTGCTCGCTCGCGAAGCGCTCGCGGCGGGCGGGCGAGAGCGAGGCGTCGCGCAGGATCTTGATCGCGGCCCGGCTGCCCAGGTCGCTCCGCTCGGCCAGGTACACCACGCCCATCCCGCCCTCGCCCAGGACGCCGGTGATCCGGTAGGGGCCGAAGCGCTCGCGGGGCAGGTCGGGCGGGACGCCGCCGCCGAGAACGCCGCCCGCGGCGAGGGCGAGGTCGCGATCGAGCAGCGTCCCGCCGGAGGCGTCGGCCTCCAGCATCCCGGCCACTTCGGCCAACAGCTCGGGATCGTGGGCGCACTCGAGCTCCAGCACGTGCTTCCGCTCGACCGCGGGCAGGTCGGCCAGGCGGTGAAAGAGCCCCTGGATCCGCTCCCAGCGGGCCGCGTCCATCAGCCCTTGCCTCCGCCCAGCTCCCGGGAGAGCCAGGCCCGCGCCGCGCGCCAGTCGCGCAGAATCGTCGCCTCCGACACGCCCAGCAGCTCGGCGGTCTCGGCCACGTCGAGGCCGCCGAAGAAGCGGCTCTCCACCATCGTCGCCTGGCGCGGGCTCACCCGCCCGAGCGCTTCCAGCGCCGCGTCCAGCGCGAGCAGGTCCTCGGCCCCGCCGCCCGCGTCGTGGAGGCCCTCCTCGAAGGTGACGATGGCGAACTCGCCGCCCCGCTTGCGGGCATGGCGGCGGCGGGCCGCCTCGATGAGGACCTGGCGCATGGCCCGCGCGGCGATCCGTTTGAAATGGAGACGCGAGGTGAACGCGAAGGGCGGCGAGCCCGCGAGCTTGAGCCACGCCTCGCCCACCAGTGCCGTGGGAGAGAGCGTCGCGCCGGGATCGTCGCGGCGCACGCTCGCGGCCAGCTGGCGGAGCTCCTCGTAGGTCGCGCTGAAGAGCTCGTCGAGCGCGTCGCGGTCCAGGGTGACCGCGCCCAGCTCGGCCTGCTCGAGCCCGTGATCCATACGGGTGCCTCGGGGTTTCATGACGGATTCTGGTGCGGGTCTGCGCAATGCGGGTGGACCCCCGCTCGGGGGGCTCCTGCTGCACACCTAACCATATCGCCTTGCGGGTCCTTGGCAAGAGCGCGGCGCCCGGGCGGCAGGTGAAAAGGGCTTCATGGACCGAGACTTCGAGGGGGCGATCCCATGACAGCCAGGCCGCTTCTCCGCCCCGGCCTGGGCGCCCTCGCCGTCCTCGTCGCCCTGGCCGGCTGCCACAAGGCGGGCGGCGGGAGCGGCGCCGGGGGTAGCGCCGCTCTAGCCGCCAGGGCGCCGGCCCGCGCCGGCCAGGTCCGGGAGCTGAACCAGCCGGAGGTCCGGGCCAACGCCGCCGCGGAGCTCTCCCAGGCCGACGGCTTCGATCCCGCTCGGGTGGCGCTCGCGTGGCACAAGCTCACCAGCCAGCCGCTCGATCTCCGCAGCATCGCGGCCCAGAGCCGGGCGGTGCAGAGCGTGTCCAATTTCGACAGGCCCGACGCGATCAAGACGGAGGTGGCGCGGTTGCAGGCTCAGCTGGCCGCGGTGGGTCCGGCGGAGGAGTTCGTGGTGCGGGTGAACGACACCATCTCCGAATACGACCACGACAGGGGCGAGTTCTCGATCATGCTCTTCCGCCCGGGCCACTACATCCCCTTCCACGTCTTCGACCACGAGTACCGGGTCGTCTTCGCCAACGGGTACGCCGCGAGGGCGATCCCGATGGCGGGGGAGGCGGCGCGCTCCTTCGACCGGCAGCTCAATCAGACCGGACGATCGGTCGGCAACGAGATCCATTTCAGGATCACCGGCCAGGTTGATCCCGCCGGCGCCGTGACCGGTGCCCGGGTGATCCGGGCGGAGATCTTGGCGGCCCGGCTCCTCGACCGGGACGGGCGGCGGCTCTTCGGGCCGGTGGAGTGGGCCGCGAAGCAGGGGAAGTGATCGCTCATCCGCTCGGGCGCTCCGGTCGCTCGCGCCGAAAGGAGAACACGATGCGAATGGTGCTTGCGCTCGCGGGCGCGCTGCTCACCGCCGGGTGCGGCTCCCCCCTCCGCGGTACGTACGCCGACCCGGATGGCGCCACCCGGTTCAAGTTCGAGTCGGGCGGCAAGGCCTACGTCTCGATGCTGGGCATGGAGCGGGAGTTCAAGTTCGAGGTGGAGGGGAAGCGAGTGAAGCTCATCACCCCTCAGGGCACCGAGATCCTCACCATCCAGGACGACGGCTCGCTCAAGGGGCCGCTCGGGCTCACGCTGACGAAGCGGCCGTAGCGGGATCGCCAACGCGGATCGGCGCCGGCGCGTATCTATCGGAAATCCCGGCCAGTTTTCCTCCCCTGGTGATGCCCATGCGAGCAATCCGCCGAATCGTCCCGTTGCTTGTCGTTGCCGCCGGTGTGCTTCCGCTCCATGCCCAGACTCCCAACGCCAAACGCGCCCTGACCCAGGCCGACTGGGACCGCTGGCGCTCGATCACCGGCCCCGCCCTCTCGAATGACGGCCGCTGGGCCGCCTACACCCTGATTCCACAGGTGGGAGACGGGGAGCTGGTGGTGCGCGCCACCCAGGGTGCGACCGAATATCGGGTCCCCCGCGGTTTTCTCGGCCGGCCCAACAACGTCCCCGGAGGGCTCCGGCCGCCGGCCGGGCCGAACCCCGAGGCGGAGCCGGTGGGCCCGGCGGCCCCCCCGGCGCAATTCTCGGCTGACGGCCGGTTTGCTGTCGTCCTCACCCAGCCCGCGCAGGCGGAGGTCGAGCGGATGCAGGCCGCTCGTGGACCGCGCGGGCGCGCGGCGCCGGCCACCACCCGGACTTCGCTGGCCATTCTGAGCACCGCCGACGGGAAGCTGACCGCGATTCCGAACGTCCGCTCCTTCCGCCTGCCGCGGCAGAGCGGCCGCTGGCTCTTCTACGTGGCCGGCGACTCCTCCGCCGACTCGACCGCGCGCGGTGGGGGAGGGGGAGGGGGAGCGGGCGGCGCCTCGCGGGAGCGGCGCAGCTACGGCACGCCCCTGGTGCTTCGCGACCTCGACCGCGGCGCCGAGGAGCGGCTCGACGACGTGCTCGCCTACACCTTCGACGACAGCGCGAAGGTGCTGGCGTACACCGTGGTCTCGCGCGATTCCACCAGGGACGGAGCGTTCCTGAAGAATCTCGCGACCGGAGCCACCACGACGTTCCTCGCCGGGCGGGGCAACTACAAGGCGATCGCGCTCGACAGCCTGGCGAAGCAGGTGGCGTTCCTCTCCGATCGCGACGAGCTCGGCGCGGGGAAGGACAGGGCCCGCTACACCCTGTACTACACCACGCTCAAGGCGGCCGCTCCCGCGCCGGTGGTGACGGCCGCCGCGCTCTCCGCCGACCTGCACCTCGCCGACAACGCGAGCGTGTCATTCACCCGGACCGGCAACGCGATCCTCTTCGGGGTGGCACCCACCATTCCGGATTCGGTCCCCGCCGATTCGCTCGCCGGCAAGGCGGTCTTCGATCTCTGGCACTGGAAGGATCCGACGCTCCAGCCGGCCCAGCGCCTGAGCGCGGTGCGCGACCGCAATCGCTGGTTCCGGGCGATCTATTTCCCGGCGACGAAGAAGTACGCCCAGCTGGCCAACGACTCGATTCCCACCGTGGATGTCTCCGACGACGGCCGCGTCGCGGCCGCCTCGTCGCGCGAGCGCTACCGGATCGAGGCGATGTGGGGGGACGGCGGGAGCGACGTCTACGTGATTGATCCCGCGACCAGCCAGGCGAAACTCATCCGCGAGAAAATCAGCGGCCAGGCCGACCTCTCGCCCGACGGGAAGTACCTCGCCTTCTACGACAACGGTCACTGGTACAGCTACACCACCGCCACCGGAAGGACGCTGGACCTGACCGGGCCGATCGGCGGCGTAAGCTTCGCCCAGGAGACCTGGGACACGCCGTCCATTCCGTCGGCCTGGGGCCTCGCGGGGTGGACCCGGGGTGACAAGTCGCTGCTGCTGTACGATCGCTGGGATGTCTGGGACCTCGACCCCGCCGGAGTGAGACCGCCGGTGATGGTGACCGATTCCCTGGGGCGTACCCAGCACCTGGTGCTCCGCCTGGTGCAGGTGAGCCGGCGTGGCGGCGGCGGTGGGGCCGGGGGCGGGGGAGGCGGGGGCCCCGGCGGCTTCGGGGTCGGAGGTCTGTCGCGCGAGCCGATCGATCCGGCGGAGCCGTTGCTGCTCCGCGCGGTGGACGACGAGACCAAAGCCAGCGGGTTCTATCGCGACCGGCTCGGGCCGAGGCAGCCGCCCGAGAAGCTCGTCATGGGCGATCTGGCCTTCGGCGCGCCGGTCAAGGCGGCGGATGCGGACGTCTGGATGGTGACCAAATCCACCTTCGTGGACTTTCCGGACCTCTGGGTCGGCCCTTCGCTCACCCGGCTCGCGCGGATCTCCGACGCCAATCCTCAGCAGAAGGAGTTCAACTGGGGCACGGTGGAGCTGGTGCGGTGGACCAGCGCCGACGGGGTCCCGCTCAAGGGGCTGCTCTTCAAGCCGGAGAACTTCGACTCGACCAGGCAGTACCCGATGATCGCCTACTTCTACGAGGACCTCTCCCAGAACCGGCACACGTACGTCGCGCCCAACGGGCGGAACGTCATCAACCCGACCCATTACGTCTCGAACGGGTACCTCATCTTCGAGCCGGACATCCACTACGAGATCGGCTTTCCGGGGCCCAGCGCGGTCAAGTCCATCGTGCCGGGGGTACAGATGCTGCTGGCGCGGGGCTACGTGGACCCGAAGCGGCTCGGCTTGCAGGGCCAGTCGTGGGGCGGCTACCAGACGGCGTTCCTGATCACCCAGACCCACCTCTTCAGCGCGGCGATGGCCGGCGCCCCCGTGGCCAACATGACCAGCGCCTACGGCGGGATCCGCTGGGGCTCCGGGCTCGCCCGTCCGTTCCAGTACGAGGCGAGTCAGAGCCGGATCGGCCGGTCCATCTGGGAGGCGCCGATGCGCTACCTCGAGAACTCGCCGCTCTTCTGGCTCGACAAGGTGACCACGCCGCTCTTCATCATGAGCAACGACATGGACGACGCGGTGCCCTGGTACCAGGGGATCGAGCTGTTCGTGGGGATGCGCAGGCTCGGGAAGGAAGTGTATCTCATCGACTACAACAACGACGTGCATAACCCGCAGGGCCGAGCCAACCAGAAGGACGTGGCGATGCGGATGCAGCAGTTCTTCGACGCCAAGCTCAAGGGCGCGCCGGCGCCTCTGTGGATGGTGAAGGGGATTCCCTACCTCGCGAAGGGACGGGACCAGCTCGGCGCGCCCGGGGCCGCGGCCACCGGCCAGGCCACCGGCCAGCCCCAGCCCGGGGAGCGCGAACGGCCGTAGCGGCTGGCGCTACCGCATCGCCTGGACCACCGGGAGCCGGGCCGCCCGCCAGGCCGGGAAGAATCCGCCCACCACCCCCATCGCCACGGCGAAGATCAGCCCGGCCAGGAGGAGGAGGGGACTCACCCGGAAGGCGAAGGCGATCTCGCTGAAGCTCGCCCAGTTGGTGGTGCTGGTGACGATGCCGTTGATCGGCAGCGCCATCAGGCCGCCGATCACCCCGCCCGCCGCGGCGATGAGCGCCGACTCGGCGACGAAGCTCGCCAGGATGCTCCGGGGCGGGCGCGCCTGGCGGGCGAGCTCGTCGCGGTCGGCCTCGGTCTCCATGAGGGTCGCGCGGGCGGTGCTCTGGGCGGCGCTCGCCGCCTGCACCTGGGCCCGGTAATCGGTGTTCTCGAGCCGGGCGATCACCTCGCCGCGCCGCACGAACGAGCCCTCGCTCACCCGGAGGTCCGCAAGGCGCCCGGGGAGCTTCGCCGAGACCGCCGCGCGGGTGCGGGCGATGACGTACCCGTTCGCCGTGACGCTGGTAGCGCACGCCGCGCCCCGTCCCCCGGCCGTCGTCGCGGTCGCGGTGACGACCTGGACCGGCACCGCGCCACCGCGCCGGACGACGCTGAAGACCCCGGCGAGCACGATGAGCGCGCCTGCGGCCAGGCCGAGATTGCGGGCCAGCGCGCGGCGGAGCGCGGGCGGCGGCGCGTCCCGGTCTATCCGCAGCCGGGACAGATCGGGTCCGGGCGGCGGCGGAGGGGTGGAAGCGAGGGCGCTCATGGACCGGGAGAATCCACCGGCGCCGGCGTCTGACGCAAACCGAAACGCGGGCGGATTCCGCGGAGTGTCGATTATCGGTCGTAAAGCCGGACCCGGACGGGCCGCGGCGGCTCCAGCGCCTCCTCGATCGTGAGCCGGACGCGCCGCACGGCCGCCGGCTCGAACCGGTCGAGCTTCCGGTACCCGATCGTGGTGCCCCGGCTCAAGGGGCGCCAGCGCTCGCCGTCGTGTCCCTCGAGCGTGTACCGCGCCACGATCTGCCCGCGGGTTATGTCCTCGCGCAGGTCCGCGATCCCCATCGTTGTCTCTCGGCCCAGGTCGATCTCGAGGCCGGCGCTCCGTTCGCCGGTCGCGCGCCAGGCGGCGGGGCGGCCGGCCGCGAGGTCGCTTCGGAAGAGCGCGTCGAGCCGCTCGCGCATCCCGGCCAGGCGGGCCACGTCGGTGTCGTGGAGGAGCCCGTCGCGGGTCGGCGGGACGTTGAGCAGGAGCTTGGAGTTCCGGCCCACCGAGGTGAAGTAGAGCTCCACCAGCTCATCCACCGTGCGCACGCGGCCGTCCTCCGCCGGGTGATGGAACCATCCCGGCCGGATCGAGGTGTCGGTTTCGCCCGGGCGCCAGACCGTGCCGGCGGGGTCACCGGCCTGGAGCGCCTTGATCACGGCGTCGCCGGGAGCCCCGGGGTAGGGCACCGCCCCGGGATCCATCGTGGACCAGTTGGTTTCCGCGGCGGCACCCCGCTCGTTGCCGATCCAGCGGACGTCGGGGCCGGCGTCGGAGAACATCACGGCGTCCGGCTGCAGCCGCCGCACCAGGCCGAACACCCGGGGCCAGTCGTACACCTGCCTCCGGCCGTTGGGGCCTTCGCCGTTGGCGCCGTCGAACCAGACTTCGTGAATCGGCCCGTACCGAGTGAGCAGCTCGGTGAGCTGTGCCGAGTACATGTCGTTGTAGCGGGGCGAATCGCCGTAGGAGGGCGCGTTCCGGTCCCAGGGGGAGAGGTAGAGCCCGGGCTTGAGCCCAGAGGCGCGACAGGCGTCCGTGAATTCCCGCACCACGTCGCCCTTTCCGCCGCGCCAGGGGCTCCGCGCCACCGAGTGATCGGTGGTGCGGGTGGGCCAGAGGCAGAAGCCGTCGTGGTGCTTGGCGGTGAGGATCATCGCGCGGAATCCGGCGGCACGCGCGGCGCGGGCCCATTGTCGCGCGTCGAGCCGATCGGGCGTGAAGACGGCGGGATCCTCGCGGCCGTCGCCCCACTCCCGGTCGGTGAAGGTGTTGACGCCGAAGTGCAGGAACAGCGCGAGCTCGTCCCGCTGCCATGCCAGCTGGGCGCGGGTGGGCCGCGGCCGCTGAGCACGGCGGAAGCGGGCGGCCGCTCCGCCCCACGCCCCCGGCATCGGCCCGGGCGCGGCGAGCGCGGCGGCGGTGGCGGCGACGAAGTCGCGGCGGGTGATCGGGGACATCGGCGCTGTCAACTTGCCGGCCGGGCGGCGGCTCGTCAACTTGAGGACTCACATGGCGCGCCTCCTCGTCCTCTTCGTCACCGCGTTCGTGGACATGGTCGGGTTCGCCATGATCCTGCCGTTGCTCCCGTTCTATGCCACGCACTTCGGCGCCAACGGCTTCGTCGTGGGCCTGCTGATTTCGGCGTTCTCGGTGGCCCAGCTCGCGGTGGCGCCGCTCTGGGGCCGCTTCTCGGATCGGTACGGGCGCCGGCCCGCCATTCTCGCGGGACTCCTGATCACCGGCGGTGCCTACGCGCTCTTCGCGTTCGCCGGCTCGCTCGCGGCGCTGCTCTTCTCGCGCATCATCCAGGGCGTGGGCGGCGGGACGATCGGCGTGGTGCAGGCCTACGTCGCCGATGCGTCGCCCCCCGAGCAGCGGGTCAAGAGTCTCGGCTGGCTTTCGGCGGTCACCAGTCTCGGCGCCGTGGCGGGCCCCGCGATCGGCTCCCTCATGGTCGGGCTGGGCGGGCAGAAGCCCCCGGGACTGATGGCCGCGGCGCTCTCGCTCCTCATCGCCGCGTTTGCCTGGCGCTACCTCCGCGAGGCCCGGGAGCTCGAGCCGGAGCGCGGACCCGGGGCGCCGGGCCAGGCCCACACCACCAGCCGGGCCGCGATCGGGATGGTCCTCTCCCGCTGGGACCGGCCCGCCTCGCGCCTCATCTGGATCTACGCGATCGCCATCGGAGCCTTCTACGGTACCACCCAGACGATGCCGCTCCTCCTTTCGGAGCGGATGGGCATCACCGAGAGGAACATCGGATACTTCGTGATGTACCTGGGCGGCATGGGCGTGTTGATCCGGTCACTGATTCTGGGGCGGGCGGTGGACCGCCTCGGCGAGGCACGGCTCTCCCGGCTCGGCATCGTCCTGCTGGCCGCGGGCCTCGCCGTCACCGGCGTGGCGCACGGAGGCGCGCCGATGCTCGCGGGGTTCACGCTGATGCCGCTCGGCACCGCGTTTCTCTTTCCCTGCGTCACGGGGATGCTCTCCCGCGTGGTGCCGGCGGCGGAGCGGGGGCTCTACATGGGCGTGCAGCATACCTTCGGCGGCGTGTCGCGGGTCGGGTTCCCCATCGCCGCGGGCCTGCTGATGGATCGCTTCGGCGTGGGGGTGCCGTTCTGGGTCTCGGGCCTGCTGGTCCTGCTCACCCTGCCGCTCACTCTGGCGATGGCGGGCTATCTCACCGCGGCGCCGGAAGCCGCGGCGGCCGTGCGCATCGTCGCCGCGGCCGACGTCACCGCGGAGTTCCCCATCGAGCCGGTCACTGGAGAAGGGCGAGCGTCGGCCGGCTGAGGGAGCGGCCGGGTCTCACCAGCCCCCCACGCCCCGCCGCCCACCCCCCCCGCGCCACGGTATAGATTATTGGCAGCAGCCCGGCCCGCGCCGTCCCACCGCTCCCGGCGGGCCCATCCGGCGGCTCCGCCGCCGGACCGCCGATCCCTCGCCCGAGGAGACCCGCCCGCCATGTCCCGTCGCAAAGTCACCCGTCGTGAATTCGTCTCGGATGCCGGCAGGATCGCCTTCGGCGCCATGATCGTCCCCCGCCGCGTTCTGGGCGGGCCCGGATACCAGCCGCCGAGCGACACGCTCAACGTCGCCATCGTGGGGGCTGGCGGCATGGGCATGGAAAACGCCCAGGCGCTCGGCGCGGAAAACATCGTCGCCGTGTGCGACGCGGACTTCGGCTACGTCGAGCGCGGGCTCAAGGGCCGGGAGAAGGACAAGGACGGGAAGCCTCGCCCCGAGGGGATCCGGCTCCAAGAGCAGTTCGCCAAGGCGAAGCGCTGGGCCGACTGGCGCGAGATGCTGGAGAAGCAGAAGGACATCCAGGCCGTGGTCATCGCCACGCCGGATCATCTCCACGCGGTGATCGCCAAGGCGGCGATGGAATCGGGGAAGCACGTCTACGTGCAGAAGCCGCTCACCTGGTCGGTGCACGAGGCGCGGGTGCTCCGCGAGACCGCGAAGCGGACCGGTGTGAAGACCCAGATGGGAAACCAGGGCCACTCGAGCGAAGGGGCGCGGCTCGTCAACGAGTGGATAGCGGCCGGGATCATTGGACCGGTGCACCAGGTCCACGTCTGGACTAACCGGCCGATCTGGCCGCAGGGGATTCCGCGCCCGACTCCGCCCCCGGAGACCGGTGCTGCCCCGACGCCGTCCTGGGACCGGCGCGGCGTTTCCGACGCGATGGCGGGGGCGATGTGGGGGAGCTATCCGCCGCCAGCCGGCTTCCGCTGGGACCTCTACCTCGGCCCGGTGGCGGAGGACATTCCCTATCACCCGATCTACCACCCGTTCAACTGGCGCGGCTGGCTCGACTTCGGCGTGGGCGCCCTGGGCGACATGGGCGCCCACCTGATTGACCACCCGTACTGGGCGCTCGGCCTCACCCAGCCCACCAGCATCGAGACGACCTCGTCCCCGTTCGGCTCTATCCCGATCAACGTCCCCGCGAATGCGCCACCCGACACCCCGCGGCGCCGGCCGGTATCGTACCCGCTCGCGATGACGGTCCACTACGAATTCGCCGCGCGGGGGAGCCAGCCGCCGGTCAAGCTCGGCTGGTACGACGGGGGCCTGATGCCGCCCCGGCCCGACGTCCTGCCCGACGACGTCACGCTCAACCGCGAGGGCGGCGTGATCTTCCTGGGGGAGAAGGGCATCCTGATGCACGAGACCTACGGGGCCAACCCGAAGATCTGGCCCGAGTCGCTCATGGAGGCGGCGAAGGCGGTGCCCAAGACGATCCCGCGCATCGAGGCCAAGCACGAGGTGAACTGGGCGATGGCGTGCAAGGGCCAGGCGAAGGAGAGCTCGCCGCTCGACTACGCCGCCCAGCTCACCGAGACGATGCTGCTCGGCATCGTGGCGCTCCGGGCGGGGCAGGGGAAGAAGATCCTCTACGACGCGGAGAAGGGGGTGATCACCAACGCCCCCGAAGCCAACCAGTACCTGACCCGCGAGTATCGGAGCGGATGGAGCGTGTGACATGACCCGATCTCACCCGGCGGCCGCACTGGCCGCGCTGGCGCTGTTCCTCCCCACCGCGGCCCGGGCCCAGGGAGACAAGGTGCCGCAGCCAAACACGCTCACCCCCGCCGAGGTCAAGGCCGGCTGGCGGCTCCTCTTCGACGGCAGCACGGCGAAGGGATGGCGCGCCTACGCCTCGGACTCGATGCCGTCGGGGTGGCAGGCGGTGGACGGGACCCTCACCCGCGCGGCGAAGGCCGGCGACATCATCACCACGGAGACCTGGCGGAACTTCGAGCTCTCGGTGGACTGGAAGATCGCGCCCGGCGGAAACAGCGGCATCTTCTACCGCGCCGCCCCGGGCTCGGGCGCCATCTACTACAGCGCTCCCGAGATGCAGGTGCTCGATGACGCGGCCCATCCCGACGGCAAGGACCCGCTGACCTCGGCCGGCGCCGACTACGGGCTCTACCCCGCCCCCCGCGGCGTGGTGAAGCCCGCGGGAGAATGGAACACGGCCCGCATCGTCGTCCGGGGCAACCAGGTCGAGCACTGGCTCAACGGGAAGAAGCTGCTCGAGTACCAGCTGGGGAGCCCCGACTGGACCGAGCGGGTCGCTAAGAGCAAGTTCAAGGAGTGGCCCGAGTACGGGAAAGCCCCGGAGGGCTACATCGGGCTGCAGGACCACGGGGACGAGGTGGCGTTCCGGAATATCAAGATACGGGTGTTGCCATAGTCCTCTTTCCGTCCTGCCATCTTTCCATCTTTCCGTCGTCGTTCCCGTCCTAGGCTTCGGAACATGGCCCCACGAGCGGCGGTCGAGCGCCCGGCGGAGCTCCCGTCCCGGCTGCGGTTCAGGAATTCGAGCATCGCCCTCTCGTTGGCGGTCGCAATTGCGCTCGTCGCGCTCCAGACGGTGAGTCTCTGGACCCGCCGCATCGAAACGCTCACCGCCGCCCGCACCCGCGCGGGAGGTCTCGCGCTTATCCTGGCCGAGCACATGCGCCGCCGAGGCGAGGCGGCGGACGCGGCGCTCCGGCAGATGGCGCTGTTCAGCGTGCGTGCCGGCGGCCCATCGGCGCCCGCCGCCCTGTGGGATCCGGTCCTGCGCTCGGCGGCCGCCGGCATGACTGCCGTCGGGTCCCTCACGGTGACCGACTCGGCCGGCGTGATCCGCCACTCCACCAGTCGCGCGGCGATCGTCGGCCAGTCGCGGCGCGACCGGGTCATCTTCACCCGGCTCGCCTCCGGGGCTGATACCGGTCTCGTCGTGGACACGCCGTTCCGGAATTACGTGGACGGCCGGATGATGCTGCCGCTGGGCCGCGCGCTCCGCGGACCCGACGGATCGTTCCAGGGTATCGTGGTGGCGACGCTGATCCCCGCGGAGCTCCGCGACTTCTACCAGGCGGTGCACCCCGGGGGGGGCGGACTGATCTGGGTGCTCCACCCCGAGGGCGTGGTGCTCGTCCGGGAGCCTTCGGTCCGCGATCCGATCGGCCAGGGAGCGGGCCGGCTGTCCCTCCTCCGCGCCGGACGTGACCGCGCGGCCGGCGTGCTGTCCGGCCCGCTCGAGCCGGGCGGGCCGGAGTACGTGAGCGCGTGGCGGACGCTGACCTCGCCTCCCTTGATCTTCGCGGTATCGCTGCGGCTATCCCACGAGCTCGCCACCTGGCGGCGCGACGCGCTCCTGTCGGCGGCCCTCACCGCGCTGGTGGTGCTCGCGCTCGCCATCGCGTCCTGGCGTCTCGCGCGCCAGATCGAGGCGGGCGCGGCCGGCGCCCGCACCCTCGTCCAGCGCGACCAGGAGCTCGTTGAGGTGCAGCGGGTCGCCCGCCTCGGCTCGGCCCGGGTGGCTCCGCGGGGGACGGAGCTCCGGCCGTCACCCCAGCTCGCGGCGATGCTCGACCTGCCGCGCGACCCGGCCGAGCTCCCGCTCGACACCCTGCTCGAGCGGCTCAACGAGGCCAACCGGGCCCGGCTTCGGGAGGCGATCGGCAATTGCCTCGCTTCAGGAAGCCGGGCGCAGCTCGAGGTGCGCGCCCGGCTCGCCGACGGGGCGGAGCGACGCTTCTGGACCGAGGTGGTGGCGGAGCCGGCCGGCGGCAGCCTCGGGACGGGCGCGCTGGCCATCTTCCAGGATGTCACCGACCAGCGCATTGCGGAGGAGCGGGCCAGCCAGTCGCAGCGCATGGCCGCGATCGGGCGGCTCACCGGCGGCGTGGCCCACGATTTCAACAACCTGCTCACCGTCATCTTCTGGTCGGTGGAGGCGCTCAAGGAGTCGGCCAGCCGGCTCGGCGCAGAGGCCACAGCGAGTCTCGAGCACATCCGCACCGCGGCCGATCGGGCCGCGGCGCTCACCCGGCGGCTCCTCGCCTTCTCCCGGCGGCAGGCGCTCGCCCCGCGCGCCGTCGACCTGAACGAGCTGGTCCGCTCCACCCACGAGATGCTCCCTCCGCTCCTCGGGGAGACCGTCTCGGTGCGGCTCGCGCTCGCGGAAACGGGCTGCATCGTCGTGGCCGATCCGGTCCAGGTCGAGACCGCGCTGATGAATCTCTGCCTCAACGCGCGCGACGCGATGCCCGGAGGCGGCCTCCTCCTCATCGAGACCGCCACCGGCGTGCTGGACGAGGAATACGCCCGGCGCAACGCCGACGCGGTTCCCGGCACCTACGGTGTGCTCTCGGTGGGCGACACGGGCATGGGGATTCCCCGCGAGCAGCTGGCCATGGTGTTCGAGCCGTTCTTCACCACCAAGGAGGTGGGCAAGGGAACCGGGCTCGGGCTCAGCATGGTGTACGGTTTCGTCAGGCAATCGGGCGGACACGTGAAGCTGTACAGCGAGCCCGGCGTGGGCACCACGGTCAAGTTGTACCTCCCCGCAGCGCCAGCGAACGCGAAGGTCGAAGCGCGGCGGCTCGCCCCCCCGCGGCCGGAGCGGGGTCGGGGGGAGACGATCCTCCTCGTCGAGGACGAGCTCTCCCTCCGGGAGCTCACCGGCGGGATGCTCGCCGAGCTGGGCTACCGAGTCCTCGAGGCGCCCGACGGCCCCGATGCGCTCGCCGTGCTGCGGCGAGAGCCGCGCATTGACCTGCTCTTCACCGACATGGTCCTGCCGGGCGGGCTGGGCGGCCGCGAGCTCGCGCTCCGGGCCCGGCGGCTCAGGCCCGAGCTCCGGGTGCTCTTCGCGAGCGGGTACGCACCGGAGCTCGTGGCCCCCGGCGGTCCCGCGGTGCCGGCGGACTTTCTCCTCAGCAAGCCGTACCGCCTCGAGGAGGTGGCGCGGGCGGTCGCCTCCGCGCTCGCGAGGGCGCCGGCCGAGCTGGTGGAGGTCTGAGGGCGCCGCTCAGCGCCTCTTTCCGTCCTTCCGTCATCGCGTCTTTGCGTCGTTGTGTTCTTGCGTCTTCCTCCAGTACCTCGCCAGCCCGTTCCAGCAGGCCTCCGGTCCCGCGCTGCCGAGGAACCTCCGCGCCCGCTCGCCGGGCACCCGCCCGTCGATCCAGCGCTCGAGGCTGGCGACGAACGCCCGGACCCGCTCCTCGTCCGGGGCCTCCAGCGCGAGGGTGTCCTTCGCGTAACCCGCCCATTCGACCAGCCCCTTGCGGAGCTCGCCGAGGTGCGCCTCCGGCGCGTCCGAAGGGCCGAAGTGGGTGAGCGCCAGCCTCGCGGGCTTCCACGCCAGGATCCGGTCGAGCGAGGCGAGCCATGCGGTGAGATCGAATTCGGGCGGCGGGGTCACCGGGAGCACGCAGGGCATGCCCGGGGTGCGGAGGCCGGCGGTGTCGCCGACGAAGGCGGTGCCGCTGATCGGTTCGAAGTAGCTCACGTGGTGCCAGGCGTGGCCGGGGGTGTAGGCCACTTCGACGAGGCGTCCGCCCGGGGTGATCCGCTCGCCCCCTGCCAGCGCGCTAACCCGCCCGGCGGGCACCGGCGCCACCTCGCCCCAGAGCTCCTCCATCCTGGCGCCGTAGAGCCGCGTCGCGCTGGCCAGGAGCTTCGACGGGTCCACCAGGTGCGGCGCGCCCGCCGAGTGCACGTACACCCGGAGCCGGGGATTCTCCCGCGCCAGCGTGCCGCTCGCGCCGGCGTGGTCGAGGTGGATATGGGTAAGGAGAAGGGCCGCGAGATCGGCGATCTCGCGCCCTTGTGCCGCCAGGGCGGCGCGGAGCCGGGGCAGGGTGGATGCCGGGCCGGGGTCCACCACCACCGGTCCGTCGCGGGTCTCGAGCAGGTACGCGGCGACCGACTCGCGCTGGCCCAGGTGCTCGAGGTCTATCAGCTGGAAGGATTCCGGGCCCGCTGTCATGCGTGAAGAATAGACCGGGACGCCGGAGTGTGGTCTGGCTCCGCGGTTGCGCCGCCGCGCCGCCATATATAGGATATCCCTCTCTGCACTCTCCCCTCCAAGCCGGCACCCGATGAGCCGTTACCCGCGGTGACGATCACCCGCTTCGACGTCGGCGTCGTCGGTCTCGGCGCGATGGGCAGCATGGCCGCGCTGGAGCTCGCGCGGCGGGGACGCCGGGTCGTCGGCTTCGACCGCTTCCACCCGCCCCACGTCTTCGGCTCCTCGCATGGGAAGACCCGTATCATCCGCGAGGCGTATTTTGAGCACCCGCAATACGTGCCCTTCGTGCGACGCGGCTTTACCCTGTGGGTCGAGCTCGAGCGCGCGAGCCATCGCCGCCTCCTCGTCCCCACCGGCGGGCTCATGATCGGCCCGGCCGGAGGCACCCTGGTGGCGGGCGCGCGGCGGAGCGCCGAGGAGCACCGGCTCGCCTACGAGGAATTGCCGGCGGACGAGGTGCGCCGCCGCTTCCCCATGTTCGTGCTCGCGAAGCACGAGGTCGGGCTCTTCGAACCGCGCGCCGGCGTGCTCTTTCCGGAGGACGCCGTCGAGGCGGCGCTCGACCTTGCCCGGGCGGCGGGCGCGGAGCTCCACTTCGAGGAGCCGGTCACGGCCTGGAGCGCGGGAGAGACGATCACGGTGCGCACCGGGGAGGGCCGCTGCACCGTGGACCGGCTGGTCCTGGCCGCCGGCCCCTGGATGGCGGGGAAGCTGCCCGCGCTCCCCCTTCCTCTCTCGGTCGCGCGGCAGACCCTCTTCTGGTTCGGCGTCCAGGGCGATCCCGCGCTGGTCGGGCCGGAGCGGATGCCGGTGTTCATGTGGGAGTGGGCGCCGGGCGAAATGTTCTACGGCTTCCCGGATTTCGGCGACGGCGTCAAGGTCGCCATCCACCACCAGGGCGAGCCGGCCGACGTGGACCACGTCCGCCGCACCGTCCTCCCCGGCGAGGCCGATCGGCTCCGCGCGGTGATCGCGCACCGGGTCCCGGTGGTCACGGGCCCGCCCCGGAAGAGCTGCGCCTGCCTCTACACCAACACTCCCGACGGCGATTTCATCCTGGACCGCCATCCCGGCGACCGGCGGGTCGTGCTCGCGAGCCCGTGCTCGGGCCATGGCTTCAAGTTCGCCCCCGCGATCGGCGAGGCGATCGCCGACCTGGTCGAGGACCGCACCCCGGCGCTCGACCTGAGCCCGTTCCGGCTCACCCGCTTTTCCGCTCCGGGCTGACCCGCCGCCACCCCCTGATCCCTGACCTCTGACCCCTGACCACTAGATTCCAACCGTGCCCGCCGCGACGACCACGGTTCCGCCGGCCCCCGGAGCGCTGCTGGCCGGTGCGATTGATTACGCCGGACTCTTTCCCCCCGCCGGCCTCGAAATGCCGGCGGCGGTGGGAAACTTCCTCGCCTACCGCGCCGGCCCGGATGCCTGGGCGCTGGGGCGATTCGTGGTGCCGGTGGCGTGGCTCGCGGAGCTGGAGCTCGCGCTGCGGCGCTGCGCGGCGCGGCGGATGGGCCGGGTGCCGCTCAGCGCGCTGGTCGGCCCCGGCACCGCGGACGAGGTGGATGCGATCGAAGTCTTCAACCGTCGCGCCCCCGAGCACGGGGCGCGGATCGGGGCGGTCGAGGTGAAGGCCGGCTCCGCCGGTGTGGTGCGGGCGGTGCTCGCGGCGCTTCCCCGGAGCTGGATCCGCTACATCGAGGTGCCGGTGGGCGACGATCCTGACGCCGTCGCGGTCGCGCTCGATGCGATCGTCGCGGGTGGCGCCTTCGCCAAGGTGCGCACCGGCGGCACCGTCCCCGACGCCATCCCGCCCCCCGGTCGGCTCGCGGCGTTTCTCGCGGCGCTGGCGCTCAGGAACCTTCCCTTCAAGGCGACCGCCGGCCTCCATCACCCGATTCGCGGCGAGTATCCGCTCGGCTACGAGCCCGGCGCGCCGACCGGCGTGATGTACGGCTACCTCAATCTGATGCTCGCCGCGGCCGTGCTCCACGCGGGCTTTGGGGAAGACCGGGCTCGCGCCGCGCTGGCGGAGGACGATCCCGGCGCGCTCCGCCTCGACGCTGACGCACTTCATTGGAAGGATGCTCACTTCGGGCCCGCCGAGCTCGCAACCATGCGCGACGCGTTCTTCCACGGCTTCGGTTCCTGCTCGTTCCGGGAGCCGCTCGACCAACTGCTCCGCCCTCCCCGACGCCGATGAGCCCCCGGCTCGACGAGACCCACGACCCCCGGCTCCGCTCCTGGGTGCCGTCCGCCCGGGACGCGGGGACCGACTTCCCGCTCCAGAATCTTCCCCTGGGCGTGTTTCGCCGCCGGGGCTCCGTGGAGCCCCGTATCGGCGCTGCCATCGGCGGGGAGATCCTCGACCTGCCCAGAACAGTCGCGGTGGGCGCGCTCGGCGCGCTGGAGCCGGCGCTGCACGACACGGTGCAGGCCCGCAACCTGAACCCGCTCATGGCGCTGGGCCGGCCCGCCGCGCGCGCCCTCCGCGGCCTGGTACACTCCCTCCTGCGGGAGGACTCGGCCCGGCCCCGCCCGCCGGAGGAGTGCCTCGTCCCGATGAGCTCGGCCGAGCTGCTGCTGCCCGCCGAGATCGGCGACTACACCGATTTCTACGCCTCGATCCACCACGCGATGAACGTCGGGAGCATGTTCCGTCCCGACCAGCCGCTGATGCCGAATTACAAGTGGGTGCCGATCGGCTATCACGGGCGCGCCTCCTCGGTCGTGGCGAGCGGCACGCCGATCCGCCGCCCGCGGGGACAGGTCATGGGTGAGGGGGTGGCGGGTGGGGCGCCCGAGCAGAGGCCCACCGCGGCGCTCGATTACGAGTGCGAGGTCGCCGCGTGGGTGGGGCGGGGAAACCCTCTCGGCGAGCCGGTGCCGATCGCGGCCGCCGAGGAGCATCTCTTCGGCCTCTCGCTCCTCGACGACTGGTCCGCGCGCGACGTGCAGCGCTGGGAGTACCAGCCGCTCGGGCCGTTCCTGGCGAAAAGCTTCGGGACCACCGTCTCGCCCTGGGTGGTGACGCTCGACGCGCTGGAGCCGTTCCGGGTGGCGCGCGCCCCGCGTCCCGAGGGCGATCCCGGGCCGCTTCCCTACCTCGACGGGATGGAGGACCGGACCCGGGGCGGGCTCGACCTCGCGCTCACGGTCTCCCTCCGATCGGCGCGAATGCGGGAAGAGGGGATGGAGCCGATGCGGGTGAGCTGCGCGCGCTTCGCGGTCCTCTACTGGACCGTGGCGCAGCTCCTCACCCACCACGCGAGCAACGGCTGCAATCTGCGCCCCGGCGATCTGCTCGCGAGCGGCACCGTCTCCGGACCTGCCCCCGAGCAGCGCGGCTGCCTGCTGGAGCGCACCTGGCGCGGCACCGAGCCGCTCGCGCTCCCGACCGGCGAGTCCCGCCGGTTCCTCGAGGACGGCGACGAGGTCGTGATCCGAGGGCGCTGTACCCGGGAGGGATTCGCCCCGATCGGCTTCGGCGAGTGCCGGGGGGTGATCCTTCCCGCATCGGAGCCTGGACATGAGACCCGTTGACTGTTGACCGTTGACTGTTGACCGATGAGAACCCTCGTCCGCACCAGCTACCTCGAGATGCTTTCCCCCGCCGCGCTCCGGCCTTCGCCCCGGGTGCCGGCGGACGTGCTCCTGCGTCGGGCCGGCATCCCCTCGCCCGAGCTCAACCGCTTTCTCTATACCGCGGTGGGTGGCGGGTGGCACTGGCGGGACCGGCTGCCGTGGACCTGGGCGCAATGGATCGCCTGGCTCGGGCGGCCCGAAGTGGAGACCTGGGTCCTCTACAAGAACGGCACTCCTGCGGGATACTTCGAGCTGGAGGCCCAAATGGGGGGCAGCGTGGAGATCGCCTATTACGGCCTGCTGCCGAGCTTCACGGGGCAGGGGCTCGGCGGATACCTGCTCACCCAGGCGGCGGAGCGGGCGTGGACCATGCGTCCCCCGCCTGAAGTGCGCCGGATTTGGGTGCACACCTGCACGATGGATCATCCGGGCGCCCTGGCCAATTACCGGGCGCGGGGCTTCCAGGTCTTCAAGGAGGAGGAAGCGGAGCTGGATCTGCCCGAGACGCCCCCCGGCCCCTGGCCCGGCGCCGAGCCGCCCACCGTCCGATGAACCTGGCCGACCTTCGGCGCGAATACGCCGGCGCCTCCCTCGACGAGCGCTCGGTGGACCCCGATCCCCTTCGTCAGTTCCTGCGCTGGCTCGCCGAGGCCGGCCAGGCCAATCTGCTCGAGCCCAACGCCATGACCCTCGCCACCGTGAGCGCCGCCGGTGCGCCTTCCGCCCGCGTGGTGTTGCTCAAGGAAGCCGACGAGCGGGGCCTGGTGTTCTATACCGATACCCGGAGCCGGAAGGGCGTGGAGCTGGCGCAGAATCCCCGCGCCGCGCTGACCTTCTGGTGGGCCGAGCTCGGGCGCCAGGTGCGGATCGAGGGCACCGTGGCCATAGTGGCGACGGAGGAGTCCGAGAAGTACTATCGCACCCGGCCCGAGGGAAGCCGGATCAGCGCCTGGGCCTCGCACCAGAGCAGCGTGGTGCCCGACCGCGCGACTCTCGAGCGCCGCTGGGACACCGCCGCCCGGCGCTACCCCGGGGCGGAGGTCCCGCGGCCGCCCTACTGGGGCGGCTATCGCGTGACCCCGCGGGAATACGAGTTCTGGCAGGGCCGCCCCAACCGGCTGCATGACCGGATCCGCTATCGGCGTGGGGCGGAGGGCGGTTGGGTGATGGAGCGGCTGAGCCCGTAGGGCACCGCGCCGATTATGCCCCCGCGGCGCGGATTGTCGCCGGGACCCACAACGAGCTTCCAATGCGCCGATACCTCGCTCTCGCCGTCGTGACCCTGGCCCTCCCCGGCCCCCCGGCCGCCCGGGCGCAATCGCGCTTCGAGCTCACGATTCCGAAGATCATGCGCGGGCCGGAAAACACCGGCCGGGAGCCGACGCAGGTGCGCTGGTCGCCCGACGGGCAGTGGATCTACTTCCAGTGGCTCCCACCGGGCACCGACTGGAGGGAGGCCGTCAAGCCCTACCGCGTGCGCGCCGCCGCCGGCGCCGTGCCCGAGCGGCTCCCCCAGGCCGCGGCCGACTCGCTCGAGCCGGCCATCGCCGAAGGGCGGCTCTCCCCCGACCGGAAGCGCCGGGTCGCTTCGGTTCGGGGCGATCTCTACCTGGTCGAGCTCCCGAGCGGCCGGGTGCGCCGCCTCACCGAAACGCCGGGCGTCAACGAGCTCAATCCCTCCTTCGATCGCGAGGGGCGGCGGGTCTTCTTCCGGCGGGACAACAACGTCTTCGGGCTGGACATCATCGAGGGCGGTGTGCGCCAGCTCACCGACATCCGGACCGGGCCCGCCCCGGAGGAGCCCAAGCCGGCGGTGGGCCAGCGCGGGTTCCTGGAGCGCGAGGAGCGCGCGCTGCTCCGCTCGGTGCAGGATCGCAATTGGCGCGACAGCGTGGACAAGGCCGAGCGCGAGGCGCGCGAGGCGGGCCGGCCGAAGCCGTTCTACCTCGGGCAGAACGAGCAGGTGGCCGAGCTCGATCCGTCCCCGGCGGGGAACGCGGTGCTGCTGCGCCTCTTTACGCCTCCCAAAGACACTCGCACCGCGCAGGTCCCGAACTACGTCACGGTGTCGGCGTACACCGAGGAGCTGGCCTCGCGCATCAAGGTCGGCGACGCGCAGGGCACCACGCGGCTCGGCGTCCTCACGGTGTCGAGCGGGGCGGTCCGCTGGGTTCGCCCGATCGCGGGCGACACCTCCGGGGTCTACGCCCGCGTCGCGGCGGCGGGATGGAACGACGCCGGCACCAGCGCGCTGGTCTTCGCGTGGAGCCGCGACTACACCGCGCGCCATCTGGTGCGGGTGGACGCCGACTCGGCCCGCGCCGTCTCGATGGACCTGCTGCGCGATACCGCGTGGGCGGGCGGCGCGGTCGGTGGACCCTGCGAC
>DASYRI010000248.1:0-9410 GCA_036004545.1 Gemmatimonadales bacterium
CTTAGCTCCCTAGCTCCCTAGCTCCCTAGCTCCCTAGCTACCTCCTGAATGAGTTCCCACGCGCCCCGCACATCCGCCTCCGTCGTCGTCAGGTGCCCCAGCGCGAGTCGGAGCACGTACGGCCCCTTGCCGCCCCGGAGCCGCGTGGCGGTGAGGAAGATCCGGCCGGTGGCGTTCAAGCGCGCGAGCAGCCGCTCGTTTCGCCGGTCGAGCTCCCCTACCTCCTCCTCGCTACTCGCTGACACCTGCCGAAAACACACCGTCGCGAGCGGCGCCGGCGCCATCAGCTCGAATCCCGGCTCGGCCTCGACCCACGACCCGAAGAGCCGGCCCAGCCGGATGTGCTCGCGCAGCATCGCCTGGAGCCCGGCCACGCCATAGCTGCGGATCACGAACCAGAGCTTGAGGGCGCGGAAGCGCCGGCCCAGCTGGATCCCCCAGTCGCGATAGTTGACGACCCGGTCGTCGTGGGCCGTCTTGAGGATTTCGGCCGACGCGCCGAACGAGCGGAGCAGCGCCGCCCGGTCGCGGACGAAGTAGGCCGAACAGTCGAAATTGACCAGCAGCCACTTGTGCGGGTTGAACACCACGCTGTCCGCCCACTCCGCCCCGTCGAGGATCCAGCGCATCTCGGGCAGGATCGCCGCCGAGCCGGCGAAGGCGGCATCCACATGCAGCCAGGCGCCCTCGCGGCGGGAGATCTCGGCGATGGGCCTCACGGGGTCCACCGCCGTCGAGGACGTGGTGCCCACCGTCGCCACCACCGCCGCGGGCACCAGCCCCGCCGCCCGGTCGCGGCCGATCGCCGCCTCGAGCGCGTCGGGCCGCATCGCGTAGTCGGCGTCGGTCTCGAGCAGGCGGATGTGCTCCCGGCGGAATCCCGCGAGCCGCATCCCCTTGGTCACCGAGGAATTGGCCTCCTCGGAGGTGTACGCCGTCAGGCGGTCCAGTCCCCCGTCCGCCGTTGCGTCCTTGCGTCCTCGCGTCTTTGCGTCCTCCTCGCGTCTTTGCGTCATTGCGTCTCGCGCGGTTATCAGCGCCACCAGCGTCGCCGTGGACGCGGTGTCCTGAATCACCCCGCTGAACCCGTCGGGGAGCCCCACCATGCCCCGGAGCCATTCCATCATCACCTGTTCCAGCTCGGTGGCCGCGGGAGAGGTGTTCCACGACATGCACTGCGCCCCGATCGTCGCGGTGAGCATCTCCGCCAGCACCGACGGCGGGCTGCTGTTCGCGGGGAAATACCCGAAGAACCCCGGGTGTCCCCAGTGGGTGAGGCCGGGCGCGATGATCCGTTCGAAGTCGGACATGATCCGCTCGAACGGCTCCGGCCCCTCGGGCGGCGTCGCCGGGATCTCCGCCCGCACGCTGCCCGGCGGGCGGTTGGGCTGGACCGGGAGGTCGCCCACGTGGGCGAGGTAGTCGGCCATCCAGTCCACCAGCCGGTGGGCCTGCCGGCGGAACGCCTCGGCGTCGAGACGGGGAAGCTCAGCCGGCATCGAGGAAGTCCGTCAACTCGGCTTCGCGCCGCGACGCCTCGCGGTCACCCAGCGCGATCGTGGCCGCGACCAGGTCGGGCCGGGTGTAGTCCCAGCGGGAGATCGGCACCGGCTCGCTGGGGCAGAGGTACCATCGGGTGCCCTTCCGGCCCACCGACTGCGCGGGATAGGGCCGGGTCAGCAGCACGAGCTGCCGCCGCACCGCCGCCACCTGCTCCGCCACGAAGGCGGGGGCGTTGTCCACCAGGCCGCCGTCGAGGAGCGCGGTGCCGTTGCGGTGCCCGAGTGGAGTGAACGGCGGCGTCGCCGACGACGCCAGCACGATCTCCACCACCTCCTCCGGCTCCCGGCACTCCCGGAGATCGTACACCACAGGCCGGAACCCGAGCCGGCGCCCCACGCCGGGGTGCAATTGGCCGTAGCGGAGCTTCCGCTCCAGGGAATAGGCCGAGATCCCCACTAGCGCCGCGAGCGGGCCCGGCAGCCAGCGCGGCGGCGCCGCGGTGAGCACCAGGAGCGGATACGGCAGCGCCTGGATTCGCTCGAACCCGCCGTCCGCGAGAGCGAAGCGGAGCATGTCGCGGTAGATCGGCGTGTGGGGCGTGGGCCGGCGGCCCCGGAGGAGCCGCCCCCACTCCAGGTTGCGCAGGACCCCCGCACGGCGCCCGAACCAGTACGCCGAGGTCTCGAGCTCGCGGCCGGCGAGGAAGCTCACGGCCATGCTCGCCCCCGCGCTGCACGCCCCCACCGCCGCGATGCGGGGCTCGAGCCTGTGCCACCAGCGCCGGAGCAGCCCCACCTGCACCAGCGTGCGGTTGCCGCCGCCTGCCAGGGTGAGGCCCAGGTCGCGCGCCATGTTAGGATTCTCCGATGCCCGAGATCATTTCCTGCCTCTTCGCCGATGAGGGCGTAGTACCGATTGACTGGGCCGCCGCCTGCCGCGAGCTCGCCGTGCGCGACCGACCGCTTGGACGGGTGATCGAGCGGGTGGGCGGCACCGGGTTCGTTCTCCAGCGGTCGAGCGAAACCTTCGAGACCCTGGCCCACAGCATCGTGTACCAGCAGCTCTCGGGCAAGGCCGCGGAAACCATCTTCGGCCGGTTCCGAGCCCTCTATGGCGCCGACGGCTTTCCGGCGCCCGAGCGGGTGCTCGCCACGCCGCATCCCCGACTGCGCCAGGCCGGCCTCTCGGAGGCCAAGGCCCGCGCCATTCGCGACCTCGCCGCCCACGCCGCCCGGGGGGAGCTCCCCCCGATCGCCGAGCTCCGCCGGATGCCGCCCGACCGGGTGGTCGAGCGGCTCACCGTGGTACGCGGTGTGGGCCGCTGGACCGTGGAGATGCTGCTCCTCTTCCGGATCGGCAACCCCGACGTCCTCCCCGCGCACGACCTCGGGGTGCGGAAGGGCCTCGCCCGCATCATGCGCCGGCGGGAGCTCCCCGAGCCGGAGGCGGTGCTCAGGCGGGGGGAGCGCTGGCGCCCGTGGCGCTCGGTGGCGAGCTGGTATCTCTGGCGCGCAGCAGAGCTGCCGCAAGCCCGATCGCGTCCCCGCTCCCGGTGAGGGCCAGCATGTCCCCCGCCAGGACCCGCGTCGCTGCAGAGGGGATCGGGATGGACTGACCGTCCCGGGAGAGCGCCACCACGGTGGCCCCGGTCCGGCCTCGCAGATTGAGCTCCCCCAGCGTCTTCCCCGCCGCTGCGCTGCCGGGCTCCACCTCCAGCGGCACGATCGTCCCCATCCCGGGCAGTAGCCCACGCACCACCTCGAACATGCCGGTGTCGCCGCGGTGTCCCTGCTTCGCGAGCACGTGGACCACGAGCTCCGCGCCCGCCCGGCTGTGCTCGTCCAGCTCCGTCGCCGTCCGCCAGAATGCCACGCCGAGCACGGCCAGATAGACCGCGATGACACCGAGAGTGCCGAAGGGTGGCACGAAGGGGAGGGTGAGCAGGGTGATCGGCACGCCGACCGCGATCACCATCCCGATTTGGAGCGTCGCCACGAGGGAGCGCCGCGGCGCGAACCCCTGGTCCACGCCCCGGGCCGGCAGGGGCACCGCCGATTCCGCGAGCAGGAGGGCCAGCCGGCGCATCGTGAGCACGAGCCCGTACCCGAAGGGGAGGGCGAGCAGCCCGCCCGCCCCGAGCGCGGCGAGCCGGACCAGGGAGAGCCGGGCCGGGTCCGGGCCGAGCCATTCGGGCAGCCGCCGCCACACCACCGACGTCCCGATGAGTGCGGCGGTCACGCAGGCCGTGTCGAGCACGAGGAGCCGCACCAGCCGGGTCCTTGGGGTTGCCGGCCCCCCCGCGGACCCGGGCGCCGTGAGCACCTCGACCCACGAGGCGTACAGCGTCGCCACGGTCTGGACCGGGTGGGGCAGCCGCCGGTCTACCCACGAGGCCACCGCGTCCGCCCGGAGCGCGAAGAAAGGGGTGGTGAACGCGGTGACCGTCGCGATCGCCACCGCGATGGCGTAGAGGGCACTCGACTCCGTGCCGCTGGCCGCGCCGAGCCCGGCGATCACGAAGGAGAACTCCCCGATCTGGGCCAGGCTCATCCCGGAGCGGATTGCGTCGCGGGTGCCGTAGCCGGCGAGAAACACCCCCGAGGTGACCCCGAGCAGCTTGCCCCCCAGCACCACCAGCAGGAGCAGGAGGGCCGCCGGCCACACTCCCGCGAGCGCCGCCGGCTCGAACAGCATCCCCACCGCCACGAAGAAGATCGCGGCGAAGAGATCGCGCACCGGCTGAATCGTCTCCGCGATGATGCGGTGCTTCCCCGACTCGGCCACCAGCGCCCCCGCGATGAACCCGCCCAGCGCGACCGAGTACCCCATCGCGACGCTCAGCACCGCAAGGGCGAAGCAGATCCCCAGCGCGGCCACCAGCGTGGTTTCGGGGCGTCGGAGGGCGAGCGCGGCCTTGATCGCCCTGGGGACGACCAGCATGCCGCCCGCGATCAGCGCCACCAGAAACAGGCCGAGCCGGGCCAGGGTCGAGGCCAGCATCGGGCCCGAGAACGCGGCGCCGCCGGCGAGGGTGGTCAGCACCGCGATCAGCAGGATCGCGACCAGGTCCTCCATCACCAGCACGCCGAACACGATGTCGCGGAGCCGCCGGTCGGCGTGGGCGTCGGCGAGGGTGCGGGAGACCACCATCGTGCTCGAGATCGCCACGATCCCCGCGGCGAGGGCGCTCTCCAGCCCGCCCCATCCCAGCCCGCGCGCGGCGCCGTAACCGAGCAGGAGCATGAGGCCCACCTCGACCAGCGTGGCCAGCGCCACCCTGGGGCCCAGGATGAAGAGCCGGCGGAAGCGGAACTCGAGCCCGATGGAGAAGAGCAGCAGCACCACGCCGAGCTCGGCCAGGGTCCGGATCGTGGCGGGATCGTGGATGAGCGGCCGTGGCGCGAGCGGGCCCACCAGCATTCCGGCGACCAGGTAGCCCACGATCACCGGGAGCCGGAGCCGCTGGAAGAGCACCGTCGCCAGGGCGGCCGTGCCCAGGATCAGCGCGAGGTCTCGCAGGAAGAAATGGACGCTCTCGGGGGGCACGGCCGGATTCTAACGCCGATACGGCGCCGACGCTCCGCGCCGGTTGGCAAGATGCCGCGGTCCCCGTATACTCCACCGCGAAACCCCTCGACCCTATGCCGACAGTTCTCCTGGTGGACGACGACGACTTGAGCCGGGGCGCCGTCCACAAGATGCTGGAGCGCTCGGGGTACGGCGTGCGCAGCACCGGTATCGGGCGGGAAGCGCTGGCGCTCTATCGCACCGATCCCGCCGACCTGGTGATCACCGACCTCATCATGCCGGAGACCGACGGGCTGGAGATGATCCAGCAGCTCCGGAAGATGAACCCGCGGGTGCGCGTGCTCGCCATCTCGGGCGGCGGACGGGTGGAGGCGGAGGAGTATCTCTCAGTCGCGAGGAAGTTCGGTGCGGTCGAGGTGCTCCAGAAGCCGTTCACGGCGACGGAGCTCAAGCTGGCGGTGGAGTCGGCGCTCGGCAGCCCGAACGTCTGAGGCGGGCCCGTCCCACTCTGGAATCCCGACGTGCGAACGCCCCGCCGGGTGCACTGCCGGCGGGGCGTCTTCTGCGCGGAGCTCCCGAGGCAGGACTCGAACCTGCGACCCGCTGATTAACAGTCAGCTGCTCTACCAACTGAGCTACTCGGGAAGACCTCACCGCGGGGGATAAAATAGCCAGCCGGACCCGCCCCCGGCAACCGCGATCCTCGCCCGCGGCGGGCTCTTTCCGCCACCCGTTCCGCGAGCCGCGCGCCCTGTGATTCCACTCCGCCAGGCCGTTCCCGTCTGGGCGCGCATCGCGCTGCAGAGCTTCGGCGGCCCCGCGGGCCAGATTGCCGTGATGCACCGCATCCTGGTGGAGGAGGAGCGGTGGATCAGCGAGCGCCGCTTCCTCCACGCCCTCAGGTTCTGCACCCTGCTCCCCGGCCCCGAGGCGCAACAGCTGGCGACCTACGTCGGCTGGCTGATGCACGGCACCGCGGGCGCGCTGCTCGCCGGCCTCCTCTTCGTGCTCCCCGGCTTCCTCGCCATCCTCGGGCTCAGCGTGCTCTACGTGACCGCGGGCCACCTGACGCCGGTGACCGGGCTCCTCTTCGGGCTCAAGGCCGCGATCCTCGCGATCGTGGTGGATGCGGTGCTCCGGATCGGGCGCCGCGCGCTCCACCATCCCGCGCTGGTCGGGATCGCCGCGGCCGCGTTCGGCGCGATCTTCGCGCTGGGGGTCCCCTTCCCCTGGATCGTGCTCGGCGCCGCGGCCCTGGGCGCGGTGGGTTACCGGCTCCGGCCGGAGGCCTTCGCCCCGACCGCGGTGGCCGGCGGCGAAGCCGATGCCGGCGGCCCGCCTCCGCTGCTTCCCGACGGCGACACCCCCCCCGCGAGGCCCCCGCTCGCCGGGATCGCCCGGGTCGCGGCGCGCTGGCTCGCGATCTGGCTGCTCCCGCTGGGCGCGCTGGCCCTGGCGCTCGGCCGGGGAAATATTCTCGTCCGCCTCGGCATCTTCTTCAGTGAGACGGCGGTGGTCACCTTCGGCGGCGCCTACGCCGTCCTCGCGTACGTGGCCCAGCGTGCAGCGGGCGATTTCGGCTGGCTCTCGCCCCGCGAGATGGTGGACGGACTGGCGCTCGCCGAGACCACGCCGGGACCGCTCATCATGGTGCTCCAGTTCGTCGGCTTCCTCGCCGCGGCGCGCAACCTGCCCGGGGCGGGGGCCGTCGCCGCGGGGATTCTCGGATCGGTGGTCACCGTGTGGGCGACCTTCGCCCCCTGCTTCCTCTTCGTGCTCGCCGGCGCGCCGCTGGTCGAGTGGCTGCGCGGCCAGCGCGCCCTCGAAGGCGCGCTCACCGGAATCACCGCGGCGGTCGTCGGCGTCATTCTCAACCTGGCGGTCTGGTTCTCCCTGCACGTGCTCTTCCACGAGGTTTCGCGCCGAGAGATCGGTCCGCTTTCTATCGAGCTGCCGCGGCTCGCCTCGCTCGATCCTGCCGCGCTGGTGCTGGCGCTCGCCGCCGCCGTCGCCACCTTTCGCTTCCGACTCGGCATGCTGTCGGTGCTGGGCGGCGCCGCCGGACTGTGGCTGATGTGGCGGATGCTGGGCGGCTGATGGACGCCGTCACGACCGCGACGACCGTGCTGCCGAGCCGCGCCAGCCTCCTCGCCTGTCTCGCTCTGGCCGCGCCCCATGCCGTTCCGGTGGCCGCCCAGTGCTGCGAACGGATGGTGCCCCACCTGCGCGTTGGGCGTCTCACGGCGCCGCTCACCCTCGACGGCCGTCTCGACGAGCCGGCGTGGGCCGCGGCGGACTCCATCGGGCCCCTCACCCAGGTCACCCCGGTTGAGGGGGCCACGCCGGCGAGCCGCACGGTGGTGAAGGTGCTGGCCGGCTCCGGCGAGATCGTCTTCGGCATCGTGGCGTACGGCGCCCCCGGGGTCCCGATCACCTCCTTCAACAAGGCGCGGGACTTCGATCCCGACGACGAGGACTACCTCGGCCTGGTGCTCGACACCTTCCGCGACGGCCGCTCGGGGTATGTCTTCGTGGTGAACCCGAACGGCGCCAGGGCCGACGGGCTGGTGGTCCGCCAGGGCGAAAGCACCGACGAGAGCTGGGACGGCATCTGGGAGGCGGCCACGGCGCGGAGCGGCAACAGCTGGAGCGCGGAGATCCGGATTCCGATCCGGAGCCTGATCTTCCGCAAAGGCCTCACCTCGTGGGGCTTCAACATCGCGCGCCAGGTCAAGGCGACCCAGGAGACCACCCGCTGGGCCAGCCCGGTCCAGAACGCCACCATCACCCAGATGAGCCGCGCCGGGCTCCTCGACAGCCTGCCGGACTTCTCTCTCGGGCTGGGATTGAGCATCCGGCCCGCGGCGGTGATGGGCGGCGGACATCCGGGGCCGGACACCGAGCTCGACGGGACCGCCAAGCCCTCGCTCGATGTGACCCAGCGTCTCGGCGCGAACCTCCTCGGCTCCGCCACGGTGAACACCGACTTCGCCGAGACCGACGTGGACACCCGGCGCACCAACTTCACCCGCTTCCCGCTCTTTTTTCCCGAGAAGCGGACCTTCTTCCTCGAGGGGATGGACATCTTCGAATTCGGGCCGAACCTCGGCCAGGACGTGATTCCCTTCTTCAGCCGCCGGATCGGGCTGCTCGAGGGAATGACCGTGCCGCTCCGGGTGGGTGGGAAGCTCAACGGCCGCGCCGGGCAGACCAACTTCGGCGCCCTGGTCACCCGAACCGGCCACGTGGACACCCTTACCCCGGCCAACACCCTCGGCGCGCTCCGGGTGCGGCAGAACGTCCTCAACGAGTCCTCGCTCGGGGGCATCGTCACGTTCGGCGATCCGGAGGGGCGGCGGGGCGCCTGGACCGGGGGCGCGGACGCCATTTATCACACCTCGCGCTTCCGTGGAGGCAAGAACCTCACGGCCGGCATCTGGGCCGCGCGCGCCGGCCGCGATTCCCTCCCGGGCGACCGTGATGCCTACGGGCTTCTCGTGGACTACCCCAACGACGTCTGGGACGTCTCGACCAGCGTCAAGCACATCGGCGCCGGGTTCGATCCCTCGCTCGGCTTCGTGCCGCGCCAGGGGATCAACCGGTACCGGCTGGGCATCGCCTGGCAGCCGCGTCCCCATCGCTGGGGTATCCGCCAGATGTTCTTCGAGCAGGAGTACGTGCTGGTGACGAACCCGGCGGGACTGTGGCAGAGCTACCAGGTCTTCCTCGCACCGGTCAATTGGCGGTTCGAGAGCGGCGACCGGATCGAGGCCAACGTGATTCCGCAGGGCGAGCGGCTCGACGCGCCCTTCGAGGTGGCGGAGGGCGTCGTCATCCCGCCCGGCGCTTACGATTTCGTCCGCTACCGCCTCGAGGCGGAGCTCGCGGCCCGGCGGACGGTGTCGGGCCAGCTCACCTGGCGGTTCGGCGGCTTCTACGCCGGCCACCTCCACCAGATCGAGTTCGAGGGCGCCTGGAAGCCGTCGGCGAGCTTCATCCTCGAGCTCGAGGGCGAGCACGACATCGGCAGGCTCCGGGAGGGGGATTTCGCTGCGACCCTGGTGGGCCTGCGCGCGCTCGTGAATGTCTCCCCCGACCTCAACCTGAGCAGCTTCGTACAGTACGACACCGATTCGCGAACGGTGGGCAGCAACACCCGGCTCCGCTGGACCTTCCGCCCGGCCGGCGACCTGTTCCTGGTTTACAACCACAACGTGAAGGACCTGCGCGACGGCTGGCAGCTCCAGTCCAACCAGCTCCTGGCCAAGATCCAGTACGCGCTCCGGTATTGACCCCCCAGTTCCGACACACCGTGCAGCGAGCGGCACTCCTGTAAGTGATTGGCGATCATCCCGTTAGCAGACCGGTTCCCGCGCCTT
>DASYRI010000249.1:0-23699 GCA_036004545.1 Gemmatimonadales bacterium
CCGGCGGTGCGGTCGGTGGACCCTGCGACGGCTGCGGCGGGTGGCTCCCCGGCGCGCAGGGCGTCTGGCTGGTCTCCGAGGCGGACGGCTGGGCCCATCTCTACACCATGAACGCCGCCGGCGCCGGCCGCCGCCAGCGCACCAAGGGGAAATGGGAGGTGCTAAGCGCCGAGCTCACGCCCGACCGCACCGCGTGGCTGCTTCACACGAGTGAAGTCTCACCATTCGACCGCCACGCGTACTTGCTTTCACTGTCCGCCAGTCCGCCTGTCCGCCTGACCGCCGAGGAGGGCGGCCACACCGTCGCCCTCGCCCCCGGCGGGAAGCAGCTGGCGGACGTCTTCTCCACCGCCGACCGGCCGCCGGAGCTCTTTCTCCAGCCGGCCGGGGCGGGCGGCCGCCGGAGTCGGCTGACCATCTCGCCGACGGCGGAGTGGCTGACCTTCCCGTGGATCAGGCCCGCGATCGTGATGATCCCGGCGTCCGACGGCGTCCCGGTCCCGGCCCGGATCTATCGCCCGGCCGACCTCGGCGCGCGGCCCAACGGCGCCGCGGTGATCTTCGTGCACGGCGCGGGTTACTTGCACAACGTCCACCACTACTGGTCGAGCTACTTCCGGGAGTACCAGTTCAACCACCTGCTGGCGTCGAAGGGCTACGTCGTGCTCGACCTCGACTACCGCGCCTCGGCGGGCTACGGCCGGGACTGGCGCGTCGCCATCTACCGCCACATGGGCGGCCGCGACCTCGAGGACCAGGTGGACGCGGTGCGCTGGCTCCGGCAGAGCTTCGGCATCGAGCCGGAGCGGGTGGGGATCTACGGAGGGAGCTACGGCGGGTTCATCACCCTGATGGCGCTCTTCACCCGGCCCGGGTGGTTCGGCGCGGGGGCCGCGCTCCGGCCGGTGACCGACTGGGCCCACTACAATCATCCCTACACCGCCTCGATCCTGAACGAGCCCCAGGAGGACTCGGTCGCCTACCGGCGATCGTCCCCGATTTATTTCGCGGAGGGACTCGAGGACCCGCTCCTCATCGCCCACGGGATGGTGGACGTGAACGTGCACTTCCAGGACGTGGTCCGGCTCACCGAGCGGCTGATCGAGCTGGGCAAGACCGGCTGGGAGCTTGCGCCCTACCCGGTGGAGGACCACGGCTTCGTGCGCCCGGAATCCTGGACCGACGAGTACCGCCGCATCCTCGAGCTCTTCGAGCGCAGTCTGCGGGAGAAGCCGCGTTGACGGGGCCCCGGGCGCCGGCCACCGACAGCCGTTCGCCGCCCGCTCTGGAGGCGCGGGGAGAGAGCCGGGGCGTCAGTCTCGCCCGCACCGGTCTCGTCGTCAACGGGTGCCTCGCGCTGGTCAAGCTCCTCGCGGGCATCCTGGGCCATTCCTACGCCCTCATCGCCGACGCGGTCGAGTCGGTGGCGGACATCTTCTCTTCGCTGGTGGTGTGGACCGGCCTTCGGGTCTCTTCGCGGGGCGCCGACCGGCGCTTCCCCTTCGGCTACGGCAAGGCCGAATCGGTCTCTTCGGCGATGGTCGGGCTCATGCTGGTGGGCGCGGCTCTCGGCATCGCCATCGAGGCGGTCCGGGAGATCGTCACGCCCCACCACGCGCCGGCGGCGTTCACGCTGATCGTGCTGGGAGTCGCCGTGGCGATCAAGGAGGCGCTCTTTCGCCGGGTGGCGAGCGTCGCCCGGGAGGTCGGCAGCCAGGCCGTCGCCGCCGACGCATCCCACCACCGGTCCGACGCGATCACCTCCGCAGCGGCGTTCGTGGGCATCTCCATCGCGCTGATCGGCGGGCCGGGCTGGGAGCCGGCCGACGACTGGGCCGCGCTCCTCGCCTCGACGATCATCCTCTACAACGGCGTCCGGATCATCCGTCCCGCGCTCGCCGAGCTGATGGACCAGTCGCCCGCGGAGGAGGTGTTTCGCGCGGTGGACGGGGCCGCGCGAGGCGTCGCCGGCGTCCTCGCCACCGAGAAGCTCAAGATCCGCAAGAGCGGCACCCGGTACCTCCTCGAGCTGCACGTGCAGGCCGAGCCGCAGCTGTCGCTCCAGGAGGCCCACATCCTGAGCGGCAAGGTGAAGTCGGCCATCCGCGGCGCCGAGCCGCGGGTGCAGGACGTGCTCGTGCATATGGAGCCGTTCGAGGGCTGATGACCCTGCGCGAGCGCTTCGACCGGCAGCTCCGGTCGCTCCAGCTCTCGCCGGGCCCCGCGGTCGTCGCGGTCTCCGGCGGGCCTGATTCGCTGGCCCTGCTCGACCTGCTCGCCGGCGCACCCGCGGCGCGCGGGCTCGCGCTGCACGTCGCCCACGCCGACCACGGCATCCATCCCGAGAGCGCCGCCGTGGCCGACACGGTTCGCGCTGCGGCCGCCCGTTACCCGATGCCGTTTCACCTCGAGCGCCTTGGGCTCGGGGCGGGCGCAAGCGAGACCGCGGCGCGAAGTGCCCGGTACCGGTGGCTCTACCGGCTCGCGGACGAGCTGGGCGCCGACATCGTCTTCACCGCGCATCACCAGGACGACCAGATCGAAACCATCCTCATGCGCCTCCTGCGCGGCTCCGGTCCCGCCGGGCTGGCGGGGATGGCGGCGCGGCGGGGCAGGCTGGTGCGCCCGCTCCTGCCGTTCCGGCGCCAGGAGCTGGCCGGATATCTGCAGGGCCAAGGCGTGACCTGGTGGGAGGACCCCGCCAACCGGGACGCGCGCCACCTCCGCTCCTGGATCCGGACCGTGCTCCTGCCGGTGATTCGCGCGCGGGTTCCCGGGGTCGAGCGCCGCATCCTCGGGTTGGGCCGGCAGGCGGCCGCGGAGCGCGCGGCGTGGGAAGCGCTGCTGGCGAGTTTGCCGGGGCTCGATCTGAGAGTGGAGCGAAACGGGGTTTCCGTTGCTGCCCCCTCCCTGCGTGGGTATGATTCGGGCGTTCTACGGGCACTGCTTGGCGCGTTGGGGCGCCGGGCCGGTTGTCTCGTTGGCCCGATCCGGGCAGCCCGCATCGAGCGGCTGCTCGCCGGGAATCGCAGCGGGGCGGTCGCGGAGCTCGGGGCGGGGTGCCTGGCCGAGCTCTCGTTCGACCGCCTTCGCCTCTTTCGGGGGGTGGCGCATCCTCCGCTCTGGGAGCCCTCGTCCCTGGCCGAGCCGGAGGGACGGATGGTGGCGGGTGAGTGGTGGCTGAGCTGGCGCCGCGCAGCCGCGCCCGATCGGCTCGAGCGGGATTCGGCGACCGGCTGGTTCGCTGACGGGGTGTACGTCGTGCGGCCCTGGCGCCCGGGAGATCGCATCCGGCCGCTGGGCGGCCGGGGAAGGAGACTGGTGGTGCGCTGCCTGCAGGACGCCCGGATCGCGCGGACCCGCCGCGCGGCGTGGCCCGTCGTCGCCCGGGGCGAGCTGGTTGTCTGGGTTCCCGGCGTCTGCCGGTCGGCGGACCGCCTTCCGGCCCCCGGCGCGCCGGCGCTGAGGATTGATGCCCACCTCGCCTGAGGTTCTCCGCCGCACCGGCGGCCGCCAGATCGCCTCGATCGTCTACGACGAGGCGACCATCGCGGCCAAGGTCGCCGAGCTGGGCGCTCAGATCACCGCCGCGTATCCCGACGGCGACCTGCTGGTCCTCGGACTGCTCAAGGGCAGCTTCATCTTCCTGGGCGATCTGGTGCGCAAGATCGAGCGCCCCCTCCAGGTGGACTTCCTGGCGGCCAGCTCCTACGGCGCCGGCACCACCTCCTCCGGCAAGGTCCGCCTCCTCTACGACCCGGAGACCCGGCTGGAGGGGAAGCACATCGTGCTGGTCGAGGACATCGTGGACACCGGGAAGACGGTGCACCGGCTGATGGACCTGCTCCGGGAGCGCCACCCCGCGTCGCTGGCGGTCTGCGCGCTGCTCGACAAGGCCGACATGCACGAGCCGCTGCCCGACGTGCGCTTCGTCGGCTTCCCCGTCCCGCCCGCCTTCCTGGTGGGCTACGGGCTCGATCACGCGGAGAACTTCCGGCACCTTCCCTTTATCGCGGGTCTGACCTGATGCAGCAGCGACCGCCCCAGAAACCTCCGTTGCCCAACTGGGCGGGCCTCAGCAAGAACCTGGCGCTCTGGCTCCTGGTTCTGCTGCTCTGCGTCGCGCTCTTCAACTACCTCAAGACCGACCGGGGCGACACCGGGGAGCTCAACTACACCGAGTTCAGCAAGCAGCTCGAGGCCGGCAACGTCAAGCAGGTCGAGATCTACGACGGCAAGCTGGTCAAGGGGGACTTCCGCATCCCGGTTGCCCAGGGCACCGGGACGATCAAATCGTTCACCGTGCTGCTCCCGGTCAAGGACAGCGAGGCGATCCTCAAGCGCCTCGACGAGGCGGGCGTCACCATCACCGCCCGGGAAGCGAAGAGCGGGCTGACGACGCTGCTCGTCAACATGCTCCCCTGGGTGGTCATCTTCGCGATCTGGTTCGTGCTCATCCGCCAGATGCAGGCGGGGGGCAACCGGGCCTTTTCCTTCGGGAAATCGAAGGCCAAGCTCCTCGCCGGCGATACCCCCAAGATCACCTTCGCCGACGTGGCCGGAGCCGACGAGGCCAAGGTCGAGCTGCAGGAGATCATCGAGTTCCTGAAGGACCCGCAGAAGTTCACCCGGCTGGGCGGCCGGCTCCCCAAGGGGGCGCTGCTCATCGGGCCGCCCGGCACCGGGAAGACCCTGCTCGCCAAGGCGGTGGCCGGCGAGGCGGGCCGCCCGTTCTTCTCCATGTCGGGCTCCGACTTCGTCGAGATGTTCGTGGGAGTCGGCGCCTCGCGGGTGCGCGACCTCTTCGAGCAGGGCAAGGCGCACGCCCCCTGCATCATCTTCATCGACGAGATCGACGCCGTGGGCCGCCACCGCGGCGCCGGGCTCGGCGGCGGCCACGACGAGCGGGAGCAGACCCTCAATCAGCTCCTGGTCGAGATGGACGGGTTCGAGTCGAACGACGGCGTGATCCTCCTCGCCGCCACCAACCGCCCCGACGTGCTGGACCCGGCGCTGCTCAGGCCCGGCCGGTTCGACCGCCAGATCGTGGTGGACTCGCCCGACGTGCGGGGCAGGGAAGGCATCCTCCGGGTGCATACCCGGAAGATCCCGCTCGCGTCGGACGTGCGGCTCGACGTCCTGGCCAAGGGCACGCCGGGCCTCGCCGGGGCGGACCTGGCCAACCTGGTCAACGAGGCGGCGGTGCTCGCCGCGCGGCGCAACAAGAATCTGGTGGACATGTCGGACTTCGAGGACGCCAAGGACAAGGTGATGCTCGGCATCGAGCGCCGGAGCCTGGTGCTGACCGAGGACGAGCGCCGCCTCACCGCCTACCACGAGGCCGGCCACGCCATCGTCTCGCTCAAGATTCCGGGCAGCGATCCGCTCCACAAGGTCACCATCATCCCGCGCGGCCGTGCCCTGGGCCTCACCACCTGGCTGCCGGAGGAGGACCGCCACAACTACACCAAGTCGTTCCTGGAGGGGCGCCTCGCGGCCGCGTTCGGCGGGCGGGTGGCCGAAGAGCTGATCTTCGGGGCCGAGAAGGTCACCACCGGGGCCGCCAACGATATCGAGCAGGCCACCTCGATTGCGCGGCGGATGGTGACCCAGTTCGGCATGAGCGAGCGGATCGGCGTCATCGCGGTCGGCGACCGGGAGCAGGAAATCTTCCTGGGCCGCGAGATCCAGCAGCGCCGGGAGATCTCCGAGCGGATGTCGGAGACGGTGGACGCGGAGATCAAGCGGCTGATTGACGAGGCCTACCAGCGGGCGGGGAGGATCATCATGGAGAACCGCGAGCTGCTCGACCGGATCGCCATGGCGCTGCTGGAGCGCGAGACGCTGGATCGCGAGGACCTGGACCTCCTCTCCCGCGGCGAGCCGCTCCCGCCCCGCGTGCCCCACCAGCCGCTGCCGTCCTACGCTCCCAAGCCGGGCCCGAGCGGCCCGGTGCGTCCGCCCCTCATGGGCATGCCGCCCGCCGAGCAGCCTTCGGGCGCGTGAAGCTCGTTCCCCTCGCCGGCCGTCCCGAGGAGGCCGTCCGAGACGCCCTCCTGTCCCACGGATGGGAGGGCGAGCTTTGTCGCACGACCGCGGCCGGGCTCGAGTCGCTCGCCTACCGGATCACCGACCTGGGCGAGGCGGCGCGGGAGGCGCTGGTCGCGACCAGCGGCCGCCTGGGACTCGACGTCGTCACCGGAGAGGACTGGGCGCTGCTCGCCGGGCCGCGCGCCCGGCTCGCGGCCCTCGCCCGGCCGTGGACGGCGCCCGAGCCGCTGGGGGAGCTGGCAGCCGCGCTGGGCACGGCGCTCCCCGCCGACGAGCCGGCCCTCTGGCAGACCGCACGCGGGCCGATCGCGCTCGACCGGCCGGTGCTCATAGGCATCCTCAACGTCACCCCCGACTCGTTCAGCGACGGCGGCCGCTATACCGGTCTCGACGCGGCCCTCGCCCAGGCGGAGCGGCTGCTCCGGGACGGCGCCGCGATTCTCGACGTCGGCGGAGAATCCACCCGGCCGGGCGCGACGCCGGTGCCGGTCGAGGAGGAGCTCGCCCGGGTCGTGCCCGTCATCGAGGCGATCGTCAAACGATTCTCCCTCTCTGCACAATCTGTGCAATCTGTGGGCCCTCTCGTCTGTGTAGACACCACAAAATCGTCGGTGGCCCGAGCGGCGCTCGACACCGGCGCCGCGATCGTCAACGACGTCTCCGCGCTCCGGCTCGATCCGGGGCTGGGGGCGGTCTGCGCCGAGCGGGGCGCCGGCGTGGTGCTGATGCATTCGCGGGGTACCGTGGCCACCATGGCGTCGCTCGAGCACGCGGTCTTCCCCGATGGCGTGCTGGCCGGGGTCCACGCCGAGCTGGCCGAGGCCACGGCCCGCGCGGCGGCGGCGGGGGTCGCCGCCGAGCGGATCGTGCTCGATCCCGGGTTAGGTTTCGGGAAGACGCCCGAGCAGAACCTGGAGCTGCTCCGGGGCCTGGGCGCGCTTCGCGCGCTCGGCCGCCCCCTGATGGTAGGCCCATCCCGGAAGCGCTTCCTCGGCGAGCTCACCGGGCGCCCCGTCGAAGAGCGGGACCAGGCCACCGCCGCCTCCTGCGCGCTGGCCTGGGTGGCGGGGGCGCGGCTCTTCCGGGTCCATGAGCCGGCCCCGGCGAGGGACGCGCTCGCGGTCGCCCGGGCGGTCCGGCCGCGATGAGCCACACCGGTCCGGCCGTCGAGCGGCCAGCCCGGGCGGTCCTGCCGCGATGACATCGGGCCGTCAGCACCTGCCGGCAGCCGGACCGCCCGCCCGCCCCCCGTACCGCGCCGCCCTCGCCGTCGCGGCGGTCGTCCTCGCGGGTTATGCCTTCTCCCTCGCCCCTTCGGTGACCTTCTGGGACGCCGGAGAATTCATCGCGGCGATGAAGACCCTCGGCATTCCGCACCCGCCCGGGACCCCGCTCTTCGTGCTGATGGGCCATGTGTGGGGCTCCGTGTTCCCGTTCTTCGAGTACGCGGTCCGCACCAATCTGCTGTCCGCCCTCTTCGCCTCGGCCGGCGCGGGGTGCTGGTTCCTGGTCCTCCAGGAGGCGGCGGACCGCTCCCTGGGTGAGGCGGAGCCCGGCGCCCGCGCCGTGCTCCGGACCGCGGCCGGCGCGGCGGGGACGCTCATCGCCGCCTTCGGCTTCAGCAACTGGCTCAACAGCAACGAGACCGAGGTCTACGCCGTCGCCACCTTCACCATCGGGGCGGTGTCCTGGCTCCTCTTCCGCTGGCGGGCCGCGCGGGGGACCCCCCGGGCCAGCCGGTATCTCCTGCTGGTGGCGTACCTGCTGGGCATCGCGATCAGCAATCACCTGCTCGGGCTCCTGGTGGGCCCGGCGGCGATCGGCTTCGTGGTGGCGGTGATCAGCCTGGTCCCCGCGAAGGACGAGCAGACCCGCCGTCACGAGTGGGGCGACGCCGGCGTGCTCGCGGGGCTCTGGGCCCTGCTCCTGGGCCTCGGTCTTGCCAGCAAGGTGCTGGTCGGATTCGGCGCCGCCGCGTTCCTCCTGGCCCTGATCTTCGCCGCGACCCACGGCGGGCTCCGCTTCGCCCTGCTCATGCTTGGTATCGCACTCGTCGGGGTCACCCCCTTCCTCTTCCTCTACCTCCGCTCCGCGCAGCACCCGATCATCAACGAGGCGGCGCCGGCCACCTGGGAGGCGCTCACCGCGGTGATGCGCCGGGAGCAATACGGGGTCCGGACGCCGTTCGACGATCCGACCCAGCTGCACGGGCCCGACAATACCGGGCGGACGCTCACGGTCATCGGCCTCCAGATGGCCAATTACGTCCAGTATTTCGACTGGCAGTGGGCCAAGGCGCTGCCGGGGATCCCGATCGGCGACGGCCGGTTCCCTTTCCGCACCCTCGTCACGCTCGGCTTCTTCGCCCTGGGGCTCCGCGGCCTCGGGGACCAGTGGCGGAGCGATCGGAGCGGCGCGTGGCTCCTCCTCGTCCTCTTCCTCACCACCGGACTGGGTCTCGTCGCCTACATGAACTTCAAGCCGGGCTACAGCCTGGGCTACGACCGCTTTCCTGACCGGGACGACCACGAGGTCCGCGAGCGCGACTACTTCTTCGTGGTGAGCTTCATCGTGTGGGGCCTCTGGGCCGGCCTCGGGCTGCTCACCCTGGCCCGGAAGCTCCGGGAGCGCTTGACCGCCCGGAGCGCGGGGACCGCCGGACCGCCGGACCGCCTGTCGGCCCGGGTGCTGCCGTACGCCGTCTTCGCCGCGGCCCTCATTCCCTTCGGGCTCAATTTCCCCGAGGCGGACCGGCGGCACGGCCCCGACGCGCGGCTCCCCGGCGACTTCGCCTACGACCTGCTGAACTCGGTGCCGCCCTACGGCGTGCTCTTCACCTACGGCGACAACGACACGTTCCCGCTCTGGTGGGCGCAGGAAGTGGCGGGGGTCCGGAAGGACGTCACCGTGGTCTGCCTGGCCCTGGCGGAGACCCCATGGAACATGCGCCAGCTGCGCGATAACCCGGTGCGGCGATTCGAGGAGGCCCTGGCCCCGCCGTTCTGGCGCGGGCGGAACCCGGCGGCGCCCACCTGGCCGCTGCACACCATGACCGACGAGGAGATCCGCGCCGCGGTGCCGCAGATTCTCCCCCGCGAGGTGACCCTGCCGGTGGGATCGTTCGCCACCACCCTGCCGGCGGAGAGCGTGCTCTACGGCAAGGACTTCCTTTCGCTCCGGGTGATCCAGCAGAACTTCGGCCGCCGGCCGATCGTGTGGGCGATCACCGCGCTGGGCAACAACTACGGCCTGGACCGCTTCATGGTGCAGCGGGGCCTCGCGGTGTCGCTGGAGCCGGCGCCGGTGGATACTACCGCCCCCACGCTCGATCTCCGGCGCATGATGGGCGTGCCGCTCGACGTCCCGGCGACCGAGCTGCTCCTGACGGCGGTGTACCGCTACGCCGATCTTCTGGAGCGGCCCCGCCGGGAGCTGGAGAGCACCTCGAGCGGGATCTCCAGCACGGTCGGCATTCCGTTCACCCAGCTCGCCACCGCGATGGAGCAGCGGGGCGACACCGCCAGGACGATTCTCTACCTCGAGCGCGCCAGTCACCTCTCGGACAATCCGGCGGTGGAACAGGCCCTCCACCTGCTCCGCGCCGCCCGCCCTTCAACAAACAGGTAACTCCTCTTAAATTTGGGGGTTATGGACTTCCCGGGGCTCGCCGGCCGGCTCGCCTCTGTCCGGGACCGAATCGGGTACCACCAGGCCAAGGGCGGATGGACCCATCAGGTCCGGATCGTGGCGGTCACCAAGGCCCACGGTCCCGAGGCGGTCCGGGCGGCGCTGGCCGCCGGGCTGGAGGACATTGGCGAAAACCGGGTCCAGGAGGCGCTGGCCAAGCAGGCGCAGCTGGCGAGCGTGCCGATCCGGTGGCACTTGATAGGCTCGTTGCAACGGAACAAGGTCCGGCTCGCCGTGGGCCGGTTCGTCCTGATCCATTCGGTGGACCGGGCAGACCTGGCGCAGGAGCTTGACCGGCGGGTGCGCCAGGACGCGCGGCAGCCGGTCCTGGTCGAGGTGAATTGCTCGGGCGAGCCGCAGAAGGCCGGCGTGGAGCCGGAGGCCCTCCCGGCGCTCCTCGCCACGATCGCGGCGCTCCCCCGGCTCGAGCTCCGCGGCCTGATGACCCTGGCGGCGCTCACCGACGACGCCGGGGTGCAGCGCGCCGCCTTCGGCCGGCTCAGGGAGTTGCGCGACCGGATGGCCTCGGCCGGGCATCCGGTCGGCGAGCTTTCGATGGGGATGTCGGCGGACTACCCGGTGGCGGTGGAGGAAGGGGCGACGATGGTGCGGCTGGGAACCCTGCTTTTCGGAGAGCGCTCACCATGACCGAGGACGCGTTCCATCTCACCGCGCACGACGTCCGCGCGCAGGAGTTCCACCGCGTGCTCCGCGGCTACGATCCCGGCCAGGTCGAGGAATTCAAGCAGCGGATGTCGGAGGAGATCGACCGGCTGGTCCGCGACCGGGTCCAGCTCGACGAGCGGGTCAAGGGCATGAGCGAGCAGCTCAAGTCCTACCGCGACCGCGAGCGGGCCATGAACGACGCCCTGGTGTCCGCCCAGCAGCTGCGCGCCGACAGCCAGACCCAGGCGGACCGCGAGCGCGACCTGCTGCTGCGCGAAGCCCAGCTCAAGGTCGACGCGCTGCTCGCCGAGGCGCGGAACGCGGCGGAGAGCATCGTCCAGAACGCCCGCGCCGAGGAGCTGCGGCTGCGCCACGGCAACGAGTCGGCCCGGCGCCAGTTCCATGTGTACCTCACCAGCTACCGCCAGCTGCTGGAGCGGCAGCTGCAGGAGATAGCCGTGCTGGGCGGCGACGGCGCGGCCACCGCTCCCCCCGCCGCCGTCCCCGTTCCGGTGCCCTCTCCCGGCGAGGAGACCCAGCTCGCCCAGCGCCGCAAGGCATGACCCAGGCCGCCCCCCCCTCCGCCGCCCGGCGGCTTCCACCCTGGCCCGAGCAGGGGGCCGATGCGCTGGAGCGCGAGCTCCTGGCGCGCTGGAAGAAGGAGAGTCTCTTCGCGCAGGTACAGGAGGCGCGGAAGGACGGGGCTCCGTTCGTGTTCTACGAGGGACCGCCGACGGCCAACGGCCGCCCCGGGATCCATCACGTGCTCGCCCGCACCATCAAGGATCTCTTCTGCCGCTTCCAGGTGATGCAGGGACGGTCGGTGACCCGGATCGCCGGATGGGATACCCACGGCCTGCCGGTCGAGATCGAGGTGGAGAAGAAGCTCGCCTTCGCGGGGAAGCGGGACATCGAGGCGTACGGGGTGGCCGAGTTCAACCGGCTCTGCCGGGAAAGCGTCTTCACCTATCAGCAGGACTGGGTCGAGCTCTCCGACCGGATCGCCTACTGGCTCGACTACGACCATCCCTACATCACCTGCTCGCCCCCGTACATCGAGTCGGTCTGGTGGTTGCTCAAGCAGATCTGGGCGAAGGGGCTGCTGATCCGCGGCCACCGGGTGCTCCCCTACTGTCCGCGCTGCGGCACCGTCCTCTCCAGCCACGAGCTGGCGCAGGGGTACCAGCGGATCTCTGATCGCTCGGTCTATGTGAGCTTCCCCCTTGCCGATGGGAGCGGCCGCGAGCTGGTCATCTGGACCACGGCCCCGTGGACGATTCCGTCGAACGTGGGGGTCGCGGTGCATCCCGACCTGGAGTACGCGGCGTACCGGGATCCGGCGAAGCCCGGGCGGAGCTTCATCGTGGCCGTCTCCCGCGCGGGGAAGCTCGCCGAGATCCTCGGCGCGGCGAAGCTGGAGATGGTCGGGAAGCCGGTGCCCGGGAGCGCGCTCGCCGGGCTCCGCTACCGCCGCCCGATGGACATCGTGCCGCTCCCGGCCGACCTGGCGCACCAGGTCGTGGTGAGCGGCGACTTCGTCAGCGCGGCGGACGGCTCCGGGCTCGTGCACCTGACGCCCGCGTTCGGGGCCGACGACTTCGCCATGGGCCAGCAGCATGGCCTCGCGCTGGTGCGTCCGGTGGCCGCGGACGGCACCTTCCACGGCACCACCTGGCCCGAGCTCGAGGGGAGGCTGGTCACCGCCGACGAGACCAACGATCTCATCATCCGGCGCCTCAGGGAGGAGGGCCGCCACCTCCGCACCGAGGCGTACGGCCACGACTACCCGCACTGCTGGCGCTGCGGCAGCAAGCTGATCTACTACGCCCGCGACTCCTGGTTCGTGCGCACCAGCGCCATCAAGGACCGGCTGCTCGCCCTCAACGCCGGGATCCACTGGCACCCGCCCGACATGGGCACGGGCCGCTTCGGCGACTGGCTCGCCAACAACGTGGACTGGGCCCTTTCCCGCGACCGCTACTGGGGCACGCCGCTCCCGGTGTGGATCTCCGACCGCGACCCCGCCGTGATCGAGGTGATCGGAAGCTACGAAGAGCTCACCGCGAAGCTGGGACGGCCGCTGCCGACGGACTTCGATCCCCACAAGCCGGGCATCGACGCGCTCACCTGGCCGGACCCTGCGGGCGGCACCATGCGCCGGGTCACCGAGGTGATTGACACCTGGTTCGACTCCGGCTCGATGCCCTACGGGCAGTGGCACTATCCGTTCGAGCACCGCGACGCGTTCGAGCGCCACTTTCCCGCCGACCTGATCTGCGAGGGCGTGGACCAGACCCGCGGCTGGTTCTACTCGCTGCTCGCCATCGGGGCCACGGTGTTCGACCGCGCCCCGTACCGCCACGTGGTGGTGAACGAGCAGGTGCTCGACGCCGCCGGCCAGAAGATGTCGAAGACCGGGGGCAACATCGTGGAGCCGTGGGAGCTGATCCGCGAGTTCGGCGCCGACGGGGCCCGGCTGTACCTGCTCGCCGGGAGCGAGATCTGGAAGCCGAAGCGGTTCGACCGCGCGGCGATTCCGGAAGTGGCGGGCGGGTTCCTCCGCACCCTCCGGAGCGCCTACACCTTCCACCAGTGGTACGCGCCGAGCCCGCCGCCGCCGCGCGATCCCGCCGCCGAGCCGCCGCTGGACCGCTGGCTCCGGAGCCGGCTCGCCGGCACCGTCGCCGCGGTGAGCGCGGCGTGGGGCGGCTACGACGCGACGGCCGGTGTCCGCGCGGTGCTGGAGTTCGTGGTGGACGATCTCTCCAACTGGTGGATCCGGCAGAGCCGCGCCCGCTTCTGGGCGCCCGACCGGGAGGCGGAACCCGCGGCGGTGCGCACCCTGCACGACGCGCTGCTCACGGTGAGCCGGCTCCTGGCGCCCGCGGCGCCGTTCGCCAGCGACTGGCTGCACCGCGCCCTCACCGGAGAGTCGGTGCATCTGGCCCGCTTCCCGGAGGCGGAGGCGGCCCGCGACCCGGAGCTCGAGGGCGCGATGGCGGCGGTGCGCCGGCTCGCCTCGCTCGCCCGCGCGGCGCGGGAGGCGAAGAGCCTCAAGGTCCGCCAGCCGCTCCGCCGGATCCGCGTCGCCGTTCCCCCGGCAGCCGACGGGCCGAGGTTCCGCGCCATGCTGCCGCTGCTCGCCCAGGAAGTGAACGTGAAGGAGGTCGAGGTGGTGGCCTCCGATGCCGAGCTGGTCCGGCTCCGCGCCCGCCCCAACTTCCGCGCGCTCGGCAAGCGGTACGGGAGCCGGACCCCCGCCGCGGCCACCGCGGCGGCGGGGTTGCTTCCCGAGCAGCTCCGGGAGCTCGAGGCCGGCCGCGCCGTCACCCAGAACGGCGACGGCGAGCGCTGGGAGTTCGGACCGGAGGACGTGACGGTGGAGCGCGAGGTCACCACCGACTGGCTGGTGCAGAGCGCGGGCAGCTACGTCGCGGCGCTCGATCCGGTGCTCACCGACGAGCTCCGGCGGGAAGGGCTCGCGCGCGAGGCGGTGAACCGCATCCAGCGGCTCCGCAAGGACGCCGGCTACGAGTACACCACCCGGATCGCGCTGTGGATCGACGGCCCCGCGCCCGTGCTCGACGCGGTGCGCGCCCACGCCGAAACCATCCGGGGCGAGACCCTCGCCCGCGCGTTGCACGCCGGCAAGCGCCCCGCACGGGCGGACAGGGAAGAGATGGTGGAGATCGACGGCCACCAGGTAACGCTCGCGATCGCCCGCTACGCGGCGGGCGCCGCTTCAACCGGTTGACCACTGACGGAACGGCCATGAACAAGAAGCAGCTGCAGCATCTGGAACAGCGCCTGCTCGACGAGCGGGCCCGGGTGATGAAGGAGCTGGGCTACTACGGCGAGTCCTTCAACACGACTCTGCAGTCCTCTGACGGCGATCTCTCCTCCTACTCCTTCCACATGGCGGATCAGGGCACCGACACCAGCGAGCGGGAGAAGCAGTTCCTCTTCGCCTCGCAGGAAGGCCGCTACCTCTGGCACGTGAACCAGGCCCTGCGCCGGCTCTACGGCAGCCCGGAGCGCTTCGGCAAGTGCCAGCAGTGCGGACAGGACATCAGCTTCGAGCGGCTCGATGCGCTGCCCCACGCCCGGCTCTGCATCACCTGCAAGGAGAAGGAAGAGGATGAGAAGCGGCGCTGAGGCCCGCCGGCTCTTCTGGGCGGCGACCCTCGGGCTGCTCGCGGCGGACTTCGCCACCAAGCGGATCGCGGAGCGGGTGCTCCTGCCCATCCCCCCCGTGGAGCTGGCGGGGGAGTGGCTGCAGCTCCGGCTGGTGTACAACCAGGGGGCGGCGTTCGGCATTCACCTGGGGCCGTGGTCGCGCTGGATCTTCCTCCTGATCGCGGCCGCGGCCATCGTGCTCCTCCTCCGGCTGGCCCGCTCGAGTCCGGCCCGCGACCTGCTCCGGCAGCTCTCCTGCGGCCTGGTGGCCGGCGGCGCGGCGGGCAACCTGGTGGACCGGGTCCGGACCGCGCAGGGCGTGGTGGACTTCATCGACGTGGGCATCGGCGCCCACCGCTGGCCGACCTTCAACGTCGCCGACATGGGCGTGAGCTGCGGCGCGATCGCGCTGGCGATTTCGCTCTGGCTGGAGGACGCGCGCCGGAGCCGGCGCGAAGCCGCGTCCTCCGCCTGAGCCGGCCGCGCCTGCCCACCATCGCCTTTTCCGTCGCCTGCGCGGGCGCCGAGCGCCTCGACCGCTTCCTCGCCGATCAGCTGAGCCTCTCCCGGACCCAGGCCGCGCGGCTGGTCGCCGCGGGCGCCGTGCGGGTCAACGGGCGGGTGGCCCGCGCCTCGCGCCTCCCCGCGGCGCGCGAGCTGATCGAGGTGGAGCTCCCGGCGGAGCGGCCGCCCCGTGAGCTCACGCCGCACCTCGTGCCGCTCACCGTAGTCTACGAAGACGACCACCTGCTGGTGATCGACAAGCCCGGCGGACTGGTGGTGCATCCCGCGCCGGGCCACTGGGACGACACCCTGGTCAACGCGCTGGCGGCGCGCGGCACCTCCCTGGCGGCCGCCGGGACGGGGCGGCCGGGCATCGTGCACCGGCTCGACCGCGACACCAGCGGCCTGATGGTGGTGGCCCGGACCGACCTCGCGCACCGCCGGCTCGGCGCGGCGCTCGCGGCCCGGCGGATCTCGCGCGCGTACGCGGTGCTCGCCTGGGGCCATCTCGATGTCTCGCCGACCGTAGTGGAGGCGCCCATCGCGCGCGGCGCGGGCGACCGGAAGCGGATGACGGTGCGCTCCGACGGGCGGGCCGCGCGCACCGATCTCTTCCGGGTGGCGCGCTATGGCGAATGCGAGCTGTTGCGCGCCGAGCTCCATTCGGGCCGGACCCACCAGATCCGGGTCCACCTCGCCCATATCGGCCATCCGGTCGTCGGCGATCCGGTGTACGGCGGCGGCGGCGCGCGCCGCATCTCCGGTCCGGGGCGGCCCGCGGCGGAGCGCCTCGCCCGGGCGACGCCGCGCCAGGCGTTGCACGCCGCGGAGCTGGTGTTCGAGCATCCGATCACCGGGCGGGCGCTCGGGTTTCGCTCCGAGTGGCCCGCGGATCTCGCGCCGGCGCTCGAGGCCGCGCAGGGCGCCTCGGGGCACGTTGCTCCCCCTCAGGCGCTTACCTATCTTGCCTTCTTCAGGACCTGAACCGATGGCCGAGCCCCATGGGGAGCGGGTGGTGGTGTGCCGGGTCGGCGCCGAGCGGTTCTCCCTGCCGGTCGCGGCGGTGCGCGAGGTGGTCGCCTCGCCGGTGCTGGCGCGGATCCCCGGCGCGCCCCCCGCGGTGCGCGGCCTCGCCAATGTGCGCGGCACGCTGATCACGGCGGTGAGCGCGCCGATACTCCTGGGATTCTCCGACGCGTTGCCGACTGAATGGCTGGTGGTGCTTGCGCGGTTCGGCGGGCGGGTCGGGCTCGAAGTGGACGAAGTCGAGGATCTGCACGCCGGCGCCGACGTCCCGGGCCTCCCGCTCGAAGCGCTGCTCGATCCGCTCTTCGGGTCGGAGAGCCCGGGACCAGAGAGCCGGCAGGACGACTGACAGAGGGAGAGCCCCGTGGCCCACACCGTGCTCGTCTGCGACGACGCCATCTTCATGCGCACCATGATCACCGACATCCTTACCCAGGCGGGGTACGAAGTGGTCGGTGAAGCGGAGACCGGCGCCCAGGCGGTCGAGCGATTCCGCCAGCTCAAGCCCGATCTGGTCACGATGGATATCGTCATGCCCGACATGGGAGGGATCGAGGCGGTCCGCGCGATCTGCAAGGATCACCCCGAGGCCAAGATCCTGATGTGCAGCGCGATGGGACAGCAGGCGTTGGTGGTCGAGGCGATCCAGGCCGGCGCGAAGGACTTCGTGGTGAAGCCGTTCCAGCCGTCCCGGGTGCTCGAGGCGGTGCAGCGTCTGCTCGGGTGAGCCCCGGTGGACCTGGCCCGCTATACCGCCCTCTTTCTCTCCGACAGCCGAGACCACCTCCAGCGCTGTAACGAGCTGCTCCTCGCGTGGGAGCAGGCGCCGGACGGGCCGGCCCCGGTGGCCGAGCTCTTCCGCGCGCTGCATTCCATCAAGGGCGCCTCGGCAACGATGGGTTTCGAGTCCACCGTCGAGCTGGCCCACGCCGCCGAGCAGGTGCTGGCCGCGATCCGCGACGGCGCGCTGCTTCCCTCGCGCGAGGTGCTCGACGGTCTCTTCCGCGCGGTGGACGGGCTCGGGGACGCCGTGGACGCCGTCGCCCGGAGCGAGCAGCCGGACCCGCAGCGCGCGCTGGTTGATCGGCTTCGGGCCCTCGCGCCGGAGGGGTCGCCCCGCGCCGGCCGGGTTCCCGCGGGCGAGCGGCGACTCCGCCCCCGCGCCGGGACCCCGTCCGACCTGCCGGCGGCGCCGGCCGGGCGATCGTCGCGCCAGGTCCGGGTGGATCTGGACCGGCTGAACCGCCTGGTGAACGATGTGGGCGAGCTGGTCGTGGCGCGCAACCGTCTCGCCGCGATCGCCGACCGGCAGATCGGCTCGGAGCTGGAACAGGTGAGCAGCCGGATCTCCGGACTGGTCGCCGGGCTGCAGAGCGGCGTGCTGCACGCGCGGATGGCCCCCGTCGCGGAGGTGTTCGACCGGTTTCCCCGCATGGCGCGCGACCTGGGCCGCACCCTTGGCAAGGAGATCCGCCTGGAGCTGCAGGGCGCCGACATCGAGCTCGACCGCTCGGTGCTCGACGGCCTCGCCGACCCGCTCACCCACCTGGTGCGCAACGCCGCCGACCACGGCCTGGAGCCCGCCGTCGAGCGGCTGGCGGCGTCCAAGCCCCGCGAGGGGCTGATCCGGCTCCGGGCCGAGCGGGCCCGGGGCGGAGTCACGATCGTGGTGGCCGACGACGGCCGCGGGATTGACCGCGCCGCAGTGCGGGAGCGCGCGGTGGAGCAGGGCCTCCTCGCGCCGGAGGCGCCCATCCCCGACGCCGTGGGCCTCCTCCGCCTGCTCGCCACCCCCGGCTTGAGCACCCGGACCGAGGTGACCGGGGTGTCGGGCCGGGGGGTGGGTGTGGACGCGGTGATGACCCGGATCCGCGCGCTGAGCGGCCGGATGGAGCTCAAGACCGCCCCAGGGCGCGGGACCGTAATCCTGCTGCACCTTCCGGTCACTCGCGCCATCGTGCGCGCGCTCCTCGTGGCGGTGGCGGGCGAGCGGTACGCGATTCCGTTCGGAGCGCTTGCCGAGGCGTCGGTGCACGACTCGGCCAAGGGCGAGGTTACCTTACGGGGGGAGCCGCTGCCGACGGCCGATCTGCGCCACGTGGTGGGGCTGGACGGGGGCGGAGTCGGGCGGCGCCCCATCGTGGTCGTGGAAACCGGCGGCCAGCGCGCCGCCCTCGTGGTGGACGCACTCCTCGGGCAGCAGGACGTGGTGGTGGAGCCGATGGCGGCGCCGGCGGGTCTCCCGCTGTGGGTGGGCGGAGCGACCATCCTTCCGGACGGCGTCCCCGCGCTCATCCTCGATCCGGCGGCTCTCTTCTAGGTGGAGGTCGGGATGGCGAATCTTCCGGCGCTGTCGGACCTGGAGCGCGATGCTCTGAGCGAGGTGGCCAATATCGGCGCGGGCCACGCCGCGACCGCGCTCTCCCAGATGACCGGCCGCACAATCATGATCAGCGTCCCCGCGGTCAGCGTCCGCACCCTGGAATCGGTGGCGGAGCTGGTCGGCCCGCCCGATTCCATCATCGCCGGCGTGCTGATGCACGTCATGGGCGACCTCACCGGTCGGACCCTGGTCGTGCTGAGCGAAGGCTCGGCGCACGCCCTCTGCGCGCTCCTGCTCCGGCGGCCGGCGTCGGGCGCCGGCTTCGACGAGATGGAGCAATCCACCCTCAAGGAATCGGGCAACATCCTCTGTTCCGCGTACATGAATGCGCTCTCCGATTTCCTGGGCATGATGCTGGTGCCGTCGGTGCCCGCGCTGGTGGTGGATCAGGCGGGCGCGGTGCTCACGACCGCGTACCTCAACTTCGGGCACGACCGGGACACGGTCTTCGTGGTGGAGACCTCCTTCCGGATCGAGGGCGCCGAGGAGCCGCTCAACGGACAGTTCCTGCTGATGCCCGATCCCCCTTCGCTCATCGCCATCTTCGACGCGATTCGCATCGCCAACTGACCCATGCCGGCGGCCGCTCCGTCCGGCCGGGACGCCGACGCTCTCCGTTCGCTCGCCCGGCGCATTGACCCCAGGGACCCCGGCGCGCAGAACAACCTCGGGGTCTTCTATTACGAGCGGGGGATGCCGGCGGAGGCGATCGCCGCCTTCGGCCGCGCGCTCGAGCTCGACGCCGAGATGCGGGTGGCCCAGGACAACCTCGAGACCGTCCAGCGGGAATCGGGGTACTTCGACACCCGGATCGGGGAGCTCCGCGCCCACCTCGCGCGGGAGCCGGGGGCCCGCGGCGCCCGGCTCGAGCTGGGGCGCGCCTACCTCGCCCTGGGCCAGCACGATCAGGCGGTGCTCCAGTACGAGGAGCTGCTGCGAAGCCGGACCGGCGACGCGACCGCGCTGCTGCAGCTCGGCATCGTCGAGCAGTCGCGCGGGCGTCTGGAGCTCGCCACCGAGTGGTTCCGCCGCGCCGCCGAGGTGGATCTCCGGAGCTCGGTGGCGCGGCTCCACCTCGGGCGGGTCCTCTACAATCGCGGGCTCAGCGAGCAGGCGCTCTCGGTGCTCACCGAGGCGAGCGTGCTGAGTCCCGACCACGCCGAAGTGCACTACGTGCTTGGCTTCGTCTACGGCGAGCTCGGCCATCACGAGGCCGCCCGCGCCGCCACCCGCAAGGCCATCGCGCTCAACCCCGCGCTCGGCACGGCGCAGTCGAACCTCCTCATCGGCGGCAAGCGCGGCGCCGCGCCGCCCCGCCCGGCCGGTGGCGCCGCCGGCGGGACCCCTGCGCCCGGTACGACGCTGCAGCCGCACCTGAGCCTGGCGGTCGCCTTCCGCAAGCGCGGCTACCTCACCGAAGCGCTCCGGGAGTACCGGCTGGCGCTCGAGGCCGGCGAGGCAGAGGCCACCGCGCTCGAGGGGATGGCGGAGACCCACCTTCTCCGGAAGGATTTCGGCGCCGCCATCGACCTCTACGACCGCCTGCTGGAGCGGCAGCCCGGTAACCCGCAGCTGTGGAACGAGCGCGGCGTGGCCCTCCACCAGGCGGGCCGGCGGGAGCAGGCCCGTGGCTCCTACCGCCGTGCGGTGGACGCCGATCCCTCCTACGCCCTCGCGTGGAATAATCTGGGGGTGACCGGCGCCGCCGAGCGGGACAGCCAGGCGGTCGCGGCGTTCCAGGCGGCGCTCCGCGCCCGCCCCGACTTCTTCGGAGCGCGGCTCAATCTGGCCCTGCTGCACCTCGAGCGGCACGAGCTCAAGCAGGCGCTGGAGACCTATCGCGTCGTGCTCGCCGAGCGGCCGGCCGAGGCGGCGGCCTGGAACGGGGTGGGGCTCGTGCTGATGGAGCTCCGCCGCCACGCCGATGCGCGGAACGCGTTCGCCCGCGCAGTGGAGAGCGATCCGAACAGCGCGTCGGCCCACTACAATCTCGCGTTCTCCCTGAGCCAGCTCGGCGCGTTCGACGACGCGCTGCGGGAGACCCGCCGCGCGCTGGAGCTCGACCCGTTCTACGTCCGGCAGCACTACGCCCTTGCGATCCAGCTGCAGTTCGAGGAATCGCTGCTGCCGGTGCCGCCCGCGCTCGCCGAGGCGCCGGGCGCCGCGCCGCTCGGCGAGGGATTCGTGTTCGAACCCGGGGTGCTCGACGAGCTGTTCGGGCAGCTGGTGCGCGAGGAGCCCGCCCCGCCCGCCGCGAGCCCGCCGGACGACCGGTTCGGCCTGGCGCGTGATCTTCTCGGCAAGGGGCTGCTCGACACCGCTTCCGCCGAGGTACACCGCGCGCTCCGCGGCGGGGCAAAGGCGGCCGCGGGCACCGCGCTCCTGGGCGAGATCTTCGCCCGGCGCGGCCTCTTCGGCGAGGCGCTGGAGCGGTTCCGCGAGGCCGAGGCCCTGGCCCCCGACGATCCCGGGATTCTGCTCGGCGAGGCCGCCGCGCTGCTCGCGCTGGGCCGCGGGGATGAAGCGGTGGTGGCGGCGGACCGTCTGGTCCGGCTGGCGCCCGCAGACGCGGAGGCGCTGGTCGTCCGCGCGCGGGCCCGGCAGCTCACCCGGGATCTGGAGGGCGCGGCGCTCGACATCGCCGCGGCCGCCGAGATCGCCCCGGGCCGGCCCGATCTCCTCCTCCTCCGGGGGAGCGTGCTCCGCGAGATGGGCGAGCGGCAGGGCGCGCTCGACGCCCTCGCCGCCGCCCTCGAGCTCGACCCCTCGCTGGTGCAGGCCTGGTACGAGAAGGGGCTGGTCGAGGAGCAGTTGCACCATCAGGCGGCGGCGCGCGCCGCGTACCAGCGCGCCCTCGAGCTGCTGCCCACCTTTCTCGACGCGGCCCTCGCGCTGGGTGATCTGCTGCGCCGCATCGGCCTCGCCGCCGAAGCGGTCCGACTCCTCGTGGAACTGCTGCTGGCCGAGCCGTACGCCGTGGAGGCGCTGGTGCTGCTGGGGCGCGCCCTGACCAACGACGGGCGGGCATCCGAGGCGGTGGCGGCATTCGACCGGGTGCTGCGCCTCAATCCCGAGCACAGCGTCGCCCTCTTCCACCGCGGGCTCGCGGAGCTCAGGCTGCGGCGCTTCGGCGAGGCGATCGCCGATTGGGAGCGGCTCATCGCGAGCGCCCCCACCGGCCCGCTCGCCGCCGCCGCCCGGGCCCGAATCCGCTCCGCCGAGCAGCTCGCCCACATCCTGCTCCAGCCGGCGGAGGGCTGAGGTGGCGATCCAGGGTCCGCTCCGCGAGCTCGGAATCCACGATGTCTTCCAGCTGCTCGACCTCGGCCGGAAGACCGGCGGGCTGCGGATCGCCTCGGCGCTCCGCCAGAACGAGGGCACGATCTGGTTCCATGAGGCGGCGGTGGTCGCGGCCTCGATCCAGTCCAACCCCTGCCCGCTCGGCACCGCGCTGATTCGCGCCGGCAAGATCCGCGAGGAAGACCTGACCCAGGCCCGGGCGCTGCAGAACCAGGGCGACCCCCGCCGGATCGGAGAGATCCTGCTCGCCAGCGGCGCCATCGGGGAGCGCGCTCTCGAGGCCCAGGTTCGGGCCCACATCGAGGACGTGGTCTTCACGATGCTCGGCTGGTCGGAGGGCTATTTCGTCTTCGAGGAGTGTGTCGCCGACGCGATCCCCCGGGAAACCGATCTCCGGATCTCGGTGGGGCACCTGCTGCTGGAGGCCGCGCGCCGGATTGACGAGTGGTCCCGCATCCAGGGCCGGGTGGCCCACCTGGGCGTGGTGCCGCAGCTTGCCCCACCCGGCGGCGACGAGTCGGGCTCGCTCACCCTGACCCCGTTCGAGTGGCGGGTGCTCGCGGCGACCGACGGCGTGCGCGACGTGCAGGCGATCGCGCTTTCGCTCGGGGCGCCGGACTTCGACGCGGCGCGCGCGCTCTTCGGGCTGGCGAGCGCGGGCGTAGTGCTCCTGCGGGACCCGGTCCTCGAGTCGGCGCACGCCGCACCGCGGGGGGACGCGGAAGCCCTGGTGCGCCAGGCCGAGGACCTGCTTCGCGCCGGCAACGCGGAGGCGGCGCGGGCCGCGGCCCAGGTCGCGCTGGATTCGTTCCCCGAGGATTCCCGGTCCCATCTCCTGGTCGGCTCGATCCTGCTCACCGAGCGACGGTTCCTGGAGGCGGAGAGCGCGCTGCGCGAGGCGACCCGGCTCGACCCCGGGGGCGCCCGGCCGCTCCGGATGCTCTCCTGGGCGCTCCTCGGGGCGGGGCGGCTGGAGGAGGCGGTGCACGGGTTCGAGGCCTGGCTCGCGCTGCCGGGCAAGGAAGCGGAGGAGGAGTCGCACGCTGACGCAGTGACCGGCGTGGTGCCGGCGGCGCGGCACCTGGTGCGGGAGCTCCGGAGCGTCAGGTGACCGGCGACGCGATCCAGGTCCTCACCGCGCAGCTCGCCCGCGACCCCGGGAGCATGGTCTTCCTGCCGCTCGCCGAGGCGTTGCGGCGCCGGGGCCAGCTGGAGGCGGCGCTCACCGTCGCGGAGCAGGGTACGGTGCGCTTCCCGGACATGGCGGGGGCCTGGGACCTGGTCGCGCGGATCCGGAGCGATCGGGGCGAAGGCGACCTCGCGTTCGACGCCTGGACCACCGTGCTCCGGCTCGATCCGGACCACCCCGGCGCGTACAAGGGTCTCGCCTTTCTCTCCTACCGGGCGGGCGAGCATGCCCGGAGTCTCCGCTACCTGCAGCGCGCCGTCGAGCTGGCGCCGGAGGACGGCGCGCTGCAGGGCGCCCTCGTCCGGGTCCGCGAGGCGGCGGGCGCGCGGTACGTGCCGGGTTACTCCCGGCTCGCGCCCGACCCGCAGCGGGTGCTGGAGGCGGAGCCGGGACTCGCGCTGCTCCTCGACCGGGAGGGACGGCCGCTCGCCGGCGGCATCCGGGCCGCCGACGGCCAGGACGCGAGCGACCGGGTGGCGGCGGTGCTGGCCGGGATCTCGCGGGAGGCGGAACGGGCGGTCCGCCTGCTCGGGCTGGGTCCCTGGCGGCGCCTCGCCATCGAAGGGGGGCCGGCGCACTTCGAGCTGCGCACCCCCACCATTGATTCGGTGCTGCTGGTCGCCCGCCCGAGCGAGGTGCCCGCAGGCCGGCTCGTCCTCCTGGCCGACCGGGCCGCCCGCGCCGCGCGCCGCTGGCAGGAGGAGCTCCGGTGAGTAT
>DASYRI010000250.1:0-14397 GCA_036004545.1 Gemmatimonadales bacterium
AGACCTGAGCGTATCGGGCCAGATCGGCGCCGGTTGAAAACAGTCCGGCGTGTCCCGCGACGCCGCCGAGCAGGTCTGCGTTAGCGTCGCTGACGCGGCCCGGCAGGGGGTGCCCGGCCACGCTCCGGCTGGGGGCGACCGGGCCACCGGCAAGCAGCGCCGGGGTGAAGACTGTGGCGGTCATGCCCAGCGGGGCGAACACTTCGGAAGCGGCGAACGCGTCGAGCGGGGCGCCGCTCACCGCCTCCACCACCAGTCCGAGGAGCATGGCGTTGAGGTCGCTGTACTCCGCCGTAGTCCCGGCCGGCCGCTTGAGGGGCTGGCGGTAGAGGAGCTCGATCGCCGATGCGCGCCCGGCAGCGAGCCGAAAGAACGGAACGTAGGGCGGGAGTCCGCTGGTGTGGTCGAGGAGCATGCGCACCGTGACCCGCTCCCGACCATCGTCCGTGAACCGCGGGAGGTAGCGGGCGACCGGGGCGTCGAGGTCAACCTGCCCTCGCTCGACCAGCACCAGCACCGCGCTGGTCGTCGCCACCACCTTGGTGAGGGAGGCCAGGTCCCACTGGGTGAACCGGGGCGAAGTCGCCGGCGCAGACCTGGCCCAGGTGAGCCGGCCGAAGCCGCGAGAGTAGAGCACCGTGTCGCGCCGACCGACCACCACCACGGCGCCGGGATAGAGGCCCTGCCTGATGCCCCGGCGGATGGTCGCCTCGATCGTTGCAAACCGCGTGGCGGGTTTGGGGGTAGTCCCCAGCGCTGCCAGCGAGGCGAGGAGGATTACGGACGTCATTGCGGCACTATGGGGTCGCGGATTGGTCCTATTGGTAGCTCGTACAACAACGTCGCCGTTGCCCGATCTCGCTGGCTGATCCGGGCCAGGGTCGGTGCGGCGAACATGATGTCGCCGGGATCGGGGGAATGGCCGAGGCCGAGGGCGTGCCCTACCTCGTGAGCGGCAGCGGCCTGGAGGATCGCGTCCGGGACCGGGACGCCGGCGCTGTCCCGCACCGCCAGGGTGATCACGGCGGATATGATCCCGCGGATGCCATCCCAGTTCAGATCGGTCTGGCCCCCTCGATCGAAGCCCAGCTGCGGGCTGGTGTGCACGATGATCTTCGCCCCGAGCGTGTCGCCGGTCAGGATGAATCGGAACCCCGGGCCGACCCCTTCCCACAGGGAAGTGGCCTGCCGTATGGCGTCGGCCACCCTCGCGGCGCCGGAGTCCGAGGCCACGATGGCCACGGTGAGCGGGGCGTCCTTGAGGTCGGGCCAGTACCGGATGACCGAATCGCTCCCGGCGAAGAGGGAATCGAAGTAGGTGTAGGGGGCGGCGCGGGTCAGCCGTTCGCGGGTGGCGCCACGCACCAGACGGTCAATCGCCGGGGTGCCACCTCCGGTGAACTCGGCGGGTGGGGGAGACGCGGGACTGCCGGTGTCTTTGGCTCCCGGGGCAGCACGCACGGCCCCGGGGGTCTGGACAGTGGCGGTCGCAGGCGCCTGCCCGGCGGGCCGGCGCAGGTGGCCGAGCACGAGCAGTGACCCGAGAAGGATCAGGGCGACCAGCAGCAGGCGTGTCATGGGGTACGGGTGGAATATGCGCAATTGACGCGCCGCGGCGCCAGTCTCCGGTGTAACTGGCGCGCCGCGGGGGGTGAGCCCTACCATTGGGTCTTGCAGATCTTTGCACTCGCCCTTTTCCCGAGGCTTGCGCACCGCCCCGGCGCACCCCGCACCCGCTGATGCCCGAACGGGTTGCGGCGCTCCTCGTTCGCCTGCGCTGGGTGATTGTGGTGTTTTGGGCGATTGCCGGGGTCGCGGGCCTGATTCGGGCCCCCCGAACCGCCGAGCGGCTCAATCTTCGGGGCGGAGCGGCTCGAGAAACCGAAGCGGCACGGGCTGACCTGCTGCTGAACACGCGGTTCGCGCGCCCGTTCAGCGAGTTCTTCGTGGTGGCCATGGAGGCCCCGGCGCCCTTTACCGCGGGGCTCCCGCGGGCAGCGCTCGACTCGATCACCGATTTCCTGCGGCGGGAGCCGTACGTTCGTTCCCTGGTCTCCTACCACGCTCCCCGGGACTCGCTCCTGATGAGCCGGGACGGACGCCTCACGTTCTTCATCGCCTCGGTGGACGCTCCGCGGGGCGACAGCACCGGAAAGCTGGTGGGAATCTTCCGCGCGGCGGTGCACCGGGCGCTCGACCGGGTGCCCTACCGGAACGACTACACCACCTGGGTGACGGGCCGGTCGCCGCTGGACGTGGACGTGCGCACGGTGAGCACCGAAGACAGCAGCCGGCTGGAGCGGAAGGTGATTCCCCTCACCCTGCTGATTCTGGTCCTGGCGTTCGGGGCGCTGGTCGCCGCCCTGCTGCCCTTGCTGGTCGGATTCCTGGCGGTCACGATCTCGGTCGCGCTGATCGGCCTGGTGGCCAGCGTGACGCCGATGTCGGTGTTCGTGCTCAACCTGGCCACGATGATCGGCCTCGGCGTGGGAATCGATTACTCCCTCCTCGTGGTGACCCGGTTCCGGGAGGAGCTCACCAAGGGGTATCGCCAGCGGGAGGCCGCGGCGCGCACCCTCGGCACGGCGGGCGTCGCGGTGCTCACGTCCGGCCTCACCGTGGTGGTGGGATTCGGCGCGCTGGTGCTCACCCCGCTCATCGAAACCCGGAGCCTCGGTGTGGGCGGGCTGATCGTGGTCGCGATGGCGGTCCTCCTGTCGACCACCCTGCTCCCCGCCCTGCTCGCGATGATCGGCCGGGGAATCGACCGGCCCCGGTGGCTCGCCCGGCGGCTGACCTGGTATCACTCGCCGCTCGCCTGGGAGAAGTGGGCCCGGACGCTGGCCCGGCGTCCCGCGCGTGCTCTGGTGCTGGGCGCCGCGGCGATCGCGGTGCTTACGGCGCCGCTGCTCTGGATCCGGATCGGGCTGCCGGCCCGGCACTGGTGGCCACCACGCACCGAAGCGGGCGCCGGCCTCGAGGTCCTGGGCCGGATCGGAGTGTCCGGTCTCCTCTTCCCGGTCCGGGTGCTGGTGGAGTTCCCCGCCGGCCAGTCCGCGACGCAACTCACCGGCCTGCGCGGTCTGCGGCGGCTCTCCGATTCGCTGCGCGCCGATCCGATGGTGCGCGAGGTGCGGAGCCTGGTGGACCTCGAGCCGGGCCAGTCGCTGCTGGGGTATTCCCTGCTCTACTCCGACCTCGACGCGGCGCGGGCCAAGCACCCCGACCTGCTGGACGCCTACCTGAGCCGGGACGGCCGCATGACGCTGCTCGACGTCATCCCGGAGGACTCCACCTCGCTCACCAGCGAGATGGAGCTGGTGGCCCGGGTGCGGGCGGCCGCCGTCTCCCCGGCGATCCGCCAGCTCCGGGGCGCGAAGGTGGCGGTGGGCGGCTACGTCGCGGCGAGCGTGGACTTCCAGAAGGAGCTGCTGGGCCGCTTCCCGGGAATCATCGCGCTGGTGCTGGGGGTCACCGCGCTGATGCTCGCGATCGCGTTCCGGTCGGTGCTGGTGCCGGTCAAGGCGGTGATCATGAATTCGCTCTCGGTGAGCGCGACGTTCGGGATGATCGTGCTGGTATTCCAGCACGGCGTGGGGGCGCGGGCCCTGGGCCTCCCGGGGGGCACCGAAGCGATCTTCGTGGTGGTGCCGGTGCTGGTCTTCGCGGTGGTGTTCGGCCTGAGCATGGACTACGAGGTATTCCTGCTCTCGCGCATCAAGGAGGCCTTCGACCGGAGCGGGCGGAATACCGAGGCGACGATGGAAGGGGTGAGCGCCACGGCGTCGGTCATCACCTCCGCCGCGCTGATCATGATCGTGGTGTTCGGCGCATTCGCCTTCGCCCGGGTGCTCATGGTGCAGCTCCTGGGCTTCGGCCTGGCGCTCGCGGTGCTGCTCGACGCCACGATCATCCGGATGGTGCTGGTTCCGGCATTCATGCACCTCGCCGGCCGGTGGAACTGGTGGCCGGGCGCACCAAAGCAGGAGGTAGGGAGTAGCGAGTAGCGAGGAGGGAGTGGCGAGAAGCGGGCAGGGGAAGCCGTCCCCCTACTCCCTGCTCGCTACTCGCTACCTCCTAATTCTTGGCGTCCAGCCAGTTGTCGCCCACGCCCACATCCACCACCAGCGGCACCTCGAGCTTCGCCGCGCCCTCCATGTGCGCCCGGATCAGGCTCGCGGCCCGCTCCACTTCGGCGGCGGGTGCCTCGAGGACCAGCTCGTCGTGCACCTGCAGCAGGAGCCGCGCCGCGAGCCCTTCGTCCCCGAGCGCGCGGTGGAGCCGCGCCATCGCGATCTTGATCAGGTCGGCCGCGGAGCCCTGGAGCGGCGCGTTCTGCGCCTGGCGCTCGCCGAAGGCGCGCACATTGAAGTTCCGGTCCTGGACTTCCGGGATGTAGCGCCGCCGGCCGAAGAGGGTCTCCACGTACCCCCGCTCCCTCGCGAGCTCGACCTGGCGGTCGAGAAAGGCCCGCACCCCGGCGAACCGGGTGAAGTATTCGGCGATGAAGGCCTTGGCTTCCTCCTGGGTGATGCCGAGCTGGCGGGAAAGGGCGAACGGCCCCTGCCCGTAAATGGTCCCGAAGTTGATCGTCTTGGCGCGTGCGCGCATCTCCGGGGTGACCCCGTCCACCGGCACGCCGAAGATGATCGCCGCGGTCTGGCGGTGAATGTCCTCGCCCGTCCGGAACGCCTCCAGGAACGCGGGATCCCCGGAGAGATGCGCCATGAGGCGCAGCTCGATCTGGGAATAGTCCGCCACCACGAACTTCCAGCCCGGGGCCGGCACGAACCCCCGGCGGATCTCTTCGCCCCGCGGGGTGCGCACCGGAATATTCTGGAGATTGGGCTCGGAGGAGGAGAGCCGGCCGGTCGCGGCGCCGATCTGGTTGAAGCTGGTGTGGATGCGTCCGGTCACCGGGTGGACCCTGGCGGGCAGCACCTCGACGTAGGTGGACCGGAGCTTCTGGAGCTCGCGATAGTCGAGCAGCAGCTTCGGCACCTCGTGCCCCATCCCGGCCAGCTCCTCCAGCACGTCCGCGTCGGTGGACGGGCCGGTCTTGGTGCGCTTGAGGACCGGCAGCTGCAGCTTCTCGAAGAGCACCGTGGCGAGCTGCTTCGGACTGTTGACGTTGAAGGCGCCGCCGGCCGCGCGGGCGATCTCGGCCTCGAGCCGCTGCAGGTCCGCGGTGAGCTCGCGGGAGAGCCGCGCGAAGAGCGCGGGATCGATGGCGATCCCGATCCACTCCATGTCCACCAGCACCGGGACGAGCGGCATCTCGATGCCGTCGAGCAGCGGCTCGAGCGCGTGCTCGGCGAGACGGGGCGCGAACCACTCGCGCAGCGCGAGCACGGTGGCGCTGTCGGCGCCGCAGTACGCCGCCGCGTCCGCCACCGCCACCTCGGCGAAGGGAATCTGCGTCCTGCCCTTTCCGGTCAGGTCGGTGTAGCTCCGCATCGGGAGCTGGAGATGGTCGAGGGCGAGCGTGTCTATGCCGTGCGAGCGGCGGGCCGGATCGAGGACGAAGCTCGCGAGCATCGAGTCGTAGGCGACCCCGGCGAGCTCGATCCCGGCGCGGCGGAGCACCTGCCAGTCGTACTTGATGTTGTGGCCGCCCTTCTTCACCGCCGGGTCGCGCAGCAGCTCCGCCAGCGGTGCGCAGACCGGGTCGGTGAGCGGCGGCAGGTTGGAGACCGGCGCGGGCGCGGCGAGCTCGCCCGCGGGCGGCCGATGGCCGAACGGCAGGTACCACGCCGCCCCGGGGGCGATCGCGAAGCAGAGCCCGATGAGCTCGGCATCGTGGGGCTCGAGGGAGCTGGTCTCGGTGTCGAGCGCCACGAGCGGTGCCGCGCGCAGCGTGCGCGCCAGCTCGGGGAGCAGCGAGGGGTCGTCCACGACGGTCACCTGGACGCCGGAGGAGGCGGCCGGCGGACCCGCGGGCGTGGCCGCCGGCTCCCCCCCCCCCGCCGCCCCGTTCGCCGGACGCCGATCGGTCTCGCTCAACCGTTTCGCGAGGGAGTGAAACTCGAGCCGGGCCAGGACCGTGAGCAGCGCGGGCAGGTCCGGCTCCCGGAGCGCCGCGGTCTCCAGATCCAGGGCCACGGGCACGTCGGTCTTGAGCGTCACCAGCTCTTTGGAAAGCCGGGCGTTGCCGGCGTTCTGCGCGAGCGCCTCGCGGGCGCGCTTGGCCTTCACCTCGCCCGCCCGCGCCAGGAGGGTGTCGAGGTCCCGGAACTCCTGCAGGAGCTGCACCGCGCCCTTCTCGCCGATGCCCCGCACCCCGGGGACGTTGTCGGAGGTGTCGCCCACCAGGGCGAGGTAGTCGGTGACCTGGCCCGGCGGCACGCCGAGCCGCTCGGCGGCGTTGGACTCGTCCACCCACTGCTCCTCGACGCCGGCGGGCCCTCCGCGCCCCGGGTTGAGCAGCGCGATCCGCGAACCGATGAGCTGGTAGAAATCCTTGTCGCCCGATACGATGACGACCTGGCGGCCGGCGGCGGCTTCCCGCCGCGCGAGAGTGCCGATCACATCGTCGGCCTCGTACCCATCCACCGAGACGACCGGCACGCGAAAGGCGGCGAGGAGCGCGGCGACCTGCTCGATCGCCCGATCGAAATCGGCCTGCAGCTCCAGACCGAGCTTCTGGCGGGTGGACTTGTACTCCGGATACCGCGCGGTGCGGAAGGAATCGCCGGCGTCGAGGACCCATACGAGGTAGTCGGGCCGGTACTTCGACTGGAGCCGGAGCAGGAAATTGACGACGCCCCAGGCCGCGGAGGTGTTTTCGCCCCGGCTGGTTCTGAGCGGGCGGGTGAGCAGCGCGAAGAACGCCCGATAGATCAGGGCGTGCCCGTCAACGAGAAAGAGCTGGGGGGGATCGTGGGACGGCATGGCGGGAAGGTCAACGGTCACCGGTCAACGGTCAACGGCCCCCGCCCCACCAGCCGCCGGACCGACCAGCCTCGCGGCGTTACCGGGTGGCCCCCTGCCGCATCACCTGGGCGCGGGCCCGGGAGAACTCGGCCCGCGATTCCGGGCGGAGCCGGAGCCGTGAGAAGCCGAGCTGGCCCTGGAAGATGATCATTGCGCGGTAGGTGTTGTAGTACCACTGCACGATGCGCGTGTCATTCCCCGGCGGCGATTCCAGTATCTGATCGGGCTCCCCCAGGGTGACGTAGACCTCGCCGCGATCGGTGCGCCATCCGGCGCCGCCCTCGTCCTTGAAGCGCTCGTTGGCGATGGCGATCCGGGTGAAGTACTGGTCGAGCGCCTCGTTCTCGGCGGTCGCCGGCTCCGGATCGGTGGCGGACCAGAATTCCCGCCAGAGGCGGGGCCGGTCGGCCGGCTTGGCGTTCCGGAGCGCGTTGAGTTGATCGGGAGCCCACGGGAAGAAGCGCAGCAGGCTGAGGAGATTATCGTAGTTGGTGACCACCCAGCTCCGCGAGAAGGACACCAGCGCGGTCATCCGCTTGACGTCCGGGCCTTCGCCGACTGCGATCTTCAGCTCTCCGAGCGGGGGCGCATCGGACGCCAGACGGACCACGTGAGCCTCGAGCGGCCGGCCGCCCCGGAAGGTCACCGCCCCGTGATAGACCACGCTGTCCCGATCGTCGCGGACTTCCACCGGCACGTCGCGGGGTGACGGGAAGCGGTACCCCTCCACATACATGAGGAGCGAGTCGCCCCCGCCGTTGGCGACCGTTCCCCGCGGATTCAGCAGCAGGGCGAGCGAATCGGCGAGCTCGGTCCGGGGCTTCGCCTGGTAGACCAGGATCGGACCGGTAACGCTGCCCGGTCCGAAGGCCGGGGCTTCGACCTGCTTCTCGGCGCGCGAGAACGCGTTGGAGGCGGGGTCGCGGACGGTCACCGCCAGCGTATAGGTGCCCGGCGCCAGCAGGAAGCCCTGCTCCACGATGACGCTCTCGTCGTTCCGCTGGGTCTCGGTGAACGATTCGACGCGAATCACCTCGTCCCGCACCGCCTGGACCGGCGCGGCGCCAGGCCGCGCGAAGCTGTACTCGACCCGGAAACGGGTCGAGAAGGACCGTCCCTCGCGCTGAAACGCGAAGGCATGGTTCTCGAAGGAGAGCCCCACCCGCGCCACGGTGGAGTCCCCCCGCCCCGCGACCAGCGCGATGCTCCCCACGAACGGCATCGGCCCGCCTGCAGCGAGGCGGCCCATGCGCTGATAGAGCGAGGATAGATTGAAGAGTTCGCTGAGGGTCTGCTCGGTGGTCGGGGTGACGCTCCCGCTCGGAGAGCGGGCTCCGCCACAGGCCGCGGCCGCCAGCAGCAATCCGGTAAGCCCCACACGCCTGCGAAGGTCGGAAACCATCATGCGAGGGTCGCGAATGAAGGTGGTGGAACCTGGCCGGACCAGCGCTACGCTGAGGGGGACGCCGAACCCTCGGCCCGCGTGCACGCGGCGCTTGTGGGGCCCCCTGCCCCACTGTACTTTCGACTGCCTCCCATGAGCCAAGATAATCTCGTTGGCCGCACCGTCGCCGGGTACAAATTGCTCGCCCACGTCGGCGAAGGCGGCACCGCCACCGTGTATCGTGCCGAGCACCCGGAACGGGGCCGCACGGCCATCAAGATCCTGCGCCCGCGGATGGCCCAGGATCCGGTCGCGATCAAGCGATTCCTGCGGGAGGCGGAATTCGGCGCGCGCATGCAGCACCCCAACATCATCCGCACCTACGACTACGGCGAGGCGGAGGGGCTCTACTACCTCGCGCTCGAATGGGCTGCAGGCGAGCCGCTCGCCAGCTTCCTCTCCACCGCCGGGCGCCTGGCGCCGCCGCTGGTGGCCAGGATCATCGAACAGCTGGGCGGCGCGCTCGAGGCCTCGCACAAGGCGGGCATCATCCACCGTGATCTCAAGCCCGCGAACATCATGTACGACCCGGAGACGCAGACGGCCCGGCTGCTCGACTTCGGGATCGCGCGGGACGCCGAGGACAATCCGGCCGACCGGCTGACCCGGGCGGGCTTCTTCGTCGGCACCCTCCAGTACGTGGCGCCCGAGGCCCTCTCGGGCGAGCTGGTCGGCGAGCAGGCGGACGTCTACAGTCTCGCCACTATCGCCTATCACCTGCTGACCGGGGTGCTGCCCTTCCCGGGCCGGAGTCCGCGGGAGCTGTTCCAGCAGCTGCTCACCCAGTCGCCGGTGCCGCTCAACGAAGCGGTCAAGGGACTCCGGTTTTCACCGTCCGTCGAAGCCGCGGTGATGACCGGGCTCGAGCGGGATCGCACCCGGCGGTTCAAGACGGTGGGCGACTTCGCCGAGGCATTCGTCGCCGCCGCCTTGGGCGAGGCGGCGGCCAAGAAGGGCGGCTTCCTTTCCTCCTTCTTTCGCCGGGGCGGCGAGTGACCGAGCAGGAGGCGCTCGCGGCCCTCCTCCGCGAGCGCTCGATCAGCCACGGCGACTTTGTTCTCTCCTCCGGCCAGCGCTCCACGTACTACATCGACGCCCGCAAGACCACCATGTCCGCCGAAGGACAACACCTGATCGGCCGGCTCGGGCTCCAGGCTATTCGTGCCGCGGGTTGGGCGCCCGATAGCGTGGGGGGACTCACCATGGGCGCCGATCCGGTTGCCTATGCGATCGCCCGCGCCAGTGTGGACGCTCCGCCGCTCATCCACGCCTTCAGCGTCCGGAAGGCAGCCAAGGAGCACGGCACCCTGCGCCGGGTGGAAGGGAACTTCGCCCTCGGCACCGCCGTGGTGGTCATCGAGGACGTGATCACCACCGGCGGCTCCGCGCTCGAAGCGATCGCGACGTTGGGAGGCCTGGGGGGGCGGGTGCTCGGCGTGCTGGCGGTCGTGGACCGCGAGCAGGGCGGTCGGGAGGCGATCGAGCTGGCAGGTTTTAAGATAGTTGTGCTTACTACGACTACAGCACTCGGCCTTGGGTAGCCGACTACTCCCGCCGCCCCCCATTCAAGGGGCGGAATTCCCTCCAGGTTTGCCGATACGGCTCCACGAACTGGGCCAGGAAGCGCGGCATGGCCGTCGAGAAGGGGAACCGCCTCCGGAACTCGCCCGGGGTAATCCCGAGCATGGCCTGAAGCGAACGTGCGAAGCTCTGGGGCGAGGAGCAATCCAACCGGTAGGCGACATCCGCCACCGAGCGGCCACCGCCTTCGAAGTACTGGGCCGCGTAGAGCAGCCGGATCAGGGCGAGGTAGGTCTTGGGGGAGGGAAGACCCGCCCGGGCGAAGCGCGACATGAGGGTACTGGGCTTGACCCGCAGCTTGATGGCGAGCGGGCGCACCGCGGGCGTCTCGGGGGCCAGGCGGACCAGGAGCTCGAGAAAGAAACGGGCGTCGTGGGGCAACTCGGGCAGCGCGGCGAGGAGCGGAGCGAGGATGCGAGCCGCCCCCCGGGTTGCCGGCTCGGCCACCAGGCGGCGGAGCCGATTCCAGCCCGCCGTCCACCACCTCCCGCACGCCGGTGGCGCCGAGCCGGAGGAGCGCCTCGGAAGCCGCGGCGTCGTGCCGGAGGACGAGGGCGACGGTCGGAACGCCGGGAAAATTGCGAACCAACTGATTCACCACATCGGTCCGCTCCGCGGTGCACTGGTGCACCGAGAGGAGGACCGCGTCCACGGCGCGCTCCCGGACCGCCCGGACCGCTTCCGGAACGGAGCTGCGGTGCAGCACGGAGAAACAGCCCACGCTGGCGGCGTCGAGACCGGCGCGCTCGGCGGGCGCCACCACGGCGGCGACGGTCGGGGCGGGGGCGGGGAAGTGGCGCGGCGACGCGCGGCGGGGGGGGAGGGGGGCGGAAGGGGGCATCGGGCGGGCTCCGGCGTCAGGTCCGCCGGGATGATGTCGCCCCGCTCTCAACCTCCCCTCAACCGCGACCACCCGGAAACCGCCGCCCGGTGGCGCAAAAGCGCGCAAGCTCCTCGCACCTGTCCGATTGGCCGCGCTGGGTTAGGTTTGATCACGGGTCGGGCGCGATGGTCGCGGGGGAGCGCGAGCTCCCTCGAGGAAAGTCCGAGCTCCTAGGGTAGACTGCCAGGTAACGCCTGGGCGCCGCGAGGCGACGGAAAGGGCCACAGAAATCAGACCGCCCCAACCCCGTGAGGGGAAGAGGTAAGGGTGAAACGGTGGGGTAAGAGCCCACCGCGCTCCTGGCAACAGCGAGCGGCACGGCAACCCCCAGTCGGAGCAAGGCCAAATAGGCGGCGAGGTGCGACCCGCACCGTCCAATCCGGGAAGCCGCGAGGCTCCCCCGGAAGCCGCGGGTAGGCTGCTCGAGGTGGTCGGCGACGGCCATCCCAGACAGATGACCATCTCCTGCGCTCAAGGGGCAGGAAACAGAACTCGGCTTACGGCCCGACCCGTGCCCCCGGCGCCCCGCAAGGGACGCCGGGGGTTAAGGCGTCGGCCTTTTCGCTCGCTGACCGGCACTGCCTGCTCCGCCGGTGGACCGGGGGAGCCGGTATCATTCCTCAGCAGAGGACCCCATGTCCCTTCGTCCCGCGGTATTCGCCTCGCTCGTGCTCGGGCTCGCAGCGGTCCCGATGTCGCCTCGCGCCCCGATCACGCTCAGGTACCGGATTGACGCGAAGAACCAGACCACGATTGACCTCTCCGGCTTCGGCCAGCCGGCCCAGGAGCAGAGCCTGGGCCTGACCGTCTGGGTGGTGGTGTCGCTGCAGGACACGACCGGCGGCCGGGCGCTTCACGTGGTGGTGGACTCGGCGAAATACGAGGGGACCCTTCCGATAGGCCAGGAATCGGTGGACAGCGCCAGGGGGGGCACGATTCACGGCGTAGTGGACCCTGCCGGGCGGGTAAAGAATCTCACGGTGACCCCGAACGCCAGCGTGTTCATGGCGCAGATCGAGGCCGTGATGGCGGGCTTTTTCCCGCGGGTCAAGCCGGGAGCCAAGACCGGCGACAAGTGGGTCGACACCATGGAGGTCACCAATTCCGCCGGCGGCGCGAACACGAAAACGCAACGGATCTCCAATTACACGCTGGGCGCGCGGGAGACCGTCTCGGGGCTGCCGGCGATGCGGCTCAACTCCGTCTACACCTCCACCATGAGCGGCACGCTCGAGAACCAGATGGGGACCGTGGAGGTCGAGGGCACCGGGACCGGGACCGGGTTCTACCTGGTCGGCACCGACGGGAGCTCGCTGGGAAGCGGCACGACCACGAACCTCGACCAGAAGGTCAAGATGGCGATGGCCCCCGGCCCGATCCCGGTCAAGGTCGCCCAGACGCTGACGGTCACGCTGCTCAAATGAGAGTTCCCGCCGTTCTGGGGACCTGCGCCGCCGCGCTTGGGTGCGGCGGAGGCCCGGTTGGTGGGATGCCGCCCGCTCCGCGTCCCGGGCCACCCGGCGCGGCGGCGGAAGCTACCCCCGGGCCGCCCTTCGGGTACCGCCTCCGCGGCCCGTTCAGCTACGAATTCGCCCGGTACGACACGCTTGCCTTCAGCGGGGCGGGGGCGGGAGCGCCGCAGATCTCGGGGAAGCTGGGCGTGGTCGGCGTGCACCCGGCCGGCGCGCAGGTGGAGATCTCGCTGGATTCGCTCGAAGCCGCGCCTGGATCCCGGCTCACCCCCGCGGCCACCGACAGCGCGGTCGGCGCGCGCTGGCAGGTGCGGCTCACCCCCACCGGGCCCGCCGGGCCGATCGCCGCGAATCGCCGGACGATCGCGGTCGAGCAGATCGCCGAGGTGGTGCGGCTCCTCCTTCCCTCGTTGCCGAAGGAGGGTCTCAAGGCGCAGGCCAGCTGGACCGACTCGACCTCCTACCCGATCGAGGTGGACGCGTTCCAGGCCGTCGAATCGGCGACGCGGCGGAGCCGGGTGATGCCTTCGGGAGGGGCTTCCGGCGTGGCGGTGGAGGAGCACGTGACCCGCACCGGGCGGACGACGCAGGCAGGGCAGGGAATGACGATGACGGCCACCGGCCGCCGCACGGTGAGCTACGAGCTGGGGCCCGAGGGCTGGGTGCGCGCGCTCACCGGCCGGGATTCCCTCGAGCTCCGGGTGACGGTCAGCGCGACCGGCCAGATCATCCCGGTGCAGTGGCGGACCAGCTTCTCCGCCCGGGCTCGTGCGCCAGCCGCCCGCTGAGGCCGGGGCCGCCCGCCCGCGCCGGGGGCCGATTCGCTGGCTCGCGCGGGTGATGCTGGCCGGTCTCGTTCTCTTCCTGGGATGGCTCTGGTTCGTGTGGCCGCCGCCGGCCTGGTACCGGTGGGCCTGGCCGCGCGAAACCGCCTTCATGGCGATGCGACGGCACCAGGAGGAGCACCTACCGGCCTCGACCGGACGAACCCGACCGCCGGTCCGGCTCTACCAACCGGTCCCGCTGGCGCTGATGCCGCCTGCGATGCGGACGGCCGCCCTGATCGGCGAAGACCACCGGTTCTACGAGCACGGCGGAATTGACTACGAGGCGATCCGGGATGCGATGGGCTACCGCCGGCCGGATTTCCGCTGGGCGAGCGCCGGGGATCGCTCGGAGCTCCGGCGCGCGGTGGGGAGCCTGTGGGGCCGCCGGAGCCGGATCCGCGGCGCGAGCACGATCACCCAGCAGCTCGCCAAGAACCTCTACCTCTCGCCATCGCGAAATCCCCTGCGCAAGCTCAAGGAGGCGGTGACGGCGTGGCGGCTGGAGTACTGGCTCGGGAAGAACCGGATCCTCGAGCTTTACCTCAACGTGGTGGAGCTGGGCCGGGAGGTCTGGGGGGTGGAGGCGGCCAGCCGGAAGTACTTCGGGCATTCCGCCTCGCGCCTCACGCTCGAGGAGGCGGGGGCTCTGGCCGCGACGCTCCCGTTTCCGCTGGTGTCCAATCCGGGCTTCCGGCCGGCGCGGATGCGGTGGCGGCAGAGCATGATCGTCCGGCGGGTGCGGGGCGAAGACGTCACGGTGCCGAGAGACACCGGAGAGTTCGCGGACCTCGTCCCGGATACGGTCCGGGTGGCGCCGATGGACACCCTGCGCGATTCGCTGCGGATCGAGCCCGCGGACACCACGAAGAACACGACTCGGTCCCGGCCCAGGGACACGCTCGAACGGGGGAGCCAGGGAGGTGGCGGCCGGTGAGCCGGCCCGCGGTGCCGGTCAATCCACCAGCCGGAGGGGCATCACCAGGGTCATGTAGCTTGCCGGATCATCCCAGCCCACCGGCTCGCAGGTGGCGGCGCGCTCGGGGGCCTTGAACGTCATGCGGACTTCGTCGGTCGGCATGTACTTGAGAATCTCGAGCAGGTAGGCGGCGTTGAAGCCGATCTCGAGCGGGTCGCCCTCGTAGGCCACCGAGATCTCTTCCTGGGCCTCCCCGAGGTCCGGGGTCTGCACCGAAAGCTTACAGGCACCGTTGATGAAGGCCATCCGGATCCGGTGGGTCTGGTCGCTCGCCACGATGC
>DASYRI010000251.1:0-20289 GCA_036004545.1 Gemmatimonadales bacterium
AAGCGTGAACGGTCAACAGTCAACAGTCAACGGGAACTGCTCCCATGCTCCGGAATCCGCCCGAGGGGCTGGTCCCGTTGACCGTTGACTGTTCACTGTTGACGCTGTTCAGAATATAGACTCCTCCCCACACTATATTCCCCGCGTGCCCGACCGCCCGCTGATCCACAGCGCCCCTCCCGAGGGGCCCACCGAGGATGAAGTCCTCCTCGGGACCCGGCCGGCTCCGGAACGGGCCGACGATCTCCGGAAGGGCGACCCGTGGCGGGTCTTCCGGATCATGGGCGAGTTCGTGGACGGGTTCGAACGGCTGGGCGACGTGACCGACGCCGTGACGGTCATCGGCTCCTCGCGCACCGCGCCGGAGGATCCGCTCTACGCGAAGGCAACCGAGACGGCGCGCCTCCTCGCGCGCGAGGGCTTCCCGATCATCACCGGCGGCGGGCCCGGCATCATGGAAGCCGCCAACAAGGGCGCGGTGGAGGGCGACGGACTCTCCATCGGGGTCAACATCGAGCTGCCCCATGAGCAGGGCACCAACGCGTGGGTGCGCCGGGGCGTGTTCTTCCGGTTCTTCTTCGTCCGCAAGATGATGCTGGCGCGGTATTCCCGCGCGGTGGTCGCGTTCCCCGGCGGCTACGGAACGCTGGACGAGCTCTTCGAGTACCTCACCCTCATGCAGACCGGCAAGATGTCGGTCCATCCGACGGTGCTCTTCGGCGCGTCCTACTGGGCCCCGATGGTGGACTGGCTCCAGCGGACCGTCGCCTTCGAGGGAAAGATCGAGGCCAAGGATCTCCACCTGTTCCAGGTGACCGACGACCCGGCCGAAGCCGCCCGCCTCATCGTGGCCGCGCGGGACCGGGCGAAGGTCTGGCACCCGACCGCCTGAGCCCGGACCAGCCCGTGACCCGTCCCTCCGCGAGCCACCTCCGGGGCCGGCGCATCGATCCTTCCGCCATCACCGGGAAGGAGACGGTGGCCGACCTGATCGACAACGCCTTCCTGGCCTACAACGCGGGGCGGCTCCGCGAGGCGTGCACGCTCTTCACCGAGCGGATGCTCGGGGCCCAGGTGACCGTCGGGATGAGCCTCACCGGGGCGATGACGCCGGCGGGGCTCGGGATGAGCGCGATCATCCCGCTCCTCGAGGCGGGGTTCGTGGACTGGATCATCTCGACCGGCGCCAATCTCTACCACGACGCCCACTTCGGGCTGGGCCTCGCGATGCACCAGGGCACCCCGTTCGTGGACGACGTGGAGCTCCGCGACAAGGGCGTGGTGCGGATCTACGACGTCTTCTTCGACTACTCGGTGCTGCTCTCCACCGACGCCTTCGTGCGGGAGGTCTCCGCCCGCGCCGAATTCCAGCGGGCGATGAGCAGCGCGGAGTACCACTACCTGCTGGGCGGCTACCTCCGCGAGCGGGAGGCGGCGCTGGGGCTCTCGCGCCGCGCGCTCCTCGCCGTGGCGCACGAGCTGGAGGTGCCGATCTACACCAGCTCCCCGGGCGACAGCTCGATCGGCATGAACGTGGCCGAGCAGGCGCTCGCGGGGAGCCGGCTCCGCTTCGACGTGAGCGCCGACGTGAACGAGACCGCCGCCATCGTGCTGGAGGCCAAGCGGAGCGGCGGAAAGAGCGGCGCCCTCATCGTGGGCGGCGGGAGCCCCAAGAACTTCCTGCTCCAGACCGAGCCGCAGATCCAGGAAGTGCTCGGCATTGACGAGCGGGGCCACGATTTCTTCCTCCAGCTCACCGACGCCCGCCCCGACACCGGCGGGCTCTCGGGGGCCACGCCCGGCGAGGCGGTGAGCTGGGGCAAGATCGATCCCGACATGCTGCCCGGCACCGTGGTCTGCTACCTCGACAACAGCGTCTCGCTCCCGCTCCTCACCGCCTACGCCCGGGCCCGGCACGCGGCCCGGCCGCTCAAGCGGCTCTACCGCAAACGCGAGGCGATGATGCGCCGGCTGGTCGAGGAATACCGCGCCGCCCTGGCGCGCCGCGATCGCCGCGCCCACGAAGCCGGGACGACCGCATCCTCGTGAGCCACACCGAGGAGACCCAGGCTTCCGGCGTCAGCCGGGGCTACGCGAAGTATGCGCTGGTCCTCCTCACCGTCGTCAATCTGGTCAACTACCTCGAGCGCAACGCGATCTTCGCGCTCTTCGAGCCGGTCAAGCGCGATCTGCGCTTTTCGGACGCGCACCTCGGCTGGCTCGGCTCGGCCTACGTGCTGGTCTTCTCGCTCGCCTCCCTGCCGGCCGGCGTAGTGGGCGATCTGGGCTCCCGCCGCGTGGTCATCGCCGCCGGGATCGTGCTCTGGAGCGCCGCGACCTCGCTCTCCGGGCTGGTGGATGGGTTCGGGGAGCTGCTCTTCGCACGGGCCCTGGTCGGCCTGGGCGGCGCCGCGGCGTCGGCGGGCGCCGCCTCGCTGGTGGCCGATTACTTCCCCGGCCGGCGGCGTTCGCTCGCGATGAGCGTGTTCATGGTGGGGCTCGCGATCGGGGGCGTCACCGGCATCCTCCTCGCGGGAACCCTGGAGCACCTCTACGGCTGGCGCGCCGCCTTTCTCCTGCTCGGGCTTCCCGGCTTCGTCCTGGCCGCCCTGGTGCTCCGGATCAAGGACCCGACCCGGCCGGCGGCGCCCTCCCGCCAGGGCGCGGACGTGCTGCTCCAGACCATGCGGGATCTGGAGGGCGTCGCCCGCCGGATCCTCCGCACCCGGACCCTGCTCGCGGTCTTTGGCGGCGGGGCGCTGATCTCCTTCGGGATGAACGGCCTGGTGGGCTGGGCGCCGGCGTTTCTGTCCCGCGAGCTCTCGCTCTCCCCGGCGAAGGCGTCGTTCATCCTGGGCACCTACGGGCTCGGCGCCGGCATCGCGGGGACTGTCGCGGGAGGCTGGGTGGCCGATTCGCTGCGGGCCCGGTTCCCCGGCGCCCGGCTCCTCACCACCGGGATCGGCTTCATCATCGGCGCGCCGCTCGCCATCTGGCTGCTCCACCTCCGCGACATGACCTGGTTCACCCCGGTCTTCTGCGCGGCGTTTTTCTTCCTCACCTGGTACAACGGCCCGCTCACCGCGGTGATCTTCGACGTGGTGCCGTCGCGCATCGCGACGACGGTGGTGGGCGCCTACCTGATGTTCATCCACCTGGCCGGCGACGCGGTGGCGTTCCCGCTGGTCGGCTTCCTCTCCGACCACTTCGGGCTGCACCGCGCGGTGGTGCTGCTGCCTGCGGCGGCGCTGGCGGGGGGCTTGATCGTGATGGCGGCGGGTCGAGCCGTGGCGGGAGACATGCTGAACGCCAAGAGGTAGGAGCTAGCTACTGCCTGATCGTTGCGACCCTGAAACCGGCCTGCTCGACCGCCTCCGCGATCCGGTGCGCTTCGATCGCGTCCGGATCAAACGCCACCGTCGCCCGGCCCAGCTGCACCGACTGTACCAGCACTCCTGTCAGCGCCGAGAGGCTCCCGGTCACCGCGTTCAGGCAGTGGCCGCAGCTCATGCCTTCGATCTCGAGGGTCAGGGTCTTCACGAATTCCTCCTTGCAGCAGATATGCAGCAGCGCCACATTGTGCGGGAGAATCTCCATACCTGGAGGGGGTATGTCAACTCCTTCCCCCCCTTGCAGATGCATGCAGTGGCCAAGCGCAGCGGGCAACCGCCGGCCGAGGCGGCGGGACGGCAGACGCCACTCCCGGCTCGGCCGAGCCAATCACTTGCCGAACAAGGAGTTGAGCGGTAGGCTCCCCCCGGCATGTGTCCTGCACCATGGGTCGGTGTGCCCTCGGCCGACATGGGTCCTGCGAGCCGGAGCACCTCGGGTGCGGCCGGAGACCCGCTCGTCCCCTTTCTCCCCCTGGAAGGGGACGCGCCCGACCCGGTCGCGCTCTCCATGTGGTACCTGGCGCTCAGCGAGGCCACGGCGACGGAAATACCCCACGACCTTTTCGCGCTCTGGCTCTTCCCCGCGTCGGGGGGCGTGGTCCTGCTCGGTCCCGAAGCGCTGGCGCTCGACCACGTCACCGTCCCGCCCCCTTCCCCGCACCTGTTGCAGGACGAAGTCTACCAGCTCGAGGAGCTGCTTCGCCGGGCCAAGTATGCCTCGGCGATCGCGGTGCCGGTGCGCGGCGCCGAGCGGGATCTCGGGGTGATTCTGCTTGGCAGCTTCGCCCGGAGCGCCTTCGGCCCGGGCGAGGCGCTCGCCCTCGCTCGCCTCGCCGCGGGCCTGCTGCCCACCTTCACCCAGCTCGCCGAGTCGCTGCCGTCGGCGGCGCCGCACGCGGCGCTCGAGCCGGTGATGAGCCGCGAGGCGCTGCCGGATCACCTCGCCCGGGTGGCGAGCGAGGCGGCGAGCGGGCCCGACCTGGTGCGCCGGACGAGCGGGGTCCTCTATCCGCTCCTTCCGCACGACCAGCTCGAGATCCTCATCGCCGACCCGGCCGACGGAACCCTCGCGCCGCTCAGCGCGAATCTGCCGCGGCGCCGGTGCGGGGGGGGCGGGGGCGGGGAAGCCAGTGATGGCGGAGCGACGGTGGAGCCGTTCCAGGCGATCGCGGCGCGATTCGAGGACGCCGCGACCCTGCTGGTGGACGACCTCACCGAAGGCGGCCAGGGGGTCGAGTGGCTGCTCGCGGGCCGGGGAGGCGGCGCACCAGGCCGGCCGGCCCGGGCGCTCCTCGGCGCGCGGCTCGAGGTCGGCGGAACTCTGGTGGGTCATCTGCTGCTCGCGAGCGTGGCCCGCGACGCGTATCGCCCCGACGACGAGATGACCGTCGCGCTCGCGGCCCGGCTGCTCGCGCCAAGGGTAGCCGGGCTCCGGCTCCTGGCGGAGCTGGAAGCGCTCCGGGCCCGGCTGGGGACGGCGGAGCCGGGAGCGGGGCCCGCCAAGTAGGCGCTCGACGCTCCCTTGACCCCCCAGGCGCGGCATCGAGAGGCCGGTCCATGAGTCGTCCGGAGCAACCGCAGGCCGGCGACGCCTTGGCCGCGCAGCTCCGCGGATTCGGGCCGCTCGGCATCCTCGCGATTCTCATCATCCTCCTCGCGGGCAATTACCGCTACCTGCCTCTCAGCGCCATCCTGGTGCTGGTGTGGGCCCGGTGGTCGCGCACGCCCTGGCGCGAGATCGGCTACGTCCGGCCCGCCAGCTGGGTTGCCAGCCTGGCGGGCGGCATCGCCCTGGGCGTCGTGTTCAAGCTGCTGATGAAGGCGATGGTGATGCCGTTGCTCGGCGCCGACCCGGTCAACCAGGCATTCCACTACCTGGCGGGCAACCGGGGCGCGCTTCCGGGCGCCGTGTACGCCATGGTGATCGGCGCGGGATTCGGAGAGGAGACCGTCTTCCGGGGATACCTGTTCGAACGCCTGGGCAAGCTGCTCGGCCCCCGCGCATGGGCCAGGGTGTTCACCGTCCTGGTCACTTCCCTGTGGTTCGGACTGGCGCACTACTCCCTGCAGGGGCTCGCCGGCACCGAACAAGCCACCATCGTCGGGCTCGTCTACGGGACGATCTTCGCGATGAGGGGCCGGATCTTCGGGCTGATGTGCGCGCACGCCGCCTTCGACCTGACGGCGCTCGCGCTCATCTACTGGAATCTCGAAGCGAAGGTGGCTCACCTCGTCTTCCATTAGGCCGGGAGCGGGGCCGGCGTCGAGGACGCTTAACAGGATGGTCGTACCCCCGTCCGACCGAACATGGTGATCCACTTTCCAGTGAAGCACGCCGGCGTCGCTGCCTCGATCGCCATAACGGCGTGCGGCGGCACGAACAGCACGGCACCCACCGGACCCGTCTCCTTCCAGAACAACCCCTGCATCCCCGCGCAGACGGTTCAGCTCGACGTGGCGCAAACCACGCTCCTGGATTGCAGCGGCGGCGGCGCGACGGTGAGCTTCGCGGGCAACGGGGCGAGCTACCTGGTCGTGGCCCAGTTCGCGGGGAGCCAGGGGCCGAACCAGCCGTTCAACTACAGCCTCGCCTCCGGGACGCTCGCGCCTGCCCCGATCTCGGCGCGGCGCGTCGGCATTCCATCACCCCCCAACGGCCTCCCGGCGCTCAACGGGGACGGCGAGCTCCTCGCGCCGCCCAGGCCGTTCAAGCGCCAGATGGCGTTCGAAGGCACGCTCCTGGCGCAGGCTCGCGCCCGGTTCGCCTCCGGCACGGCGCGCGCCGCGATCCTCAGGCCTCCCACGAGACGGGCGCCGCTCGCGGCGGTCCAGGCTCCGCCGCCGGTCGGCAGCGTACGGAGCTTCCAGGTCCTCTCGAGTCTCAGCCCCTCGGCCTGGAAGCCGGTTGGCGCCAAACTGGCCGTCGCCGGCAGCAACCTGCTCGTATACGTGGACACCCTGGCCCCGGCCAACGGGTTCACCGCGTCCGACCTCCAGGCCTTCAGCCAGTACTTCGATCAGACCCTCTACGACATCGTCGTCGGGGCGTTCGGCCCGCCGACGGACCTCGATCAGAACGGCCGGGTGATCATGCTGCTCTCGCCGATCGTCAACGCCATTAGCCCGGCGGCGCAGTGCGCGACCCAGGGCTTTGTCGCCGGGTTCTTCTCGCCGGACGATCTGACCAGCTCGTCACATTCGAATCAGGGGGAGATCTTCTACTCGGTGGTACCCGACCCGAACGGGACGGTGAGCTGCGTCCACAGCGTCGCGGGGGTGGGTGCCGCCGTCCCCGCCACGTTCATGCACGAGATGCAGCACCTCATCAACTTCTCGCAGCACGTTGTGCTGCACGGCGGCGGTCCCGGGTCGAGCTGGCTGGACGAAGGGCTGAGCATCGCGGCCGAGGAGCTCGGCTCGCTCCACTTCGAGCAGAAATGCCCGGCCCCGTCGTGCCGCACCAATCCCGACCAGCTCTTCCCCGACTCGGCCCAGGGGTTCGTCCAGTCGTTCCTCTACGATTCGTACCAGTACGGATTGCTCCCGGACACGGCGAGCCTCACGCTCAACACGGACGACACGTTCGGCTTCTCGTGGCGGGGGGGAGACTGGCTGCTGGCGCACTGGCTCGGCGATCAGTACGGCCCCGCGGTGTTTCAGCGGCTGGAACAAGGGCCGTCCGACGGAGTCACCGATCTCGTCGCCGCCACTGGCCAGCCGTTTCAGACCCTCTTCGGCAACTTCGGGCTGGCCCTCTACACCGACAGTCTTCCCGGCCTGCCGCGCGCGACGGCCCCGGCCGCCGACCGGTTCTTAACCCGCAATCTGCGCCAGCTCTGGGCCCGGCTCTTCATCACCTCCGGGGGAACGGCGGACATTCCGCTGGCGTTCCCGGTCCAGCTCTTCACGATCACGTCGGACACGTCCACGGCGATCATGAGCCCGGGCACCATGTCGTTCTTCCGGCTCGACACCCCGGCGACCTCGGTGACGGTCGCGATCCGGTTCTCGGCGCCGGGCGGCACCGCCCTCGCCGCGAGCCTCCACCCTCAGCTGGCCGTCTTCAGGCTTCCAGCCGGGCAGTGAGGAGGACGGACCGGCTGACTGGCGGAAGGCGCCCGCGCGCCGGCGGACGCCGCCCGGAACGCCCCGCTCAGAAGTCCATCGAAATTCTGGTGACGAAGTTCCTTCCCATGCCCGGATTCAGCGCGTTGGTCTTGATCCGGCTCAGGTAATCGGCGTAGGCCTTATTGAAGGCGTTCCGCAGCATCAAGTCCACCCGGAACGACGTCCCCCCGGCCAGGACACCGAAGCCGCCCCCGACGTTCGCCAGCGTGTACGCCGAGGATTGATACCCTGCCCCGCCGAACGCCTCGGCGTAGAACTCGGCCTCAGCGGGATCCTGCCGGGTCTGCTTGCCGTTGGTCTCGCCGCCCACGCTCAGATAGGGATCGAGGAAGGAGCCCTTGCTCCTGCCCTCGAGCCGGGCCAGGTAGGTCGCCCGGAACGGCGGCATGAGAGGCAGCGGGTTATCGGTACTGGTGTTGGTGCCGCGGGTGTAGTCGGCGCTCCCCTGGAGGTGTACCGCGCGCACCGGGTGGTACTCCAGGGACGCCTCGAACCCGGTGAGCCGGGAATTCCCCTGGGTCACATCGTAGATCTGGAACCCCGATCCGGGATCGGTCGTCCCCGTGGGCACCGAGTAGATGAAGTTGTGGATGAAATTGGCGAACCCGCCCAGCTCCACCCGCACCTTCGAGCTCTGGACCCGGAGCGCCAGGTCGCCGTTGACCGAAGTCTCGTTCTTGAGGTCGGGATTGCCCCGCTCGAAGGCGACGGTGCCTTCGTGCACCCCGTTGGAAAAGAGATCGAAAGTGGACGGCGCACGGTAGCCGCGGCCGAGGTTGAAGACCAGCGCCACCGGCTCGGTCACGTGGAAGAGGAGCCCGAGGTTGCCGGTGACCGAGTTGTAGCTCCGGATCTCGGCGCCGTTGCCGAGGTCGGCGTCGGCGTCCACGTCGAGGTGCCGGTGATCCGCCCTGATCCCGAACGAGACGCCCAGCCGGCCGCTCTCGAGCTGCTCGAACACGTACCCGCCGACGTTGTACGCGCTGCTGTTGGGAATGAGGGTCTCGCTTCCGAACTTGTCGAAGCTGTTCCGGAGCCCGGACACTCCGACGATCCCGGAGAGCTTCCCGATCGGCGCGTGATGCAGGTGCGCGCCGCCGGTCCAGGTCCTGGTGAGCAGACCCAGGTCCACCTGGGAGGTCTCCGGATCCGCCAACTCACGGCGCCGGTTCCGCTCGTATCCGAGATCGGCCTCGAGCCGGGACGGTCCGAAGGGCAGGCTCAGGTCAACCCGTCCCCGGCTGGTCTCGATCCGCTGGGTCGGCGTCGCGGCGGGGTCCTCGTCGGTGAGCGAGATCTTCTCGTTGCGCTGGGAGAAGGTACCCACCAGGGACCCCCACGCCCCACGATAGCCTAGGGTACCGGACCCGGCGGCCGCCTTGTTGGCGCTGTTCCACAGCTCGTAGTCGGGTGTCTTCAGGTTTTTGCTGGTCCGCCCGCTTCCGGTGAACCGGAATCCGAAGGCGCCATTGGCCCCTTCCACCAGGAGCGAGCCGTCCGGCTCCCGATTGTTGGTGCCGTAGGCACTGGTGATCGTGGCATGCACGACGGTGACTCCCGGGTCGGCCGTCGGCAGCTCCCGCGGAATGACGTTGATCACTCCGCCCAGAGCGTCGGAGCCGTACAGCACGCTGGCGGGCCCCTTGATGACCTCGATCCGCTCCGCGGTTGCGGTCTCGATATTGTACCCGTGCTCGTCGCCCCACTGCCCGGTCTCGAGTCGCTGGCCGTTGTCGAGGACCAGCACCCGGTTGCTGGTGAGCCCGCGAATCGCCGGCTTCCCGATGCCGACGCCGGTGCTCACGTTGTGCACGCCGGGAACCATCACCAGCGTTTCGCCGAGCGTGGGGGCCTGGGCGGTGCGGAGCTCGGTCCCCGCCACGACCGCAGTGGGCTGGGGCGAGGTGAGCGTCGTGGTGGCGATCGCGGTGGCCGTCACCTGCACCTCAGGCAACTCGATCAGGCTCTGCTTGAGGACGAGATTGAGCTCGACATCCTTCCCCGCGATGGTGACCCGGCGGACAGCCGGCGCGTAGCCGACGGCGGCGAACGAGACGCCGTAGGTGCCATCCGCGAGATTGGCGACGGCATAGCTCCCGCCGGCGTCGGTCTGGGTCGAGCGGCCCGCGTCCAGCACCACCACCCGGGCACCGGCGAGCGCGGTGCCGGCCGAGTCGGTGACCTTGCCGGACAGAGTATGGCCGGCGGGCGCGGGCGGCAGCGCGCCGCCCCCCCCACCCGCCAGCGCCACCAGCGTGGCGATCGGAATCAACAGCATGGGTCCTTCCTCCTCCTTTGCGGGGAGCGGACGCCCCAACGGGGCGCCGCACCCCGTCGGTTCATGACGGTGCGTCGGGAGCGCGTCCGAAGACGCGGACTGCGATTGGCGTCAGACCGCGAGGGGAGGGGCGCGCGAATGCGGGAGAAGGGTGGGATCGGCGGAGTACAGCGTCGCGACCGCAACCTGCGGCGCCGCAGCGATGGAGGAAGGGGGCCGGATCGCGCGCTGGGGCGGCGTCGGGGTCCGGGCCGGCGCGGGGATCAGCCAGATGCGGCAGGCGTCGTCGTGGTCGGCGCCGCCGCGCCGCTCGAAGTGGATCCGGTAGCCGTGGCCCGGGGTGGTCCGATGCGCGTGCTCGTACGCCTCGAGCCCGGCGAGCCCCGGGCCGCCGGCCAGGGCGGTGGCGAGGAACAGGAGGGGGGCGAACCATCCGCGCAAACGGTGCATGCCGGCTACCGGATCATGCCCGCCGCACCGAAGCGATGATGCTCACCAGACCCAGCAGCAGCCCGCAGACGACCACGATCGCGGCCCCGGTCGGCAGGTCCAGACGGTAGGAGGCCCATAGCCCGAGCAGGCTTGCAGCTGCGGCAATCCCCCATCCAACCGCGAGCCGGCGCAGCCAGCTCAGAGCCAGCATCACACCGCAAACAGCGGGAACGATCAGGTACGCGAAGGTCAGGAGGACACCCGCCATGCGCACGAAACTGACCACCACCAGCGCAAACGCCGCGTAGAACAGAAAGTCCCAAAGCCGGACCCTCATCCCCCGTGCCTCCGCGGCTTCCGGATCCGACGATATCAGCGCGAAACGTCGGTGAAATCCGCCGTAGAAGAGCGCCAGCGCCGCGAAAAGCGCCCCGCGCTGGCCGACTTCCGCTTGAGTGACGTTCAGAATGTCCCCGGTCAACAGGTGCTCGAGCTCTTCCTTTCCGCCCGCAACCCGGCTCAGCAGGAGGATCACTCCCGCGGCCGCCACGACGAACGTGATGCCGATGATGGCCTCCTGGGGGACGTTGCGTCTCCGGCTGGCGCGCGACCAGCTGAAGAACGCCGCGCCCAGGAACGTCACGCCGAGAGAGATCCAGAAGGTGATCCGGTCATTGAAATGATGACCGAGTATCAGGGCGAGGCAGGTACCCAGAGTGGCCACCTGGGCGAGCGCCAGGTCCACGAAGATCACCTCGCGCCGAACCACATGCAGCCCCAGGTACACGAGGAGGGGGGGAAGGATAAGGCACGCGGCCAGGGGCCACTTCATGATCTCCCAGGCGACCTGGAAATCTCCCGGATTCATGGCTTTCCCCCCAGGGCAGCCGCGAGCGTCTGCACCAGGTGATCCATCACATCGAAGTAAGTGGCGGTGTTCGGAATGGCGCCGGGCTGCTGCGGCATGTCGAGCACCATCGCACCAGTCTGTCGCGCCACCGTTTCCGCCGTCCTTCGATTCTGGTAGGGCTGGACCAGGATCACCCGCGCTTTGGTCGTCTGCATCGTGCTGATGACTTTCGCCAGGTGGGCCGGGGATGGCGCAATGCCCGGCTTCGGCTCGAGCTCCTCGACGATCTCCAGGCCGAAGCGCTCCGCGAAATACACGAAGTCCTTATGGTAGGTCACGATCCTGGTGCCCCGAAAGGGCGCCAGCAGTTTCTGCCACTCCACCAGCTTCCGATCGATGGTGTCGTCGAATCGCTTGAGGTTCGCTTGAAAGGCCTCGGCGTTCGCCGGATCCACTCGCTCCAGGTGATCGGCGATCTCGCCGGCGACGATCTTCGCGCTCAGCGGATCGACCAGAAAATGAGGATTCCCGAGCGAGTGAACATCCCCTTTGGAGCGATCGAACGTCGCGGGCACCTCCAGCATCCGGATACCCTGGGACGCCACGATGCGGCCCGGCGCTCCAGCGGCGATCTTGCCGTTGCGCGCGTTGTCGAGCAAGGGCGGAAGCCATCCCAGTTCAAGCTCCGCCCCGCCTTCGATCAGCACGTCGGCCCGGTTGAGGGTCACCAGGTGACTCGGTTTCGCATCCACGAAGTGCGGGTCTTCCGTCGGTTTCGCCAGCGCTGCGACCACGACGGCGTCGCCGCCGATTTCCCGGGCGAGCGCCGCCAGGTCGGGAGTCGTCGCCACGACGGTGAGCTTCTTGGGAGCTGGCGCGCCGATGCCGGCAACGGCGATCAGCGCGGCGGCGGCCGTCTTGAGAATGCCGAGAGTCCACATGTGAGTATCGTTTGCCTCTAGAATTTGTGTGCTGCGTGCGCGCCGAGTATGAACTCGAACTGCAACCACAGCGAATGATCGACGCCAGGTCCCGTACGGTGATCGTAGTTGTATTGCAGCCGTACCTTCGAGAACTCGGTCGGATACCAGGTCAGGTTCGGCGACACGCGATATCGTTCAGCGCGGAGCTCGGCCTCGAACGCGGCGTTGCTCCCTGAGACGAAGTCCCCACGCAATCCGGCCACAATGCGTGGCTTGATCCCCCACAACAGCTGCGAATAGACCCCCCGGTCGTCGAGTTTTTCCGCGGGCAAGATGACCGACGGATCATCGGCCGACAGACGCGCCGCCGCGTCATACCGCCGGAAAAGCGCTTCGGCCTGGAACGAGACGAAGGGAAACCCGGCGGCTGCCGTCGCTGACTTCCATTTCCAGAAGAGATCGGCCCCGTAGATCCGGGTTCGGGCATCCGGCCCGGAATTGTTCGGGCCGAACGCCCCCGATGCCCCGAACAGCAGGGTTTGGGTACTGGTGAGGTCGATCGACGCAGTGATTCGCGGCACGAGCAGGAGATCCGTGAGACGGCGTACTCCGCGCGCGACTGGAGCTCCGCCGTGGATCTCCGCCGACTCATCGGAGCGAAAGCTGGACGTCGTCCCGCCGGCGCTGTTGAACACACCCACCATCGCCTCGGTGTACCACTTCGTCGGCAGGAGCCAGGAGAGCCTCGCACCCTGGCTGCGCAGTCCGTCGGGACCGAACATCCGGTTGAGGACCAGGGGCTGGTCCACGAACGACCAGGCGTGGGGGTGCTGCGGATTCTGGCGGCCGAACTCCGTAAAGAACTGACCGCCCCGCAGCTGCAGATTCCACTTGAGCGATGTGGTCAGGAGGTAAACCTCCTCCAATTCAACCCCGGTTTCCCCTTGCGAATCGATCTTGTAGACGATGTTGGCGAACCCCTTGAAATACGGATCCACGGCACCGTCCAGCGAGATTTCCGCGTTGGGAATCGTGAACCCGCGCACGTGCGGATCGTGATCGCCGCGCTGGAGCGAGGCGACAGCCGGCTCCGAGGACCACCCGAAGTCCCCCAGTCCATCGAATCCGATGTTCATGTAGGCCCCGGCCGTGCGGCCGGGCTGGGCCGGCGTCGACGGCGCCGGTTGCCCGGCCGCCGCCGCCGCCGCCAGGCTATCCACCCGTGCCTGCAGGGAACGAATCACTGCGGCAAGGGAGTCCAGCGCGCTGGGCTCCCGCACCCGACGGATCGAGTCGGCCCGAGCGCGGGCGGCGCTGTCGGCGCGAGTACTGTCGGGCCGTTGGGCCGCCGATGTCGTGGCGCCGGCAAGCGCCACGGTCACTGCGGTGAGCAGCGTTCGCATGAATCTCCCTCTCCGATGTGAGCCTCGAACGTGATGACGCCGGGGGTCAGCTGGCCGGAGGGGGGGCTCGCGAGAAGTAGTGGGGAAGGAGGACGAGGCCGTGGAGCGCCGCACGCGGCGGGGGCGCACCGTGGTCCCGGGGAGGGTCCACCGAGAGGCCGGCCCCCGGCACACTGGGCACGGAGCGGGACTCGCTCGCGGTGGAGAGGACTGCGCAGCGATCGGCGTGGCAGCCGCTGGTCGCCTCGTAGTGCGGACGGAGCGCCTCGACCCCGCGACCGGTCGCGTGGAAGAGCAAGGCATCCACCGAAGCCAGGCCGCCCCCGCCCCCGCCGATCAGCCCGATGAGCGACGCCGACAACAGCCCCCGCGCCAGAGTCCGAAGCATGGAGCAATGTAGCGCCCCGCCCCGCCGGCGGTCCAATCGGGGTGGTGGAACGCTCAGCCCGGCTGCCGGATCGGCCCCTCGATCGGGAGGATGAACCAGAAGGTGCTCCCCTCGCCGAAGATGGACTCGACCCCGATCGTCCCGCCGTGCAGCTCGACGAACTGCTTGCAGAGCGCGAGCCCGAGCCCGGTCCCCGACTGCTGCCGGCTGGCCGAGCTGTCCACCTGGCTGAAGACCTGGAACAGCTTCCCCTGGTCCTCGGGCCGGATCCCGATGCCGCTGTCGCGCACCGAGACCCAGACCGAGTCGCGGGTGACCAGGCGGGGCCGCTCCCCGGCCCGATCTCCGGGAAGAGGAAGCGGGACCGGGGTGCGGATGGCGGAGAGCGCAAGGGTACCGCGGTCCGGCGTGAACTTGGACGCGTTGGAGAGCAGGTTGAAGAGCACCTGGCGGACCCGGGTGTGGTCGGCGACGACCTCGAGCGGCACATCGCCGACCTCCAGGGTACACTGCTGGTCCTTGGTGCTCCGCAGGCTCCCGGTGTCCGTCACCGCCCCCTGGATCGCCTCCCGCAGATCGAGGCGGGTCAGGTGGACGGTCATGCGCCCCGCCTCGATCTTGGAGAGGTCGAGCACGTTGTTGATCAGGCCCAGGAGATGGCGGCCGTTCCGGGCGATGGATTCCAGGAAATCCCGCTGCTGGGTGTCCAGCTCCCCCACGCCCGGCAGCAGCAGCAGGTCGGAAAACCCGATGATCGCATTGAGCGGGGTGCGGAGCTCGTGGGACATGTTGGCGAGGAACTCGTCCTTGAGCTTGGTCACCCGGAGGAGCTCGCGGTTCTTCTCGGCGAGCTCCCGCTCGCTCCGCCGGGTGGCCTCCAGCATGAAGGCGCGGTCGAGCCCCACGGCGACCTGCTCCGCCAGCGCGTCGAGGAGCCGGATGGCGTGCTCGTTGAACGGCTGGCCGTCGGTCCGGTTGTAGGCGCAGGCCGCGCCGATCACGACTCCCGAGGAGCGGAGCGGCACACACACCGCCCGCTCGAGCTGGGCCGGGAGGGTGTGGATCGGGAAGTGCCGGGGATCGTGCGCCATGTCGTCGGAGATGAGCGGCTGGTCGTTCACCACGCACCAGCCGACCATCGAGCGGTCCATCGGCATGAGGCTGCCCGTCGCCGGGCGGAGCAGCCCGCTCCCCGCGGCGACCCGAAGAAAGCGGCCTTCCTCCGCCACCAGCATGATGCCGCCGGCCTGGGCCTGCAGCAGCTCGCCGGCCAGCTCGGCGACTTCCTCAAGCAGCTCCCCGCTGCTCCGCACCGCCAGCAGGGTGGAGCCGAGGCGGCGGAGAAGCTCCAGCTCGCGATTGCGGGCCGCGGCGGCGGAGACGGCCCCCTCGAGCATGAAGCGGCGCTCCCGCCCGAGCACCCGGCCCCGGTGCACGGCGACCAGGCCCCCCACCGTGGTGCCGAGCGAGAGGATCACTCCCCACCAGTTGTCCCGATAGGCGAAGTAGAGCGCGACCCAGCCCAGCAGCATCGCGGCCCAGGTGATCTGCGCCGGCCGATAGATCCAGCTCAAGAACCGGGCGGGGGAGAATCGGCGGACGGCGGCGCCGGGGCCGGCGAGGATCGTCGCCGTCGGCGCCGTCATGGGGGAGGACGCGGGGGCCGCGGCGGGCGCGGGGGGCCCGGGGGGCCCGGGGGGCCCGGGGGGCGCGGAGGGCGTGGCGGGCACTGGCGCGACCGACGTGGATGGCGGGGCGCTCACTCCGCCTCCGGGCCGCCGACCCATCCGGTCGCCCCGGCCCCGAGGACAATGGGGTGGGGCATGGCTGGAAACTAACCGCGGACCGTCTCCTCCCACACTTCCGCGCTCCCCCCCACCGACGCCATGAACGCGTCGTACACGTCGGCCCGCCACCAGTGCCGGCAGCGTGCCAACTCCGCGAGCGCCGTCTCGCGGGACATGGAGGCCCGGTAGCTCCGCGTGGTGGTGAGGGCATCGAAGACGTCCACGATTCCGATCACCTGGGAGCCCAGGGGGATCTCGTCGCCCCGCAGCCGGTCGGGGTAGCCGGTGCCGTCCTGCTTCTCGTGGTGCCAGCGCACGATGGGCCGGAGGTCCCAGGGGAACTCGACGCCCTTGAGCAGCTCCACCCCGTGGACCGGGTGGAGCTTGATGATCTCGAATTCCTCCTCGGTGAGCCGGCCGGGCTTGTTGAGGATTTCGTGCGGCACCCGGACCTTCCCCACGTCGTGGAGGTAGGCGCCCAGGCGGAGGGTGGTCAGCTCCATCGGATCGAGCCCGAGCACCCCGCCCACCGCCACCGCGTATCGCGCCACCCGCTCGCAGTGACCGAAGGTGTACTGGTCCGCCGACTCGATGGACTGACCCCACTCGCGCACCACGGCGAGGAACGTCTCCTCGAGCCCGCCCATCCTGGCGGCGATGTCCACCACGTCCACCCGGGCGTCGAGCCGGCTGAAGAGCCCGTGGGCGCGATTGAGCAGGGTGAGCGCGTCCTGGTTGCGCCCCTGACCCAGGTGCAACAGGGCGAGCTCCCGGCAGACATCCGCCTCATCCAGCAGGCAGCCGGTCTCCACCGCCAGGGCCATCGCGGCGCGGAACCGCTCCTCCGCCAGGGCCGGGCGGCCGGTGTCCCGGTACACCATCCCCAGCAGCTTGTACGCGCCGGACTTGTTTCTCGGGGCGCCGAGCCGCTCGAAGATGGTGAGCGCCGCCTCGACGCGGCGCAACGCCTCGCCGAACTGCTGCCGGGCATGCGAGAGCTCGGCGCGGTTCAGCTCGCAGAGCCCCTCGAGATGGACGTCGCCGGTCGCGGTGGCGAGCCCGGCGCTCCGCTCGAAGCAGGTGTCGGCGTCCACCAGCTCGCCCCGCTGGGTCGCGATCTTTCCCAGATTGTGGTAGGCGATGGCCCGGCCGCGGTCGTCCCCGGCGCGCTCGAAGGAATTGAGCGAGCGGCGATAGTGGGCCATAGCGGCCTCGTGGTCGCCCATCACGTTGGCGATGATGCCGAGATTCTGCTCGATGCGCCCGTGGAGCGCTCCCGAAACTCCGGCCAGGGAGAGCGCGTGGTCCCAGGTCCGCCGTGCGGTGGCCATCTCTCCCGCCTCGAAGGCGAAGCCCGCCAGGGCGTTGAGCGCTTCGCCCGCGAGGGCGAGGTCGCCCAGGCCGATCGCGTCGACGTAGCTCCGGCGGCAGAGCTCGTGCGCGCGCACCCGATCGCCGCCGCGGTGGTGCAACACGCCAAGCCTGCGGGACGCTTCCACGTGCGCGGCCCGCTCTCCCGATTCGACCGCCAGGTGCAGCGCCGCCTCATAGGCCGCCATCGCCTCCCCGGCGCGGCCGGCCCGGTCGTGGCTCCGCCCCGCCAGCAGATGCTCGGCGGCGGGGCGGAGCGCCGGGTCGGGGCCGGGAACGGTGGGACCGGACACGCGAGGACGGTGCGCCGGCGGCTAGTACGCCACCGCGTACTGGGAGAAGTGCTGGATCATCGCGGTGACGGCGTGCTGCGGCTGGAGATCGGCTGACGGGATGAGGTAGAGAATGTTGAAGGCATCGTCGGTGTACGCGATCGCCTTGGGCTGCAGCAGCCCCGGGCCCGAGCAATTGTCGTAGCTCAGGGTGAGGACGGCGCCACCCTTCTTGAATGCATACCCTTGGGGAGAGAAGCGGACCGCGTTGCCCTCGCCCGCCACGATTTCAGCGCTGATGGTGACGGTGTCCTTGACGGCCGACTTCGGCACCCACAGCGTGTGCGGGCCAACCTGGAGAAGCCCGCCTTCCTTGGTGAAGAACCTGGTGGCCGTCTCCGGGGGCAGCGGGGTGCATACCAGCAGGGTCGGCGAAATCACCGCCCCGGTCGAAAACGACGGCGCCTGCGGCTCCGTGGGCGGGCCCCCGGCCCCGGCGCAGGCCGCAGCGACGAGCACTGCGCCGAACAGGACGAGTCGTACGGACCATGGCCGGTGCATGACGGCTTCTCCTGGCGTTGGCATCGTCGTTACGTTGGGGCAAGCGTACGCTTCCCGCTCGAAGGCACTCGCAACCCCCGTGCCGGGCTCACAATGACCGACATATTTCGAGACAGCGCCGCTGTCATCCCTGCGCGACTGCATTGCTCGATAGCCACTTACGGCCCTGCAACTGGCTGCGGCCGACCACAAAAAACACACACACTGGGGCTCCAATCCTTGCACTCCGAGTCCCGGGCCGTCCAATCCTTGCGGGGTGCCGTGGCGCAGCCGCCACGAACTGCTGTCACAATCCTCACCCTGCTGCTCCTCGCCACCGGCTGCGGGCGCACCGCCGACTGTCCCCGGTGTGACACCCTGGTCATCGCGGCCACGGGCGAGCCGCACGCCCTCCTCCCGCCGCTCGTCGTCGAGACGGTGGGACGGGATGTGAGCGACCTGATGTTCGAACGACTCGCCGGGCTCCGGGCAGGCGGCTCGCCGCTCGACAGCAGCGCCTACGCCCCACGCCTCGCCGCGCGCTGGGAGCGGGTGGACTCGCTGACCCTTCGGTTTCACCTCCGTCCCGGGGCCCGCTGGCACGACGGCACCCTCGTCACCGCCGCCGATGTGGTGTTCTCCTTCGAGGCCTACGCCGACAGCGCGGTGGATTCGCCGGCCCGCCGGTCGCTCGCCGGCCGGGTGACCGCGCGAGCGGCGGACGACTCCACCGTGCTGATCGGCTTTCGCGCCGCCGATCCGGAGCAGTGGTACGACGCCACCTGGTTGGTGCGAATTCTCCCAGCTCACATCTGGGACTCGATCCCCCGGGCCCGCTGGGCCGCCGACACCGCTACCGCACATCTGGTCGGCTCCGGACCCTACCGGCTCGCGGGCCGGGTGAAGGGGCAGTCCCTGACCCTCGAGCGGGTCGAGGGCGGAGGCCCGAGGGGAGCGGCCCGCCGCGTCGTCTGGCGCTTTACCGGCGACCAGGACGCGGCGCTTAACCTCTTGCTGAGCCACGAAGCCGATCTGCTGGAAACGATCGGCGACTCGGCTCGGGTCGCGCGGGTCGCCGCGGACTCCGCGCTCGCCACGCTCCGGTATCCCTCCTCGGTCTACGGGTTCCTCGGCTTCAACCTCGCCGCGGGGGCGCCCGGGACGGTGCGCTCGCCCGAGGTGCGGCGCGCGCTGGCGATGGCCACCGACCGCGCCACCGCGGCCCGCGCCGTGTTCGGGCCGGGCGCCGCGGCCCCGCCGGGACCGATGTCGCGGAATCTCTGGATCGCGAGCGATTCGATCGCGGTGGCGCCGTTCGACAGCGCCGGCGCCGCCGCGCTCCTCGACCGGGCGGGATGGATCCGGAGCGCGGATGGGAAGCGCCGCCGTGGCGGCAAGGCGCTGGCGGTGGACATCCTGGTGCCGGCGAGCAGCGTCGCGCGGCGGAATCTCGCGCAGGTGGTGCAGGAGATGTGGCGGCGGGCCGGCGTCACCGCGACGGTGACCAGCGTGGACTTTCCGGTGTTCCAGGAGCGGCTCCGCAAGGGCCGCTTCGAGAGCTTCATCGGCGCCTGGCTCGACGAGCCGAGCCCGCGCGGCCTCGGCGACCAGTGGACCGCGGCGGGGATCGGCGCGCTCAACTTCTCGAGCTACCGGAGCGCCGCCTTCGATTCCCTCTTCCGCCGTGCCGCGGCGTTCCGTGGCCCGCCGCCGCTCGCGCGCCCTGCGTGGCGGGAGGCTATCGAGCAGCTCAACGCCGACGTGCCCGCGATCTGGCTCTACACTCCGATGAACGTGGCCGCGGTGGCGAGTCGGGTGCGTGGGGTGGCGATCAATCCGTATTCCTGGCTCGAAGGGCTGCCGGACTGGGAGCCGGGCAGGCCCTGAGGTCGGTGCGAAAGCCCGAATCTCCGACCATATTCCGAGCCATGTCCCTGTCCGGATTTCACCCCGTCATCGCCCGCTGGTTTGCGGAGCGTCTGGGCGAGCCCACGCCCGCGCAGGTGGGTGGCTGGGATGCTATCCGGCGGGGCGCCGACACCCTGATTGCGGCGCCTACCGGCTCCGGCAAGACGCTCGCGGCGTTCCTCATCTCGCTCGATCAGCTGCTTCGCGAGTCGCTCGCGGGGGGGCTGCCGGACGAAGTGCGGGTGGTCTACGTCTCGCCGCTCAAGGCCCTCTCCGCCGACATCCACAAGAACCTGGCCGAGCCCAGGCGGGAGATCCGCCGGCTCGCGGAGGCGATGGGGCTCGGCCAGCCGCACCTGACCGCGGCGGTGCGCTCGGGCGACACCAGCCCCGCCGAGCGGCTCGCGATGCTCAAGACCCCGCCCCACATCCTGGTCACCACCCCGGAGTCGCTCTACCTCCTCCTCACCGCCGAGCGGAGCCGCGCCATGCTCCGGAGCGCGCGGGTGGTGATCGTGGACGAGATTCACGCCGTGCTGGAGACCCGCCGGGGTGCCCATCTCGCCCTTTCGCTCGAGCGGCTCGACCACGTCGCCGGCCGGCGGCTCCAGCGGGTT
>DASYRI010000252.1:0-25149 GCA_036004545.1 Gemmatimonadales bacterium
CGTCATGGTGTGGCGAGCGCGCCACCAGGGAATCAGCACCAGCGCCCAGGTCACAGCCGCCGCGGCCAGCCCCGCCCATCTGGTGTTGCCGCCCCGGATCCCGCCCCAGCCGCTCGCAGCACCGGCGAGCGTGAAGCCCGCGAACGCGAGCCCGGCCTGGAGGAGCGCCAGGGCGAGGCTTCGGTCCACGCCGAGCGCCACGGCGAGGGTGCGGTCGCCGCGGCGGCGGTCTTCGTCGAGCTGGTAGAGCTGGGTGAGCGGATACAACGCGCCGAACAGCAGCGCGAACGACAGCAACACCGTGCGGCCCGGCTCGCCGAGCGGCTTCCCGGTGAGCGCCCAGCCGGCGTAGGGGGCGAGGAACCCGAATCCCACGACGTTGATGGCCCAATCCATCCCGGCCACCGACTTGAGGCGAATCGGCGGGACGGAGTACAGCACCGAGAGCAGGAAGCAGAGCGCGGTCGCGGTGTAGAACCCGATCGGGAGCCTGGTCGCGATGAGGAGCGCCAGGCCCATCATCCCGAGCCCGAATCCGGCGAGCCCTCGGGGCGGCGGCGGCGGGCGGCGAAGGTAGGCGACGTCGCCTTCGTCGCGATCGAAGGCGGAGTTCAAGGCCAGCGTCCCGCCGTTGAGTCCGATGACGAACGCCGCGGCGCCGGCCAGAAGCGACCAGCCGCCCCGCCCCAGCACGCCGCGGAGTCCCACCGCGAGCACGCTCCCGGTGAGGAAATGGACGGTGAGAATCGGCCATTCGGCGGGCCGGAGGTGCAGCAGATAGTCGAAGAGCTTTCCGAACAGCCGGTAGCCCAGCGCGCGCGCGCCGGTCATGGCACCGGTTCCACGGCGCGGACCACGACGCCGGTCAGGATCTCCGCCACCCGCCCGTCCGGGAGCCGCACCCGGAGCCGGCCGGCCGGCGTGATGCCGTCGGCCACGCCCTGCTCCGGCGCCGCGACTGCTCTGCCCAGGAGCCAGTCGCGCCGCGCGAATTGGTCGAGCTCGTCCCGAGTGAGCGGCGCCGCGCGGGCGGCCGCGTTCGCCACCGCGCCGGCCACCGGCTCCGCGAGCTCGTCCGGTGAGCCGGTGAACCCGGCGTCCGCGAGCCGGGCCCCGGAGTGGCGCACCGCGCTGGGGAGCTCGTTCCGCACGTTGATGCCCACGCCCACCACGATCCAGGCGATGCGCTCTCCATGCCAGCGCGCCTCGGCCAGGATGCCGCCGAGCTTGCGATCGTCCAGCAGGAGATCGTTGGGCCACTTGAGCGCGACGCGGCTGTCGGCGCGGAGCTGCCGGTCGAGGAGATCGGCGAGGACGAGTCCCACCCGGAGCCCCACCGCCTCGAACGCGTCGCTCTCCTCCGGCCGGCAGACCACGCTCAGCCAGAGTCCGCCCTCGGGCGAGAACCAGAGCCGCCCGCGGGTGCCGCGGCCGCCGGTCTGGACCCGCGCGGCGACGGCGGCGCCGTGGGGGGCCCCTTCCGCGGCCAGCCGGTGGGCTTCCTCCTGGGTGGAGCCGAGCGCGTCGTGCCAGGTGACGCCACCTGCGGTCATCGTCCGAGCCAGCCGTACCAGACCAGGCAGAAGACGCCGAGCACCGCGCAGTAGGGCGCGAAGAGGTGGAAGCGCTTGTGCCGGAGCAGGCTCACCAGGAACCGGATCGCGACGATCCCCGAGATCATCGCGGCGAGGAACGCGGTCGCCAGCGCGGCGGTGAACGGGTGGCTGCCGGGGGGGATATGGCGCGCCTCGAGCACCCCGGACCCCGCGATCACGATCACCGACATGAGAAACGAGAACTCCGCGGCCGGCTCCGCGGCGAGTCCGCTCCAGAGCGCCGCGGCGATGGTGGCGCCGGAGCGCGAGATCGCGGGAATGATGGCGACCGCCTGCCCGATGCCGATGAGCACCGCGCGCGGCGCGGTGACCTTCGTGTCCGTCGCCCGGGCGAGCGCGGCGCGGGTGCTCCAGAGGAGGGCCGCGGTGATCAGGAACTGCCAGCCGAGGGCAGGCATCGAGTGGAAGGAGCGCTCGAAGTACCCGCGCAGGGTGATCCCCGCGAACGCCGCGGGGACCGAGGCGAGCAGGAGCATCCCGGTGTAGCGCCAGGCCTCGCCCCCGCGGAGGACGAGGCCCCGGAGCAGCTCGACGATGCGGCGCCGGTAGGCGACCAGCACCGAGAGCAGCGTCGCCACGTGGACCGCGACCTCGAAGAACAGCCCCTGCGCCTGGAAGCCGACCAGCCGCTCGGCGAGCACCAGGTGGCCCGAGCTCGAGATCGGAAGGAATTCGGTGAACCCCTGCACCAGTCCCAGGATCAGGCCCTGCCACCAGGAGAGGGTCATCCCACCACCTCGCGGTAGAGCGCCTCGTACATCGGCACGATCCGGTCGGCGTCGAAGGACCGGGCCCGCTCGGCCGCGGCGGCGGCCATCGCGCGGTGCCGCTCGGGGTCGCGGAGCAGCTCGACCGCGCGGCGTCCCATCGCTTCGACCGAGCCGGGCGGCTCCAGGATGCCGCTCTTCCCGTCCTCCACCACCTCGGTGAGCCCGCCGGCACGGCTCCCCACCACGGGGACGCCGCACGCCATCGCCTCGAGCGCGGCCAGGCCGAACGATTCGGTCTGGCTGGGGAGCACGAAGAGGTCGCTCTGCTGGAGGAGCCGCGCCACGCTGTCAATGCGGCCGAGGAAGCGGACGTCCTCGGCCACGCCGAGATCGCGGGCCTCGCGCTCGGCGTCGTCGCGCTCGGGGCCGTCGCCGATCATGAGAAGGGTCGCGGCCAGGGCGCGCCGGATCCGGGCGAACACCCGCACCACGTCCTTCACCCGCTTCACCTCGCGGAAGTTGGAGACGTGAGTCACCAGCTTGTGGTCCGCCGGGCAGAGTCCGTGCTTCTCCCCGCCCCCGGCGGGGGGCGGCCGGTACTCGGCGAGATTGACGAAGTTGGGAATCACCGCGATCCGGCACTGCTCGCAGCCGAAGGTGCGGATGGTCTCGTCCTTCAGATACTCGGAGACCGCCGTCACCTGGTCGGAGCGCTCGATGGAGAACTTGGTGATGGGATGGAGGCTCGCCTCCTGGCCCACCAGGGTGATGTCGGTGCCGTGCAGGGTGGTGATCACCTTGAGCGGGTGCCCCGGGCCGAGCATCTCCTTGGCGAGCCAGGCGGTGGTGGCGTGGGGGATGGCGTAGTGCACGTGGAGCACCTGGAGTCCGACCTGAAGCGCCACTTCGTGCTGCTTGGAGGCGAGCGCGAGGGTGTAGGGATAGTGCTCGAAGAGCGGGTAGTGCCCCACCGAGGTGTCCACCTCGTGGAAGTACACGCCCTCGGTGTAGCCGCGCAGGCGGAACGGCATCGCGTAGGTGATGAAGTGCACCTCGTGCCCGCGGCGCGCGAGGTCCAGGCCCAGCTCGGTGGCGAGGGCGCCGGAGCCGCCGTAGGTGGGATAGCAGGTGATGCCGATTTTCATGAAAAGGGGTCAGGGGATGGGGGTTGGGGGTTAGAGGCTCGCCGAGAGGAGGGGGCGCCCGCCCTGCCACGCCGCGGCGATCTCGGCGGCGAGCTCCTCGACCGGTCGGGTGGCGTCAAGGGTGAACACCGGCCCGCGCAGCTGGTGGCGGAACCAGGTCTCCTGCCGCTTGGCGTAGCGGCGGGTGCTCGCCGCGAGCCCGTCGGCCACGGTCTCGAGGCTCCTCCGCCCGTGGAGGTATTCCACCGCTTCGCGGATCCCGACGCCGTCCAGACCGGGCGCGTCGGGCGGATGCCCCTCGCTGAGCACCGCGGCCACCTCCTGCACCAGGCCGCGCCGGAGCATTTCCTCGCTCCTGACCCGGATGCGCTGGTGCAGCACCGGGCGCGGCGCGGTGAAGCGCACGTACCACGGCACCACCGCGCCCTCGCCGCTGGCCCGCTCGTGCCAGGCGGTCAGCGGGTGGCCGGTGAGCAGGGCCACCTCGATGGCGCGGGTGGCGCGCTGGCGTCCCCCCGCCGCGAAGCCGGGATCGAGCCGGCCGGCCCAGCGCACCAGCTCGGTCACCGAGAGCCCGCTGATCCAGTGCTCCAGCGAGCGGCGCCGCTCCAGATCGAGCGGCGGCTCGACGAAGAGGCCGTCGGCGAGCGCGCGAATGTAGAGCCCGGTTCCCCCGACCACCACCGGGAGCCGTCCCCGCGAGCGGACCTCCTCGATCCACCCGGTCGCCTCCCGGGCGAATCGCCCCGCGCTGTAGCGCTCGCCCGGGTCCACCAGGTCCAGCCCGTGATGCGGCACCCGCTGGCGCTCGCGCCGGCTGGGCTTGGCGGTACCGATGTCGAGCCGGCGATAGACCTGCCGCGAGTCGGCCGAGATCACCTCCAGCGGGAGGTGGGCGGCGAGCGCGAGGACCACCGCCGTCTTGCCGACGGCCGTGGGCCCGACCAGGATGGGGAGACTATCGCCGCCCAAACCGGCGCTCCAGCTCTTCCCGCGGCAGCTGCACGATGGTGCTGCGGCCGTGCACGTCGTGGGGCGGGAGCCGGGTCTCGAAGAGCCGGAGCAGGAGCGCCCGCATCTCGGTCTCGGTGAGCGGCATCCCGGCCTTCACCGCGGCGCGGCAGGCGTAGGTGGCGGCGAAGCGCTCCAGCCGGTTGGCCCAGCCGCCGAAGCGGCCCCGCGCGAGGTCCGCCACCAGCTCGCGGAAGCAGGCCAGCGCGTCGAAGCGCGGGTGCGGCGCGGGCACCGCCTGGAGCACCACCGAGCGCCCGCCGAACGGCTCCACCTGGTAGCCCACCGCCTCGATCGCCTCGCGATGACGCTCCAGCGCGTCGAGCTCCTCGTCGGTGAGCTCCAGCGTCTCGGGGAGGAGCAGCCGCTGGCTCCCGCCGTGGCCGGTGGCGAGGAGGTCCATCACCTCCTCGTAGAGCACCCGCTCGTGGGCCGAGTGCTGGTCCACGATGACGAGGCCCTCGTGGCCCTCGAAGGCGATGTAGCTGGAGAACAGCTGCACCACCGGCGCGCCGAAGCTCGCCGGGGAAGCGCCGTCCGCGGTCTGGGCCGCGAATTCCTCGAGCGGGCTGTCCAGCGGAGCAAAGAGGGAATCGGGCTCCGGGGCACCCCCCGGGCCCGCGCTCTCCGTGGCGCGGGGGAGCGGACGCCACTCGCCCAGGGGCGCCGCGGCCTCCAGGCCGCTCAAGGCGTGGCGGATCGCCTCCTCGACTACCCGCTCGATCGTCATGCGGTCGCGGAAGCGGACCTCGAGCTTGGCGGGGTGCACGTTCACGTCCACCTGGGCGGGATCGAGCTCGAGCCGGAGGAGGAGGCTGGGACGGTCGCCGGGGTGAATGGCGGAGCGGTAACCCGCCTCCGCCGCGCGGATCAGGAAGGGATCGCGGAAGGGGCGGCCGTTGACGAAGAGCTGGGCGCGGCGTCCGGTGGGCGCGGCATCGCCGGGCCGCTGCGCGAAGCCCATAACCCGCACCGGGCCGGAGGCGTAGCTCACCGCGATGAGCGTCCCGGCGAGCTGGGGCCCCCAGACACCGGCGAGCCGCGCCGGCTCGTCCTGGCCCGGCGGCACCAGCAGCCGGGTGCTGCCGTCCACCACCAGCTCGAAGCCCGCCGCGGGGTGGGCGAGCGCGAGGGTCGCGACGGCTTCCGCCGCGCCGCGGGTCTCGCTGCCCGTCGAGCGGAGAAACTTGCGGCGGGCCGGGGTGTTGTAGAAGAGCCCGCGCACGGTCACCGTGGTGCCGCGCTGGCGGGCCGCCTCGGCCACCGCTTCGAGGCGGCCGCCGGAGACGGTGAGCTCGCTCGCCTCGGCGCCGTCCGAGGTCTGGAGCGTGAAGCGGGACACCGACGCGATCGCCGGGAGCGCCTCGCCCCGGAAGCCGAAGGTCCTGACGCCGACCAGGTCCGCGGCGCTCGCGATCTTGCTGGTGGCGTGGCGCTCGAGCGCCAGCACCGCGTCCTCGCGGCCCATGCCGGAGCCGTCGTCGCTCACCGCGATCAGGTTCTTGCCGCCCTGCTCCAGCTCGATCCGGACGTGGTGCGCGCCGCCGTCGAGCGCGTTCTCCACCAGCTCCTTCACCACCGACGCCGGCCGTTCGACGACTTCGCCGGCGGCAATCTGGTTCGCGACGGTATCGGCCAGGATGGCGACCCGGCGGAGCGCCTGGGGGGTTGGGGCGGGCATCGCCTCAATCTAACGCGGGGGCCAGCGCCAGGATCTCTTCCATGACCCATCCCTCGGTATCGTCGCTCGTGCGCACCAGCCACCAGCCGCCCTGCCGCCGCTCCAGTCGCACGATGCTGAACGCCGCGGCGGTGCCCCGCTCCGGCGCCAGGCCGTGGGGTGAGACCCGGAGGCTCACCCCGCCGGTGAGCACCGCGCGCGGCGCCGCGCGCGCCGCGCGCGCCGAAGCGCCCGCCGCGGCCCCGAGGGCGGCGAGCAGGAGGAAGGCCGGCCAGAGCGGCAGCCGGCGGCGGAGCACGACGAAGAGCAGCGCGCCGAGCCAGAGCGCCGCCAGCGCCGCCAGAAACCATTCCTCGGCGGTGAGCGGCCATCCCGCGCCGGCGCGGCGGAGCTGGGCGTGCTCCCGCGCCAGCGCGCTCCACAGCGCACTCACCCGCGGATCGCGCGGAGCCAGGGCCCGCGCGGCGAGGAGCGCCGCCGCCGCGGGCGCGTCGCGGCGGGTCATGTACTCGGCCGCGGCGAGATCGTACCAGAGCGCGCCGGAGCGGCGGGCCCGGGTCGCCTCCCTGCCGAACGCCGCCGCCGCCGCGGCGTATTCGCCCCGGTTGTAGAGCTCGATCGCCGGTTGCGCCGCGAGGGGCGCCGCGCGCGCCGTCTGCACCAGCAGCGCCAGCCCCGCCAGCACCGCCGCCTGCGGGCTCCAGCGCCTGAGCCGGCGCGGCAGCCGGCCGAGCGCCGCCGCGATCTCGCCGAGCAGCTCGCGCGATCCGTGGCCGTCGCCGTCCCGGCCGAAGCGCTCGGCGGAGAGCGCGCCGTGCAGCTGCACCAGCCGCTCCGCCGCCTCGCGCTCCATCCCCGCAGTCCGGAGAGCCGCGGCGAGCGCCCGGGGGGAGGAGCGGGAGTCGGGCGGCACCAGTCCCAGGAGCAGCGCGTCGAGCCGCTCCGCCGGCTCGCCGCTCACCGGCTCGCTCACCGGCCGGGCGTGCCGGCGGCCGGTCAGGAGCGCCAGGCCCATGGCGAGGAGCGGCAGCGCGGTGAGCAGGGCCAGCGCGTACCACGGCAGCCCGATGATCCGCTCCACCGACGAGGGAGCGCCCACGACTTCGAGCGGCAGCGCGGAGCGGGGATCGCGGGTCGGCGTGGCGTCGAGGACCGGCACGACGACGCCCGAAGTGCGCGCCACCCGGTAGACCCCGTCGGCCGGATCGAAGTAGGCGTACTCCAGCGGCGGGAGCGAGAGACTGCCCGCCGAGTCCGGAACCACGGCGAAGCGGAACTTCCGGCTCCCGCCCAGCCGGCCGCCGAGGAGCCGGGGGGCGTCTTCGGTTCCCTCCTCGTAGGCCCGCACACCGCCGGGCCAGGCGAGCGGCGGCGCGGCCCAGAGGGAAATATTGCCCCTCCCGCTCACCAGCACGTCCACCGGCAGCACGGCGGCGGCCCGCGCCGCGTTCTGCCCCAGGCGATACTCGATCCGGAGCTCGCGCGCCACCGGTCCGTTAAAGCCGGTGGGTCGGCCCGCGGCGGGCAGCGGTCGCACCACGAGGTTGAGCGGCCGGCTCTCGGTGCTCCGCCGGGAGTCCCCGCCCGAGGACTGGCGCCCGGCCGGCTGGGTCCACGCCAGGCGCGCGGAGGGGATCGGGATGCTGCCCGGATTGAGCGGGAACACCGTCTGGAACCCGACGAAGAGATCGTAGGTCTCGCCGTCCACGACCCGGCTCGCCACCGCACCGGGGACCGCGGCGCGGGGCGCGGACCACACGCCGAGCACCCCGGGGGGACTGAGCGTGGGCGGCTGGCGGAGCCGCATCCTCAAGCTCCGGGGGAGCCACGCTGCGGTGAGCACGTCCACCTGGTCGCCGGCGTAGACCAGCTCCGCCGACGTGACGATAAACACCGAGGGTCCGCCGGCCCGGGGCGGCGGCACCCGCGGGAGCATCGCCATCAGGCCGGGGTCGAGCCCCGAGGGCGCGCCGCCGGACGCGTTGGTCACGGTTACGCTCTCGACCGGCGAAAACGCCGACGCCTCGCCGTGCTCCACCCGGATCGGGCCGATCGTCCAGGTGCCCACCGCCTCGGCGCGGAGGTGGAGCTCCAGGGTGTAGCTCCGGGTCAGCTGCTTTCTTCCGTAGACCACATCCACGTGCTCCTGGCGGTCGGTCAGGGCGAAGCCGTCGAGCGCGGGCAGATCGGCACGGAACGCTGCGGTCGAATGCCCCACGGCGCGGAGCGTGAAGACGATCTCTTCTCCCACCACCACGCGGGCGCGGTCGGTCGAGGTGGTGACGTCGAGCGCCGGGACCGGTGCCTGGACCAGGAGCGCCGCGAGGAGGGCGAGCATCACCAGTCCTTCCCCGCCGAGGTCTGGGGAATGCGCCGGCGCTTGGCGAGATCGGCACGTACGTCCCGCTCGTTCCGCTCCACCGAATTGAGGATCTGCTCCGCCTCCGACTGGGAGAGCGTGCTGGTGCGGCTCGGCTGCGGCGGCGGCCGGCCGCTCCGCTGGGGCGTGGGCGGCGGGGTTCCGCCGCCTCCGCCGCTCGGCGGCGGGGTGGGCTCCTGGACCAGCTCGAGGTTCCACTTGGCCTCGCGGGAGCCGGGCTCCAGGAGGAGCGCCTCCCGAAAGTGCCCCGCAGCCTGGTCCCGGAGCGAGGCCCGCTTCACCGTATCGGCCCCCGCCTGGCCCATCGCCACGAGGCCCAGGTTGTACAGCGCGCGGAAGCGGAGGTCCGGATCGAGCGAGCGCGCCGCGTCGGCGAGCCACTTCCGCGCCTCTTCGTAACGGCGGCCCGCGAGCGCCGCGGTGCCGGCGTTGAAGAGCGCGGTATCGGCGCTCGGGCGGCGGGCCGCCTCGCGGGCGAAGGCGCGGGCGGCGGCGGCAGTGTCGCCGCGCCGGAGCAGCCGGTCGCCGGCGGAGGGCCGCTGGGCAACGGCCCGCTCCGCCGGGAAGAGCCCGAGCGCCAGGACGGCGAGGGCCGCGCCGCGGCCGCGGAGCCCCTGCAGCCCGAGCAGGAGCACCGCCCCGAGCGCGAACAGCCACCCCCGCGGGGTCAGGTCCTCGCGGCGCCGCTCCCGGACGGCGGTCCGCTCCAGCCCGGCGATCACCTGATGCACCACGCTCTCCTGGTCGGCGGCATCCGCCGACACCAGCACGCCGCCCGCGGCATCGGTCACCTGGCGCAGCCACGCCTCCCGCCGCCAGGTGCGCACCGACAGCCCGTCCTCGTCGGTCTTGTAGCCGACCAGCTTGCCGGTATCGTCGCGGAGCGGGATCCGGGCGGGGAGGGTGTCGCCCTCGCCCACCATGATCAGCGTCACCCCCGCGGCGCGGAGCCCGCGGGCCGCCCCGATCGCGGCCTCCAACGAGTCGTGGGTCTCGCCGTCGGTGAAGACCACCAGCACGCGCGCCCCGCCCTCGGCGGCGGCGGTGAGGAGGTCCCGCCCCTGCACCAGCACGGCGGTGAGATCGGTGCCCCCCTCGCTCGCCACGTCGGGGTCGAGGGCGTCGAGCTGGAGCGCCACCGCCGCGTCGTCGAGGGTGAGCGGGGTGATGATGTAGCTCCGGCCGGCGAAGGCGAGGAGGGCCAGCCGATCGCCCCGGGCGTCCTGGAGCAGCCGCCGCGCCTCGCGAACGGCGCGCTGGAGCCGGTTGGGAGGAACGTCTTCGGCGAGCATCGAGCGGCTGATGTCCACCGCGATGACCAGGTTGAGGGAGCGGCCCTCCAGCTCGGTCTCGGTTCGGCCCCAGCGGGGCCCGGCCGCGCCGACGCCGGCGAGGAGGCCCGCGGCGCCCAGGAGCCACGGCGCCGCGCGGCCGGTGCGCCGGGCCGTGGCGGCGAGCGAGGGGGCCCAGCGCTCGGTGGCGCGGAGTCTGACCTTTCTCACCCGCCAGGCGAGGAAACCCAGGAGGAGCGCCGCCACCGGCGCCAGGGCGAGGAGGAGCAGCGAGTCGACGATCACGGCACCCGCACCACCTTGGTGGAGCCGAGCAGCAGCGCCACCGCGAAGAGCCCGAGCCCCGCCAGCAGGAACGGCCCGGGCGTCTCGTCGGCCGTGCGGTAGCGCCGCGCGTCCATCGGGGTGCGCTCCATCTGGTCGATCTGCTGGAAGATCCGGCTCAGCGATTCGCTGTCGGTGGCCCGGAAGTACTGCCCGCCGGTCTTGCCCGCGATGTCGCGGAGCAGCTGCTCATCGATCTCGACCGGCAGCATCTCATAGCGGAACCCGCTCAGGCCGCGCCCGGTGGGGATCCGCGCCTCGCCGATGGTGCCCACGCCCACCGTGTACACCTTGACGCCGAACGACGCCGCCGCGTCGGCCGCGGTGCGGGGATCGATGGCGCCGCGGTTGTTCACCCCGTCGGTGAGCAGCAGCACGACCTTCGAGCGGGTCGGCACCCGCCGCAACCGGTTGACCGCGGTGGCGAGCCCGCTCCCGATGGCGGTGCCGTCCTCCAGCGTGCCCACCCGGAGCTGCATCACCGCCTTCTCCAGCACCGCGTAGTCGAGGGTGACCGGGATCTGGGTGAGCGCCTCGCCGGCGAAGGCCACCAGCCCGATCCGGTCGGCGTTCCGCCCCCGGATGAAGGCCGTCGCCTGCCGCTTGGCGACCTCCAGCCGGTTGGACGGCGCGAAGTCCTCCGCGAGCATGCTGCTCGAAACGTCCACGGCGATCACGATCCCGATGCCGTCCTTCCGCACGGTGGTAGGCCCGCCGGGAAGCCGCGGACCAGCGGCGGCGAGCACCCAGCCGGCCAGCGCCGTCGCGCGGAGCGCGGGCGGGATCCAGGGGAGCACGGTGCGCCGGGCCGCGGCGGCCGGCAGCGACCCGTCGCCCACCACCACGCGGGTCCGCCGGCGTCGCCCGCGGAGGAGGAGCCAGACCGGCAGCGCCAGCAGGAGGAGGACGAGCGGCCGCGCGAAGAACGTCGTCAGGATCATGTGGCGCTTCCCGCGAGCCTGGCCGCCCGCCGGCAGAGCCCGGCCAGCTGCTCCGCCCCCGGTCCGGCGAACACGGTCGGGGCGATGTGGTCGAGGAGCCGCTGGAGCGCGGCGGTCTCCTCTGGGTCGCGGCTCACGGCGAGCCGCCGGCCCAGGAGCCGGGCCCACCCATCGAGCGCGGCGCGGTGCTCCCCCGCCGCCGCCCACCGCTCGAGCAGCTCGGCGGTGGGCACGGCGGGCGGCGTCACCGTGGGCGGGGCCGGCTTCCTCCGGCGGCGCCAGCGGAGCGCCACGACCAGCAGCCCTGCGGCGGTGACGGAGATGAAGAGGAAGGGCACCAGCGGGTTCTCCGCCGCGAGCGGCACCGCCTCGACCGGGGGGCGGAGGCTGAGGCTCGAGCGCCGCCGGTTGGCTGGGAGCACGCTCGCGATCCTGATTCGGGCCGTGGAGGCGGCGAGCGTATCCGAGCGCCCGTCGCGGCGCACCAGGACCGGGCCCGGCAGGGTGACGGTGTGATCGCCCGGATACCAGAAGACCAGCGCGTAGCGCACCACCGCGCCGCGCGCCTCACGCCGCAGCTCGGCGGGCCCGAGCTCGCGCCCTAACCCGCCCGACGCCCACGGCTGCGGCCGCACCACCGCCCCGCCCACGTCGCCCAGCGTCCGCTCGATGAACACCGTGTCCCCCACGGTCGGGGGGCCGGCCTGCAGCGCGAGGAGGAGGGGCAGCGCGAGCCTCACCGGGGCCTCGTTCTCCGGCGGCGCAGCCGCCGCGCGAAGGCGCGCCGGAGCACCAGTCCGTAGTCGGAGGCGGCGGTGAGCGCGATGTGCTCGACCCCCGCGCCCAGCAGCCGCTCGGCCCGCTGGACCCGCCGGGCGTGGACCGCGGCCCTCCAGCGGCGGAGCGCCGCGGCGCTCTCGGTGTTGACCAGCGCGTGGCGGCCGGTTTCCGCGTCCTCCATCTCGACCCAGCCCGCCCGGGGCGGGTCCTCCTCCCGGGGATCGTCCATGGTGATGGCGATCACTTCGTGGCGCACCGCCAGCTCCCGGAGCGCCCTCTCCCAGCCCTCGGCGAGGAAATCGGAGAGGATCACCACCACGCCGCGGTGGCCGAGGACCCGGGAGGCGAAGTGGATTGCCGAGGTGAGATTGGTGCCGCGCCGGGTGCCCTGGAACGCGAGCAGGTCGCGGATCAGCCGGAGCGCGTGGCGCCGGCCCTTGCCGGGGCGCACCACGTGCTCGATCCGGTCGCTGAAGAGCAGCCCGCCCACCCGGTCCTGCTCCCTCGCCCCGGCGAGGGCCAGCACCGCCGCCACCTCGACCGAGCGCGCCGCCTTGGTGATCGGTGTCCCGACCCGGGTGGAGGCCGACTGGTCCACCACCAGGAGCAGGGTGAGCTCGCGCTCCTCGGTGAAGGTCTTGACGTAGGGGGAGCCGAGCCGGGCCGAGACGTTCCAGTCGATCGCCCGGAAGTCGTCGCCCTGCTCGTAGGCGCGGACCTCCGCGAACTCCATCCCCTGGCCCCGGAAGACCGAGCGGAACTCGCCCGAGAAGAGCGAATCCACGACGCCGCGCGTGCGCAGCGCGATGCCTTTCACTTGCTTGAGGAGCTCGGCGGGCACTGTCATAGGACTCAGGAGGCAGCGAGTAGCGAGAAGGGCCGCCCCACCACTCCTCCTCGCTCCTCGCTCCTCGCTACCCTCTTCACGGTGAACCCACCGCGCCGAGCACTTGCGCGATGATGGCGTCGCTGGTCAGGTCCTCCGCCTCCGCCTCGAAGGTCAGCACCAGGCGGTGCCGAAGCACGTCGGGCGCGAGCGCGCGGATGTCCTCGGGGACCACGAAGGTCCGGCCCTGGAGGAAGGCGGCGGCGCGGGAGGCCTGCGCCAGCGAGATGCAGGCGCGCGGCGAGGCGCCGAAGGCGATCAGGGGCGCCAGCTGCGCGAGCCCGACGGAGTCCGGGTCGCGGGTGGCGCGGACCAGGTCCACGATATAGTCCACCAGCCGCTGGTCCAGGTGAATCCCGGAAATCTCCCTCCGGGAGGCGAGGATTCCCGCCGGATCGAGCACCCGCTCGACCGGAATCGGCTCGCCGGCGCTCATCCGGAGCAGCACCTCGCGCTCCTCGACCCGGGTGGGATAGTCCACCTTCACCTTGAACAGGAAGCGGTCGAGCTGCGCTTCCGGCAGCGGGTAGGTCCCCTCCTGCTCGATCGGATTCTGGGTCGCCAGCACCAGGAACGGCTCGGGAAGCGGATAGGTCGTGCCGCCGATCGTCACCTGGCGCTCCTGCATCGCCTCGAGCAGGGCCGACTGCACCTTGGCGGGCGCGCGGTTGATCTCGTCGGCCAGGACGACATGCGCGAAGAGGGGCCCCTTCTTGGGATGGAACTCCTGGGTCTTGGGATCGAAGATCATCGTCCCGATGACGTCGGCCGGCAGGAGATCGGGGGTGAACTGGATCCGGGAGAAGGTTGCGTGCAGAATCTCCGCGAGGGTGCGGACCGCCAGCGTCTTGGCGAGTCCGGGCACACCCTCGAGCAGAATGTGCCCCCCGGTGAGGAGTCCGATGAGGAGGCGTTCCACCATGAGCGTCTGCCCCACCAGGCGCCGGCCCACTTCATCCATGACCCGCCGGAGCGGCAGCGACGCGGGGGCGGCGGCGGACTTCTCGGACCGGGCGGCGGGGTGTGCCATCGGATGCCTCGGGGGACGGATCGGGTGAGGCCGGAGCTCGGCGCGGTCAGTCGGGCGAAGGGGTCAGGTGGGTCGCGCGGTAGAGCGCGCGCTCCTCCTGCGGGGTGAGCTCCCGCCACTTGCCGACGGGCAGGTCGCCGAGGCGCACCGGCCCGTACTGGAGCCGGGCCAGCCGCTCCACCTTCAGGTCGAGCTCGGCGGCCCAGCGGCGCACGATATGCTTGCGTCCTTCGGCCAAGGTGAGATCCACGATGCTCCGTCCCGCAACACCGGGCCGGACCCGGACCGCGAGCGGCTCGACCGGACGGCCCTCAATCACCACGCGCCGGGTTACCGCCTGTGCCACTTCCGCGGTGGGGCGCCCGTGCACCAGCGCGGTGTAGCGGCGGGGCACCCGGTATTTCGGGTGGGTGAGCCGTTGCACCGCCTCGCCGTCGGTCGTGAGCAGGAGAAGCCCGGTCGTCATCGCGTCGAGCCGCCCCACGTAGGTGAGCCCCTGGCCGCGGGGGACGAGATCGAAGACGGTGCGGCGCCCTTCCTCGTCGTTCGCGCTGGTGACGACGCCGAGCGGCTTGTGGAAGGCGAGCCAGCGGCGCCGCTTCTGGGCGACCCGCTTCCCCCGCACGGTGATCGTCTGGCGGGCGGGGTCCACCTTGGAGCCGAGCCCGGCGACCTCGCCGTCCACCCGCACCACGCCAAGCTCGATCAGCGTCTCCGCCGCGCGGCGCGAGGCGACCCCGGCCCGGGCGAGAGCGCGCTGGAGCCGCATCTCGCTCATTGATCCGCCGCCACGTAGGCCTCCGCGTCGTCCGGGCCGACCGCTTCCGGCACCGGCGGCTGGAGCGCGATGCTCAGCTCTTCGGCCCGGGGCAGGTTCTGGAGGTCCTGGAGCCCGAGCAGCTCGAGGAAGAGCGGCGTGGTGCCGTAGAGGAGCGGGCGGCCGAGGGCGTCGCTCCGGCCGGTCACCTCGATGAGCCCGCGTTCCTGGAGGGAGCGCAGCACGCCGCTCGCCGAAACGCCGCGGATCTCCTCGATCTCCGCGCGGCCCACCGGCTGCCGGTAGGCGATCACGGAGAGGGTCTCCAGCATCGCCGCGGTGAGCCGGGACTGGCGCAGGTTGAGCTGGGCCCGCTCGATCGCCGCCGCGAACGCGGGCCGGGAGAGGATCTGCCAGCCGCCGGCGAGCTCCACGACCTCTACGCCGTGGCCGTCGAAATCGTAGTGCTCCTTGAGCTCGCCCAGGGCGGCGCGGACGTCGTCGAGGGAGGCGTCGGGATCGAGGAGCACGAGCTCCTCGGCGGTCACCGGGCGGGACGCGGCGAACAGCGCGGCTTCAAGCAGCTGGGAGAGGGGATTCACGGCGCACCAGGAGCGGCGCGAAGGCCGCGGGTTGAAGCACTCGACAGAGACCCCGCCGGCAGAGCTCCAGCAGGGCGAGAAACAGGGAAAGCAGATCGGCGAGGTTGGCCCCGGGCCGGAGCGCCTCGGTCCAGACGAACTCCTCGCGCTCGCCGAGCAGGGCGAGCACCCGCGCCTGGGCCCCCTCGACGTCGAGCGGGCGCGTCACTACCCGGTGGAGCACCGGATGCAGGATGCCGGCGACCACCCGCTCCACGCCGGCGAGCAATTCCATGAGATCGAGGGTGAGCGGCGCCGGCGGGAGCTCGGGCGGCGGCGGCAGGTACCCGCGCGCGAAGCACAGCGCACGCCGCTCCGCCGCCTGGCTCATCCAGTGGGCGATCTCCTTGATCTGCTGGTACTCCAGCAGCCGCCGCACCAGCTCGGCGCGGGGATCCTCCCACTCCTCGCCCTCCACCCCGCGCGGCAGCAGCATCTGCGCTTTGAGCCGCACCAGCCGGCTCGCCATCTCGAGATAGTCGGCCGCCTGGTTGATCCCCAGCTGGTGAATGGCGTGGAGGAACTGGTCGGCGATCCGCGCGATCGGAATGTCCGCGATGTCTATCTGCTCCTCCCGGAGCAGATGCAGCAGCAGGTCGAGCGGCCCCGAGAAGGCGGCCAGCTCGACCACGAAGCCGGTGGCTCCGCCGAAGATCCCCGCGAACGCCGCCGGCTCGACGGGCCGGGCGACCGGCACGCCGGCGAGGGCGGTCTCGGGAGGGAAAGCGGCCGACGGGGACATCACCGTAGTAAGATGTTCCATCGGTCGCCCACGGCGAAGGGGGAGGCCGCCTGGACGAACAGCGCCATGCCGCGGTAGGCCGGCAGCAGCAGGCGCTGGATCGCCCCCGGGAAGAGGAGCATCAGGGCGAGGAGCGGCAGGAAGCCCAGCCGCTGGAACGACCGGTACCGCTGGCGGAGCCCCGAGGGAAGCAGGTGGTAGAGGACATGGGATCCGTCGAGCGGGGGAATCGGGAGGAGGTTGAAGAAGCAGAGAATGAGATTCAGCATCACCCCCCACGCGAGCATCCGCTGTGCCGTCCCGATCACCTCGCCGCTCGCCGCCACCATGCGGAAGAGCAGCCCGAGCAGCACGAAGAGCCCGGCTGAGAGCAGCGCGATGAGCAGGTTCGTGGCCACCCCCGCCAGCGAGACGATGATGTCGCCGCGGCGATAGTTGCGGTAGCGGTCCGGGCGGACCTGGACCGGCCGCGCCCCACCGAAGATGAACGCGCCGTGGGAGCCGAACCAGAGCAGCGCCGGCATGATCAGGGTAAACCACGGGTCAATGTGGGGCAGCGGGTTGAGCGTCAGGCGCCCCTGTTGAAGGGCGGTGTCGTCGCCCTGTCGGAGCGCGGCGTATCCGTGCGCGAACTCATGCGCCGCGAAGGAGAACACCAGGATGGGAAGCGCAAGGATGAAGTCGCCGAGCAGGTAAGCGTCCTGGTCCGGGGGGCGAAGCAAGTTACCCGGGCGTGGCGCCCCCCGTCAACTCGGTCGCTTGCGACAACACATTGCGCCGGCTATACTTAGCGCCTTCGAGGGAGCGGCGCGCCGCCCTCCCCAGCCCAGCCCGGATTCAGCGAGGAGCCGCAGTGCCAAGAACCAAGTCCGCCAAGAAGCAGATGCGGCAGGCCAAGACCCACACCGCGCTCAACCGGAGCCAGCGAAGCATGCTGCGCACCGCGATCAAGAAAATCCGAAGTGTGGCCGGGACGCCCGAGGCCACCAAGGCCTACCTCCAGGCCGCGAAGCTGCTCGACCGCGCCGGTCGCAAACGCATCATTCACCCGAACACCGCGGCCCGGCAGAAGAGCCGGTTATCGAAGCTGGTGAAGTAGGAGGTAGCGAGTAGCGAGGAGCGAGGAGCGAGAAGGGGGACTCCGTTCGCAGACGGGGCCCCCCTTCTCGCTTCTCGCTACCTCCTGCCTCCTCAGACTGCCGCCAGCTCCGCCCCGCAGCGCTCGCAATACCACTCCGTCGGGCGATTCATCGAGCCGCACTCCCCGCATTTGAGGGTCTTTATCACCGTCTGCGCGGTCCGCTCCTCGCGCTCGGCGGTGCTCGCGGTGGTCTGAGCCCGCGCCGGGGCCGAGGTGGCGTCCACCGTCACCGACCGGAGGAACGCGAGCTCGTCCGCCTGCCCCGACCCCGCGGGGGCGGCGGGGGCGGTGTTCGCCGGCGGGAACGGGATCGGCCGGGTTGGCCCCGTCTCGCGCGCCCGCGGGGCACCGCTCCGGGGTACGAACCGCGGCGCCTCGGGTCTCGTCCCGGGGGCCGGCGCGGCGGCGGGGGGGGCGAGGCCCTGCGGAGCCGCGGGCTCGTCCCGCACCAGGGAGAGCGCCGGCTGCTCCATCGGAGCGAACGGGTCCGGGGTGCCCATGGGGATGATCACTTCGGTGTCGTGCGTCACTACCAGGCCCGCCACCGCCTGGTGGGTCGGCTCGGGACGAATCCCGACCATCGGCGCCGCCGGCGCCGCAGTGGGCGGGGCGATGAGCGCCTGCACCTCCTCGAGCCGGTGGATCTCGACGCCGAGCCGCTCGAGCTCGTCGTCAAACCTGGCGATCTTTCCCGAGCTCTCCACTTCCTCCAGCTGCCATTGCCCGTCGGTGTACTCGCCGACGGCGTGCCGGAGCTCGGCTTCCGCGCGGACCTCGAGCACCTGCTGCCGCACCTGACGGAGCTCCCTCGACTGGGACAGTAACCCGCCGAGCGTGGACTCGATCAGGTCGGCATGGGTGCGCAGCCGTTCCACGACGTCGGCGAGCCTGGCCCGGTAGTCCGCCCGGACCTTGGACCGTACCGATTCGGGCGCCCGGGCCCCCGCGGCATCGAGGCGCCCGAGCCACCCGATCAGCTCCTGCCGCCTGGCGAGGAGTCGTTCGATCTCCTCTACGTTGTGAGCCACCTGGTCGGACATGCGCACCCCCACCTGGAGTCTGAACGGACCGCCGCAACTCGTTACAATATAACGAAAAAGGACAAGAGCGGTACCTGTCAGAATCCCGAACCGTCAAGAATCCGAACAATCGGAGCAATCGTACACCACCTGGCCCGCCACCACGGTCACCTGGGCACGTCCAACCAGGGTCTCTCCCAGGAAGGGGGAATTGGTGCTGATCGAGTGGAGCTCCTCGGCGCGGACGACCCAGCGGCAGGACGGGTCGAGCACGACCAGGTCCGCCGGCGCCCCGACCGCCAGGGTGCCGCCGGGGATCCCGAAGGCCCGGGCCGGCCGGGTGCTCATCAGGGCGATCAGCTCCGGCAGGGTGAGGATCCCCGGCTCGACCAGCTCCCGGATGGCGAGCCCGAGGGCCGTCTCGAGGCCGACGATCCCGTTGGGCGCGTCGTCGAATTCCCGCTCCTTCGCGTCGTAGTGGTGGGGGGCGTGGTCGCTGGCGATACAGTCAATCGTCCCGTCCCGGAGGCCGGCGCGGATCGCGTCGCGATCGGCGGCCTCGCGGAGCGGCGGGCTCATTTTGGCGCTGGTGTCGTACCCCAGGCAACGGTCGTGGGTGAGGGTGAAGTGGTGCGGGGTCGCCTCCGCGGTGACGCGGAGCCCCTTCTCCTTGGCGCGCCGGATCAGCTCGACCGAGCCACGGGTGGACATGTGGCAGAGGTGAAGGCGCCCGCCGGTCAAGTCGGCCAGAATGATGTCGCGCGCGACCATGATCTCCTCCGCGGCCGACGGGATCCCCTTGAGGCCAAGCCGGGCGGAGACCAGGCCCTCGTGCATCGCACCGCCCCGGGCGAGGGAGAGGTCCTCGCAGTGGTCGGCGACCGGGATCCCGAACGTCTTGGCGTACTCCAGCGCGGTGCGCATGAGGTGGCTCGAAGCGACCGGCTTCCCGTCGTCGCTCACCGCCACGGCGCCGGCCTCGACCATCTCGCCGAATTCGGTGAGCTGCTCGCCCCGCTGCCCCATCGAGACGGCGCCGATGGGATACACCCGCGCCTTTCCGGCCCGGGTCGCCTGGCGGAGCACGAAGCCCACCGTGGCCTGGCTGTCGGTCACGGGGTCGGTGTTGGGCATCGCGCAGACGGCGGTGAATCCGCCCGCGGCGGCGGCCATGGCTCCGCTCGCGATGGTCTCCGCCTGCTCGAATCCCGGCTCGCGCAGGTGCACGTGAATGTCAATGAGCCCCGGCGCCACCACCTTCCCCGCGGCGTCCAGCACGCTGGTGCCGGGCCCGGCGGGGATGTTCCTGCCCACCGCCTCGATCCGGCCGTCCCGCATCAGGACGTCCGCGAGGCCGTCGGTACCGCGCGAGGGATCAATCACCCGACCGCCGCGAACCAGCAGGTCAGTCATCCGGCTTCCCCGCCCCGCCGCCGGCCGGTGAGCGCCAGTCCGGCGCTCCGCCGGCGAGCAGGTAGAGCACGGCCATCCGGACGGCCACGCCGTTGGTCACCTGGGGGAGGATCACGCTGAACGGGCCGTCGGCCACGTCGCTGTCAATCTCCACCCCGCGGTTCATCGGGCCCGGGTGGAGGATCACCAGGTCGCGGGGGGCGCGTTCCAGCCGCCGGCGGGTGACGCCGAAGACGCGGTTGTACTCGCGGAGCGAAGGAACGAAGCCCGCCTCCATGCGCTCGAGCTGGAGCCGGAGCACGTTGAGCGCGTCCGCCCAGGCGATGGCGTCCTCGATGCGCGGGAGGATCTGGACGCCGAGCTCGGCGAATTCGCGCGGGATGAGCGTGGCCGGCCCGCAGACGGCCACCTCGGCGCCGAGCTTGAGCAGCCCCCAGATGTTGCTCCGGGCGACCCGGCTGTGCAGCACGTCGCCGCAGAGCGCGACCTTGAGCCCCTCGATCCTGCCGAACCGGTCGCGCAGGGTGAGCAGGTCGAGCAGGCCCTGGGTGGGGTGCTCGTGCATGCCGTCGCCGGCGTTGATGACGTTGGAGCGGATCCGGTTGCCCAGGAACTGCGCCGCGCCGCTCGCTCCGTGGCGGATCACCACCATGTCGATCCGCATCGCCTCCAGATTCCGCGCGGTGTCCACCAGGGTCTCGCCCTTGGAGACCGAGGAGCCGCTCGCGGCGACGTTGACCGTGTCGGCGCTCAGCCGCTTCTCGGCGAACTCGAAGGAGATCCGGGTGCGGGTGGACGGCTCGAAGAAGAGATTGACGATGGTCTTGCCGCGAAGCGCCGGCACCTTCTTGATGGCGCGCTCGCTCACCTCCTTGAACGGCTCGGCGGTGTCCAGGATGAGGCGGATCTGCCCGGCCGACAGCGGCTCCAGGCCCACCAGGTCCTTGCCGAGCGCCGGGAGCGCGGCCGGAGGGGAAGGGGCGGTCACACCGGTGCCTCGCGGACCAGCTCCACCGAGTCCCGGCCGTCGAGCTCCATTACCGCCACGTCCACCCGGTCGCCGGCGGCCGTGGGCACCTGGAGTCCGACGACGTCGGCCTGGATGGGGAGCTCGCGCCCACCCCGATCCACCAGCACAGAGAGGAGGATCCGGCGGGGCCGGCCGAAGTCGGTGATCTCGTCGAGGGCCGCGCGGATGGTGCGGCCGGTGTAGAGGACGTCATCCACGATGACCACGGTGCTGCCTTCGATCTCGCCGGGGAGACTGGTCTCCCCGACCACCGGCCGGGGCCCGACGGCGGAGAGGTCGTCGCGATAGAGGGTGATGTCGAGCTTGCCGATCGGCACCGGCGCACCGCCGGCGGCGGTGATCAGAGAGGCGAGCCGCGCGGCCAGCTCCACGCCGCGGCGCTGGATTCCCACCAGCACGAGGCCCCCTGTCCCGCCGCCTCGTTCAACGATCTCGGTCGCCATGCGCGACAGCGCGCGCGCCATGGCGGGAGCGTCCATGAGCCGGGTGACCGAGGGCATCTCGGGCGGAGAAGGTAGCTTGGGCTGGGGGTTAGGGGCTAGGGGTTGGGGGTTGGGGGATCAGGGGAACGGCTGTTCTCGAACCCCTAACCCCCCAACCCCCAATCCCTGATCACCATAAGATCGTCATCCGCACGCTCGCGGTTACCGTCCGCGGCTGCCCCGGCACCACGAACTCGCCGGCCCGGAGCTCGGGGTAGCTGCGATCGAGCAGGTTGCGGATGCCAACCTGAAGGTCCGCCCGTCCGAACGCCACCATCCCGGAGAGGTGCAGCAGCGCGTACGCCGGCAGTGTGACACCGGGCGCATCGAACGGCGTGTACGGGCCGACCACGTTGCCGCCCAGGTGGAGCCGCCAGCGCCCCGACGCGGGGCCCAGATCCACCGCGGCCGCGCCGACATACTTCGCGGTATTGAACACCCGCGCGCCGGAGAGCGTGTCGCCCTCCCCAGTGATCAGGCGACGGTATTTCGCATCGAGGAAAGTCCACGCTCCGGTGAGGCGGGTGACCCGGCCGAGGCGCGCGTCCAGTGCGAGCTCGACCCCCTGCCGGCGGCTGGCGCCGCCGCGAGTGGTCGTCGCCGTGAGGGGATCGAAGCTCTCCTCGTTGCTTACGTCCATCAGGAAGGCGGCCGCGCTCGCGGTGAGCGGCCCGCGATCGAGCTTGAGGCCGGCCTCGTAGGCCCAGGCCGTGATGAACGGGAGCCGCGGGTCGCGGATGACGCCGTCGCTCTGGCGGAAGCCGCGGCTGACGTTTCCGTAGAGGTCCACCCCGCGCCAGGTATGAACCAGCAGACCGGCTTTCGGCGAGACTAAGGCCCTGGTATCGGAGGAAAGCGTGCCCCCGGTGGGCGTCACGCGGGCCTGGCGCAGGTCCACCCGGCCGCCGAGGTCGAGTCGAACCCGAGTCCCCAGCTCTTCGGAGGACTGGAGGAAGAGCGCCCCCGCCGCCTGGGCCGCGCCAAGGAGGTCCTGCGCCGAGTCCCTGCTGCGAGCGGTGACGAACCAGTTCTCGTAGTCCGAGTGATCCCAGCGCCCTTCGGCCCCCACCGTCACCAAGGTCCCGGGTCCGGTCCAGGTGAGCGCGCTGGTGCCGCCCAGCCCGTAGCGCCGGTCCTCCTCCTCGAGCTGGCTTCCGGAGCCCTCGGTCGTCCCTCCCTCGGGCGGGGTGGTGAGGAAGAGCTGTCAGCGACCCTGGGTCGCGTACAGCGTGCTCCGCCAGAGCAGTGCCGATCCGCCCACCACCCGAAGACTCACCCGTTCCTGCGCGCGGTGCTTGAATCCCCCGTCGGTCGGATCCGAGATGCGCCGGAAGTCGCCGGCTGCGAACTGATCCGCCGTGAGGAACCCGGGCGAATCCCATCCCGCGGCGTAGAGCTCGACGCCGGCGTCGAGCGCGGCCGTGGCAGAGAGATCGCGCACCGCACGGAGGTGCGCCTGGCCGAGCTGGTAGCGGCTGTTGGGCCGCCAACCGTCCTCACGCACGGCGCGAAGGCCGGCCACGCCCCCGGAGCCCTCACGATCCCAGCCGCTGAGCACGGACGCCTCGACCCGGCCGAAGGCGCCCGCCAGGAGGTCGGCGGCGGTTCCGCGCATGCGCTCCAGCGTGCGGACGTTCAGCGCGCCCGCCATCGCGAAATTCCCGTAGAGCGGATTGGTCGGCCCCTTGAACACCTCGATGCTCTGAATCGCCTGCGGCAGCATCAGGCTCCAGTCGTTGTAGCCCTCGGCGTGCCCGTTGACCGGCTCGTTGATCGGCACCCCGTCAATCCAGAGGGCGAGGTCGGTCGAGTGGTCGGAGCTCATGCCGCGGAGCGAGGCATCGGAGGCGAAGCCGGGGCCCTGGCCCTGGTCGTGCACCTCGAGCCCGGCGACCTGGCGGAGCCGGTCATAGGGATTGAGCGCCGGGGCCGCGCGCCAGAGCGCGGGCAGGACGCTCACGGTACTCGCGGCATCGCTCCGCCGGGCGGGCGCCGCCGTGACGGTGATCTCGCCGATCCGCGCGGGCTTCTGAAGGACGGTATCCGCCGGCGGGGAGGGGGGCTGCTGCGCGGCCAGCAAACCGGCCCCGGTACCGAGGAACACTGCCGCCCGCGCGAGGGCGCGGCGGCCACGACGTGAAGGCATGAGGGCTCTCCCACCAGGGTTGAACGACGAGGGGCCGTCCGCCTCCCGAGGGAGAGCGGGCCGGTCACGAACCCGGGGCGCGGGTGCGCCGGTGGATCAGCCCTCTGGCGGTGCGGTGGAGGGAGGGAGGAGCGCCGCGAGCGGCGCGAGGCGGAGGGAGGCGTCGTGGGCCGGCCAGGCGGCGACCGGGGTGGCGGCGACCGGTGCTGTGCTCGCGCCGCGCGCCGCCGGCGCCAGCGCGGCAAGACCCGCGACGCAGTTGCCGATGCAGTGGCAGACCTGGTGCTGGTGGCCCGGGGAGGCCCGATGGCCCGCGCCGTGGTGGCCGGCGGAGTGGGTGGCCGCCTCACGCTCCGCGAGCCACGGGGAGTCCACCGGACAGGGGTGGATCGCGGGCAGGAGGGTGCCCGCCGCCGCCGGCGAGGCGGCGAGGAGCAGTACGGCGAGGAGCCGCGAACGGCGCGAGCGCCCGAGCATCACGAAGGCGATTCTAACACCGCCGGGCGGCGGCGGCCAGCGCGCCGGGGGCGGGGCGGCAGGAGCCGGAAACCGAGCAGGAGGATCAGCACGACGGCGTAGCGCACCGGCTCGCTGATGTCCTTCTTCTGCGCCCAGGTGAAGTGGACGATTGCGCCGCCCGCGGCGACGTAGATCAGCCGGTGGAGCGCCTGCCAGCGCTTGCCGCCAAGCCGGCGGACCATGGCCTGGGGGGAGGTGACCGCGAGGGTGCTGAGGATCAGCAGCACGCCGAAGCCCACCGTGATCCAGGGCCGCTTGGTGATGTCGGCCGCGAGATCGCCGAAGGAGTACTCGAGGTCGAAGGTCAGATAGATGAGGAAATGGAGCAGCGCGTAGGAGAATGAGAACAGCCCGATCAGCCGGCGCACCTTGACCAGCCCGTTCCACCCGGTGAGGCGGCGGAGCGGCGTGATGGAGAGGGTGACGAGGAGGATGATGAGGGCGGTGCGGCCGGTGAAGTGCTCGAGTCCCTTGACCGGCTCCGCTTCCAGCCGGCCGGTGAGGGAGGTGAAGACGAGCCACCCGAGCGGAGCCAGACCCGCGGCCCAGAGCGCGGGCTTGAGGACCCGCCGGATCAGCCGCGCTTCGGTCACCCCGGGCTCAGAAGTTGGCCCGGAGGTCCATCCCGGCGTAGAGCGCCGCCACCTGGTCGGCGTAGCCGTTGAACATCAGGGTGGGCTTCTTGAAGAACTGGCCCAGCGGCCGCTCCTTCGCCTGGCTCCAGCGCGGGTGGTCCACGGCGGGATTCACGTTGGCGTAGAAGCCGTACTCGCTCGGCGCGGCGAGCTGCCAGGTGTTCATCGGCTGCTTCTCGACGAAGCGGATCTTGACGATGGACTTGCCGCTCTTGAACCCGTACTTCCACGGCACGGTGAGCCGGACCGGCGCGCCGTTCTGGTTGGGAAGCGGCTTGCCGTAGACGCCGACGGTGAGCAGCGTGAGCGGGTGCATCGCCTCGTCCATCCGGAGTCCCTCGACGTAGGGCCAGTCGAGCGTTCCGCCCCGCTGCTCCGGCATCTGTTTCGGATCGAGCAGGGTGACGAACTCCACGAACTTCGCCCTGGTGCCGGGCTCGAGCCGCCGGATCACGTCGCGGAGCGGATAGCCGAGCCAGGGGGCCACCATGGACCAGGCCTCGACGCAGCGGTGCCGGTAGATCCGGTCCTCCGGCTTCATCCCCTTAAAGAGGTCGTCGAGGTCGTAGACCGCGGGCTTCTTCACGTCACCCTCGACGCTGACGCTCCATGGTCTGGGACGGAGGGTGCCCGCGTTCCGCTTGGGGTCCTCCTTGCCGGTGCCGAACTCGTAGAAGTTGTTGTACCCGGTGATCCACTCGTAGGACGTCGGGGTCAGCTCCTCGGCGGACCCTTCGCCCGCCCGGGCCAGGCGCGGGAGGAGCGTGGCACCGGCGAGCCCCAGCCCCACCGAGGCGAGCCAGTCCCGCCGGCTCCAGAAGAGCCGCT
>DASYRI010000253.1:0-22593 GCA_036004545.1 Gemmatimonadales bacterium
CCGAGAATGGCGACGCCCTGCATGCTCAGATCACTCCGAAGGCCCGGAACAGCAGAGCAGAGGTGGGTAGCACGAAATAGAGCGAGTCGAAGCGGTCCAGGACCCCGCCGTGTCCGGGGATGAGCCCGCTCGAGTCCTTCACCCCGGCCTCGCGCTTGAACAGCGATTCGGCGAGGTCTCCGATCTGCGCGACGCAGGCGATGACCAGGCCCATCACCGCCGCGCGCGCGAGCGGAAACGCCCGGCCCACCGGGGCCAGGGCGAGCGGCACGTACGCCACCGCGGTCACAACCCCGCCGACGAGGCCCGTCACCGCCCCGGCCCGCGTCTTTCCCGGGCTGATGGCCGGGGCGAGCTTGGGGCCGCCGATCAGCGTCCCGCCCCACATGGCGAAGCTGTCGCAGAGCCAGGTGACGGCGAGGGGGAAGAAGACCAGCCAGGTCGCCGCCCACGAGCGTTCGCCCCCGGCGGCGTAGCGGATCAGCAGGATCGCGGACGGGAGCACTCCGCAATAGAGCGGGGCGAAGAGCGACACTGCCGCCACCTCCAGCGGGCGTTCGGCCGCCCCGCGCCGAAGGAGCACGGCCCCTAGGACCAGCAGGGGGACCAGCGCCCCAGCGAGCGGCCACTGCGCGAAGAGCCAGAGCGGGATCCGTCCGATGAGCCCCAGCATGCCGTCGGCGGGAGACCCGTCGCCGGGCGCCGGCGCGCCTGCCAGGACCCAGGTGCCGAGGGGTGCCAGCACCGCCAGGGTCACGGCCAGGCCCCGGAGCGGGCGCACCCCGGCCTTCGCCGAAAGCGCGAGCAGCTCGCCGGTCCCCAGGGCGGCCGCGGCGGCGACCAGGAGCGCGAGGAGCAAGCCGCCATACCAGACGATCCCGAGCGCCAGCGGGATCGCGATCGCGGCGAACAGCACCCGCTGGAGCTGGTTGCTCACGAGGGCGCGGAGACCCGGCCGAACCGCCGGTCCCGGCGCTGGAAGTCGGCGATGGCCTCGAAGAGGTGCCGGCGGGTGAAGTCGGGCCAGAGCACCGGCGTCACATGGAATTCCGCGTACGCCACCTGCCAGAGGAGAAAATTGGAGAGCCGGTGCTCGCCCGAGGTGCGGATGAGGAGATCGGGATCGGGCCAGGCCGCGGTGTAGAGGTAGCGGGCGAGGGCGGCTTCGTCCACCTCGGCGAGCCCCAGCCGGCCCGCCGCCACCTCGGCCGCGAGGAGCCGCGCCGCCCGGGCGATCTCCGCCCGGGAGCCGTAGGACAGGCAGATGTTGAGCGCCAGGTCGCTGCCCGGCGCGGTCTCGGCCTCGATTGTGGCCACCGCCGCCTTGGCCGCGGGGGTCAGCCGCTCGAGGTCGCCCAGCATCCGCACGGCGACGCCGCGCTCGCGGAGCTCGGCGCCCTCCTGGGCCACGTAGGCCTGTAGCAGGGTCATGAGCGCTTCGATTTCCTCGGGGGGGCGCTGCCAGTTCTCCTGGCTGAACGCGAAGAGCGTGAGCACGTCCACGCCGACCTGGAGGCAGCCCTCCACGCATTCGCGCACCGAGGTCATCCCAGCCTGATGGCCCGCCGAGCGGGGCAGGCTCCGCCGCTCGGCCCAGCGACCGTTCCCGTCCATGATCACGGCGATGTGCGCCGGCACCCGCCCGTGCACCCGGATCCGGCCGAGGAGGTCCTCCGCGGTGGCGCTCACACTTCCATGATCTCCGCTTCTTTGGCGTGCACCAGCTGGTCGATCTGCTTCATGTGCTCGTCGTGGGCCTTCTGGACCTCCTTCTCGCCGCGGGTCTTCTCGTCTTCGGACACGTGCTCCACCTTCTTGATCTTGTGCAGCGCGTCGGTCCGCCCGTGCCGCACCGCCACCCGGCTCTCCTCGGCCAGCTTGTGCACCACCTTGACCAGGTCCCTGCGCCGCTCCTCGGAGAGCGGCGGCAGCGGGATCCGGATCAGGTTGCCCTGCGTCGCCGGGTTCAACCCGAGGTCGGACTCGCGAAGCGCCCGCTCGACGGCCTGGGTGAGGCCCTTGTCGAACGGCTGCACCGTGAGGAGGCGCGGCTCCGGCGCGGCGACCAGGCCCACCTGATTGAGCGGCACCAGGGAGCCGTACGCGTCCACCCGGATGCTGTCGAGCAGCGCGGTCGTCGCCCGGTTGCTGCGGAGCCCGGAAAACTCCCGCTTGGTGTTCTCGATGGCCTTGTGCATCGCGTCGCGGGCTTGCTTGACGAAGTCGGGAATACCGGCGGCAGGCGTCATCGGACGATGGTCCCCACCCGGTCGCCCGCGAGCACCCGCCCGATGGCGTCCGGCTGATTGATGTTGAACACCACGATCGGAAGCCCGTTCTCCTTGCAGAGCCCGAACGCGTTCGCGTCCATCACCGCGTAGCCATTGACCAGCGCCTCCTGGAACGAGAGCTCCGGGATGAAGCGGGCGTCCTTCACCTTGCGGGGGTCGCCGGTGTAGACCCCGTCCACCCCGGTGGCCTTGAGCAGCACTTCCGCCTCGATCTCCAGACCCCGGAGCACCGCCGCCGTGTCGGTCGAAAAAAACGGGTTGCCGGTGCCGCCGGCGAAGATCACCAGCCGACCCTTCTCCAGGTGTCGCACCGCCCGCCGCCGGATGTACGGCTCGGCCAGCGATTCCATGCGGATGGCGGTGAGCACCCGGGTCTGAACCCCGATCCGCTCCAGGATGTCCTGCAGGGCCAGCGCGTTGATGACGGTGGCCAGCATCCCCATGTAGTCGGCGGAGACCCGGTCCATGCCTTCGGCGCTCGCCGCCGTGCCGCGCACGATGTTTCCGCCGCCCACCACCAGTCCGAGCTGGATGCCCTGGGCGTGCACGCCCTTGATCTGCTGCGCGAGCGACTCGACGACGCCGTAGTCGATCCCGATGGCCCGGCCGCCGGCGAGGGCCTCGCCCGAGATCTTGAGCAGCGCCCGCCGGTACGCCAGGGCCATCTCAGGCCTCGCCGACCTTGAACCGCGCGAACCGGGTCACGGCCACGGCACCGCCCAGCGCTTTGGCGGCCTCCCTCACCAGGTCGCCGACGCTCTTCTTCTCGTCCTTCACGAACGGCTGGCCGAGGAGGGTGCTTTCCGCGACGAATTTGCGGACCTTCCCCTCGACGATCTTGGCCCGGATGTTCTCGGGCTTCCCCTCCGCCGCCACCTGCTCGACGGCGATCCGCCGCTCCCGCTCGATCATCTCGGCCGGGAGGCCGGCTTCGCTCACCGCCAGCGGGTTGGCCGAGGCGACCTGCAGCGCGAGCTCGCGGCCGAGCTCGATCAGCACCTCGCCGGCCGGCCCGGTCAGCTCCACCAGCACGCCCACCTGGCCGTTGTGGTGAAGGTAGCTCTGCACGGTGCCGTCGGGCTGCTGGAACCGCGCCACCCGCGGGAGCGACATCGCCTCGCCGGTCTTCCCCGACACCTCCTTGACCACCTCGGCCACGGTTCGGCCGCGAAAGGCCTGGCCGTCGAGCACCGACCCGGAATGCACGCCCGGGGGCGCGTTGCGCGAGGCGTGCACCCCGAGCTCCTTCGCCAGCGCGATGAAGTCCTCGGTCCGCGCGACGAAGTCGGTCTCGCAGTTCAGCTGGATCATCGCCACGTCCTGGCCCGCCTGGTGCGAAGCGATCACCACCAGCCCCTGCGCGGCGGTCCGGCCGGCCCGCTTCTCGGCCTTGGCCATCCCCTTGGCGCGCAGGATCTCCACCGCGCGATCCATGTCGCCCGCCGCCTCCTCGAGCGCCGCCTTGCAATCCATCATCCCCGCGCCGGTGCGGGCGCGGAGCTCGCTGATGTCCTTCGCGGAGACTGCTTTCGTCGTCATTCCGTCCATCCCCTGGTTTTCGGCTATCGGCGATCAGCTGAGAGCCGCAGTTAAGAAACCGCCGCGCCCGGCCGAGGGGGCCAGGGCGCGGCGGCGGCTTCGGGCTCGGATCCGGCCCCGCTCAGGAACTCGCCTCGCCCGCCCCGCTCGGGGCGGGCTCGCCCGGGCCTCCCTCGTGCTTGAGCCGCGCCGCGATCGCCTCGGGCTTGGGCCGCCGCTTGCGGGCTCCGCTGCGACGCCGGCGGCGCTCGGCCTCCTGGTCGCCCTCGCTCCCGCCGTCGGTGCTGTAGGTCTCGCCCTCGTCGTGCTCGGCCGCCTCCCGGGTCGGGACCTGCTGGCGGGCCTCGGCGATCACGTCGCAGAGCGCCTGAGTGATGAGCGACACCGAGCGGATTGCATCGTCGTTGCCGGGAATCGGCACCGTGATGATATCGGGGTCCGCGTTGGTGTCCACGATCGCGACCACGGGGATGCCCAGCTTGTTGGCCTCCTGGATCGCGATCCGCTCCTTCTTGGCGTCCACCACGAAGAGCGCCCCGGGGAGCCGGCCCATGTTCTTCAGCCCCTCGAGGTTCCGCGCCAGCTTCACCCGCTCGCGCTCGAAGAGGAGCTTCTCCTTCTTGGTGTAGTTGTCGAAGTCTCCCTCGGTGCTCCCCTGCTCCAGCTCGCGCAGCCGCCGGATCTGCTTTTTGATCGTGGCGAAGTTGGTCAGCGTGCCGCCCAGCCAGCGCTCGGTGACGTAGAGGCAGGTGGCCGACCGCGCCTCGCTCTGCACCAGCGCCTTGACCTGCTTCTTGGTGCAGACAAAGAGGACGTTGTCGCCCTTCAGAACCACGCCCCGCAGGAGCTCCTGCGCCTTGTGGATCTGCCCCAGGGTCTTCTGGAGGTCGATGATGTAGATGCCGGAGCGCTCGGCGAAGATGAACCGGCGCATCTTGGGGTTCCAGCGCCGGGTCTGGTGCCCGAAATGGACCCCCGCCTCGAGAAGATCCTGTACCTGGGGTTGAGCCATGCGACAGCCGTTGGTCCTTCCGTCTTGGGTTGTGTCGTCCATCGCGTTCATCCGCCGGCCCGACCCCCGAGGGGGCACCCTGGCAAGCGTCCCGCGATGTGTGAGGTCGGTACGCCGCTTCCGGCGTACCGTCTTTCCGTCCTTCCGTCCTTCCGTCCTTCCACCTTTGCGTCTTTGCGACTTTGCGTCTTCGCGTCTTTGCGTCCTGCCCGCGTCCTATCGCTTGCTGAACTGGAACCGCTTCCTGGCTCCCGGCCGCCCGGGCTTCTTCCGCTCCACCGCGCGCGGATCGCGGGTGAGGAGACCGCCGGTCCGAAGCTTGGGCCGGTGCAGCTGGTCGGCCAGCACCAGGGCCCGCGCGATTCCCATCCGCAGCGCCCCGGCCTGCCCCGACTGCCCTCCACCGTCCACGTGCGCCCTCACGTCGAAGGCTCCCAGGGTGTCGGTGGCCGTAAACGGCTGCTGGATGTGCTGCACCAGTGAGGAGCGCGGGAAGTAGTCGCCCAGGGTCCGGCCGTTGATCTCCCACTTCCCGGTCCCCGGCGTGAGGTACACTCGGGCGACGCTGGTCTTCCGCCGGCCGACCGCGTGCCAGCGGAATTGATCTTCACTCATGCGTTCCCCTTGACGGCGAAGGGCCGTGGCTGCTGCGCCCGGTGCGGATGCTCGGCGCCGGCATATACCTTGAGCTTGAGCCGGAGTCGCTGCCGCGCGAGCGAGTTCTTGGGCAGCATGCCGAAGACCGCTTTCTCGATCACCCGCTCGGGCGCCTTCTCCAGCAGGCTCTTGACCGGAGTGAAGCTCTCGTGGCCCATGTAGCCCGAGTGGCCGAAGTAGCGCTTCTGCTCCAGCTTCCGGCCGGAAAGGTGCACCTGCGCGGCATTCACCACCACCACGAAGTCGCCCCCGTCCATGTGCGGGGTGAAGGTGGGCTTGTGCTTGCCCCGGATGAGCTGGGCGACGGCGCTGGCAAGCCGGCCGAGGGGTATCCCGGCGGCGTCCACCACATGCCAATCATGCCGGATCTCATCCGGCTTGGCGGAATACGTGTTCATCTGCTCCCGGGCCTGCGGTTGACTACGGTTCCGACACAATTGTGCAACATAACCCATTGCAACGGGTTAGGTCAAGTGCGCCGGGCCGAAGGTGATCAGCGGCTCGCCTCGCTCCACAGTGGCGCCCGGACGGACACTCACCCGCTCTACCACCCCGGGCCCGGCCGCTTTGAGCACGTTCTGCATCTTCATCGCCTCGAGCACCACGAGACTCTGCCCCGCGGCGACCGATTGCCCCGCCTCCACCAGCACGCCGAGCACGAGGCCGGGCATCGGCGCCCTGAGCACGGCGGCTCCGGCGGGCGGAGCGACGGCCGCGGCGAGACTCCGAAGCTGCGCCGTGCGCTGGTCCATGACCGCCACCTCGAAGCGATCGCCGCCCGCGACGATCTTCCAGCTCCCGCGGTCGGCCTGCTCCATGGCGAAGGTCCAGGCCCGCCGGTCGAGCAACAGCTGCCTGAGCGGGGTGCCGGGAATCGGCTGGAGCTCCGCCCGGCACTCGACGCCGTCCACGGTCACCTGGTCGCCGTCAATCTCGATCTCGAAGCGCTGCGCGCCCACCGTCACCTGGTATTTCATCGCCGCTCGAAGCGCGCGACCGCCTCCACGTGCGCGGTCTGGGGAAAGAGGTCGAAGGCGTGCACGCCGGCCAGGGCGTACCTCCCGGCGAGACGGGCCGCGTCCCGCGCGAGCGTGGCGGGATCGCAGGAGACGTAGACCAGACGGAAAGACGGAAAGGCGGAAAGCCGGTCGGTGACGGTGGAGTCCAGCCCGGTGCGCGGGGGGTTCACGAGCACGGCGTCGGCCGGCCGGAGATCGGGAAGCGCTTCCTCGACCCGCCCGGCGACCCGCCGCACTCCAGCCGTGGGCCCGCGCTGATTGGCCAGGGTCACAGCCCGCCGATCCACCTCGACGCTCTCGACGCTGGCGCCCCGCCCGGCCAGCGCGGCGGTCGTCTCACCGATGCCGGCGTAGAGGTCCCACACGTGGCGGCCGGCCACCTCGCCCAGCTCGGCAACCGCGTGCGCCCGCACCCGGTCGGCCATCGCCGGATGGACCTGCTCGAAGACCGTCGCCGGGTATGGCTCACGGCCGCCCGCCAGCACCCGGGGCGCCCCGCCTTCCGGCCACCACCAGAGCATCGCCCTGACACCGTCCCGGACGAGCGCCACGCCAAGTTCGCGCGCACCGGTCCACGCGGCGGTCCCTCGGGTCCGCACCAGTGCGTGGAGCCCGCCCCCGCGATCCACCCGCAGCACCAGGCGCTCCCCGTTCCGCGGCAGGAGCCGCCGATGGGTCCGAAGCCCTGCCCAGAGCCGGTTGAGCTCCTCGCGCGCGATGGCGCAATGATCGAGGTCGAACACCTCGCCGGGACGGCCGGCGCGGTGGTAGCCGATGCGCCGGCCCAGGACGGCGAGCGAGATCCGGGTGCGGTAGCCCCAGTCCGCCCGGCTCGGCTCGAGCGGCGGCTCGGCGATCTCGAGATGCCCGATCCGCCGGAGCGCATCCGCCACCAGGTGGCGGCGGGCGGCCCGCTGGGCAACGCGACTGAGGTGCTGGAGCTGGCAGCCGCCGCAGTGGTCGCCGTCATAGTGCGGGCAGGCCGGCACCACCCGCTCGGCCGACGGCTCCAGCACCCGCGCGAGGCTTGCGCGAGCGAAGCGGCTCACCCGGGTGATCGCGCCGAGCTCGACCAGCTCGCCCGGCGCGGTACGCGGGACGAAGACGGCGCGGCCGTCCGCCAGCGTGCCGACCCCGTCGCCCCCGGCGGCGATTCCCCGGATCCGCACCGTTTCGCTCACCGGAGCGCGTCGCGGCGCCCCGCCCGGGCCCAGGCACTGTCTCCGTCGCCGTCGCGGGCCAGAGCCGGCTTCCCCTCTCGGCGCGCTGCGTCCTCCGCGAGCGCGGCGGCGATGGCGACCCGGCGGTCGCGGACCGCATCCTCCGCCGTCCCGAGCAGATCGCCGCGCCGCTCCAGGAACTGGATGTCCACTTCGCCCCTGCGAAAGGCCGGATCGCCGAGGAGACGCCGGTGGAAGCCCTGGTTCGTCGTCACCCCCGAGATGACGAGCTCGTCGAGCGCCCGGGTGAGCCGCGCCAGGGCGAGGGTCCGGTTCTCGTCACGCACGATCAGCTTCCCGAGCAGCGAATCGTAGTGCAGGGTGACCTCGTCTCCCGTCTCCACCCCGGCGTCCCAGCGCACCCCGGGGCCGGAGGGAACCCGGAGGTAGCCGATGCGTCCGGTCGAAGGAAGGAAACCGTTGCCGGGATCCTCGCTGGTGATGCGGCACTCGATCGCGTGCCCGCGCGGCGCCAGCGGCCACTCCCCGACAGCCATGGGCATGCCGCGCGCGATCCGAAGCTGCTCCCGCACCAGATCCACTCCGTACACCATCTCGGTGACCGGGTGCTCGACCTGGATGCGGGTGTTCATCTCGAGGAAGTAGTACGAGCCGTCCGGGGCGAGGAGAAATTCGCAGGTACCGACTCCCCGGTACCGCACCGCCACCGCGGCCGCCACGGCCGCCTCGCCCATGGCACGGCGGAGATGGGGCGAGACCGCGACCGACGGGGCTTCCTCCAGGAGCTTCTGGTGGCGCCGCTGAATGGAGCACTCACGCTCGCCCAGGTGAACCGTCTTCGCGAAGTCGGCGAGAACCTGGATCTCCACGTGCCGGGGCCGCTCGATGAGCTTCTCGAGATAGACGGCGGCGTCGCCGAACGCCTTGAGCGCCTCGGAGGCGGCCGCCACCAGCGCCGGGCGAAGACCCGCCGGGTCCTTCACCAGACGCATCCCCCTCCCTCCGCCACCCGCCGCAGCCTTCACCAGGACGGGATAGCCCAGCTCGCGAGCCAGCGCGAACGCCTCGCGATGCCCGGTAACGGCAGCGGTGCCTCCGGGCACCACCGGGACGCCGGCCGCCCGCATGCGGCGGCGCGCCTCCGTCTTGTCACCCATCGCCCGGATCGCCTGGGAGGGCGGGCCGATGAAAATGAGCCCGGCCTGCTCCACCGCCTCCGCGAACGCCGCCCGCTCGGCGAGGAAGCCGTAGCCCGGGTGAACTGCCTGGGCGACGGTAGCCCGGGCCGCGGCGAGCAGCGCATCGATGCGGAGATAGCTCTCCGCCGGCGGAGCCGGGCCGATCGGCACGGCCAGGTCCGCGGCCCGGACGTGGGGGCTCGACCGGTCGGCCTCGGAGTACACCGCGACCGCCTCGAGGCCTTCCTCGTGGCAGGCACGGATGATCCGGAGCGCGATCTCGCCACGGTTGGCGACGAGCACACGCCTTAAATACATGCGGAGTCGCCTTCCTCGCCTCCGGCTCGGTTGGCGACGAGCACACGCCTTAAATACATGCGGAGTCGTCCTCCCCCCGGGATCCGCGGCGGGTAGAAGGTAATCCCGCGAGGGAGATCTACGCGAAGAGGCGGGCGAGGAGCCGGACGGCCAGGCCGATACCGGTGAGCGCGACCGGAAAGAGGGTGAGTCCCACCGAGAAGATCAGCCCCTGCCGGAAGAGCACCGGCCCGGCCCGGGGCGCCTCGTCGCCCCAGAGCCGGTACATCGCGATCTCGGTGAGCGGCCCGAAAAAGTAGCACAGGTTGGCGAGGACCGCGTACACCGCGGCGACGCCGAGCAGAACGGAAAACGGGGGAGTGACGCCGCGGAACGGGGCCGGCAGGGCCAGGGTGAGGGAGGTGAGAGCGATCGTGGCGCACCCGGCGGCGCCCACGATCAGGTTGTAGGCCGGCCGCCGCGCTTCCCACCACTTGAGCACCGCCCCCGCCGTGCGCCTCGGCGCGGGCAAGGGGTAGAGGAACTCGACCAGCTGGGACAGAGGGCCCTCCTGAGGCGCACCGGGTCCAATCTGCAGAGGGCGGCCGGGTCTGTCAAGTACTTTGTTTTACAAAGCACAGCCGGCCCGCCACCGCCCCGGTGTCCTTGCGGCTTTCGGCGTTGGGTCCTCAGAGCGGAATATTCCCGTGCTTTTTCGCCGGGTTCCTGTCACGCTTGGTGCGCAGCAACCGAATCGCGTCAATGAGCCGGGGCCGGGTGTCGCGGGGATCAATGACGTCGTCCACGAAGCCGCGGGCCGCCGCCCGGTAGGGATTCGCGAAGGTCGCGGTGTATTCGTGAATGCGGCGCTGCATCTCCAGGGCGGGATCCCCGGCCGCCCCGATCTCCTCCTTGAAGAGTATCTCGACGGCACCCCGCGGCCCCATCACCGCGATCTCCGCGCTCGGCCAGGCAAGATTGACGTCGCCGCGAATGTGCCGCGAGCTCATGACGTCGTAGGCGCCGCCGTAGGCCTTGCGGGTGATGACGGTGAGCTTGGGTACCGTGGCCTCGCAATAGGCGTAGAGCAGCTTGGCGCCGTGCCGGATGATCCCGCCGTGCTCCTGGGCCAGGCCGGGCAGGAAGCCGGGCACGTCCACGAACGTCACCAGGGGCAGGTTGAACGCGTCGCAGAAGCGGATGAAGCGCGCCGCCTTGTCGGACCCGTTGATGTCGAGCACGCCCGCCAGCACCGCCGGCTGGTTGGCGACCACCCCCACCGGGTGTCCCCCAAGGCGGGCGAACCCCACCACGAGGTTGGGGGCGTACCCCGCGTGGATTTCCAGGAACCGGCTCTGGTCCACCACGGCGCGCACCACCTCGTGCATGTCGTAGGGCGTGGCGGCGGCATCGGGTATGAGGGTGAGCAGGCGCTCCTCGCGGCGGTCGTCGGGATCGCCCGAGGCGCGCGCGGGCGGCTCCTCGAGATTGTTGCCCGGCAGAAAGCCGACCAGCTCGCGGATGGCGGCGAGGCAGTCGGGCTCGCTGGCGAAGACGGCGTGGGCGACGCCGGAGATTTCGGCGTGCACGTCGGCGCCGCCGAGCTGCTCGAAGCTCACCTCCTCGTGGGTCACCGTCTTCACCACGTTGGGCCCGGTCACGAACATGTAGCTCACCCCGCGCACCATGAACACGATGTCGGTGATCGCGGGGCTGTACACCGCCCCGCCGGCGCAGGGCCCGAGGATGGCGGAGATCTGCGGCACCACGCCGGAGGCCAGGGTATTGCGGAGAAAGATGTCGGCGTAGCCGCCGAGCGACGCCACCCCTTCCTGGATCCGGGCCCCGCCCGAGTCGTTCAGACCGATGACCGGGCCGCCGTTCCGCATCGCGAGGTCCATCACCTTGCAGATCTTCTGAGCGTGGGTCTCGGAGAGCGAGCCCCCGAAGACGGTGAAGTCCTGGGAGAAGACGTAGACCGGCCGGCCGTCGATCCTCCCATAGCCGGTGACGACGCCGTCGCCCGGGTACTGCTGATCGGCGAGTCCGAAGTCGGTACAGCGGTGGGTGACGAAGCGGTCCAGCTCGACGAAGCTGTCCGGGTCGAGCAGGAGATCGAGCCGCTCCCGGGCGGTGAGCTTGCCCTTCTGGTGCTGCTGCGCCACCCGCGCCGCCCCGCCGCCCTGCTCGGCCTCCGCCTGGCGGCGGTGGAGGTCGGCGAGGAGCTCGCGGGGGGAGGGCATGGGGGGAGAAGAAAGACGCAACGACGCAAAGACGCAACGAGGGTAACCGGCTACGACCTTTGCGTCATTGCGTCCTTGCGTCTTTGCGTGTCACTCTACTCCGCGGGCTCCTCGTCCGGCGGGGGCACGGCCGCAGGCGGCGGGGCCGTGAACGGCTCGTCGGGATACCCGGTCACCGACACCACGATCCGGTGATGGATCGGATCCACCTCGAGCACCTGGACTTCGAGGGGCTGGCCTTCCTTCACCACCTCCGCCGGGTTCTCCACGTGCTTGTCGGTGCCGAGCTGGGACATCGGCACGAAGCCCTCGAGATCGCCGCCCAGATCCACCACGACGCCCTTGTCCATCAAGCGCACGACCGTGGCGCGCAGATTGGTCCCGACCGGGTAGGTCTCGCCGATGCGCAGCCAGGGGTCCTCCTCGGCCTGCTTCAGTCCGAGCGAGATCCGCTTGTTCTCCGCGTCGATGTTGAGGACGATCACGTCCACCGCATCGCCCTTCTTCACCACCTCGGAGGGGTGCTGCACCCGCTTGGTCCACGACATGTCGGAGATGTGGATCAGGCCGTCGATGCCGGGCTCGAGCTCGACGAAGGCGCCGAAGCTGGTGAGGTTCCGGACTTTGCCCTGGATCCGGGTGCCGACCGGATACTTCTGCGGCAGGATCATCCAGGGATCCTGCTCGGTCTGCTTCATGCCGAGGGAGATCTTCTCCTCGGTCTCGTCCACCTTGAGCACCACCGCCTCGATGGTTTCGCCGATCGAAACGATCTTGGAGGGATGGCGGACGTTCCGGGTCCAGCTCATCTCGGAGATGTGGACCAGGCCCTCGATGCCGGGCTCGAGCTCGACGAAGGCGCCGTAGTTGGTGATGGAGACCACCTTCCCCTGCACCCGGGTGCCGACGGGGTACTTCTCCGCGACGTCCTTCCACGGGTAGCTCTGCAGCTGCTTCATGCCAAGCGAAATCCGCTCCCGCTGCCAGTCAATGTCGAGCACCTTGACCGACACCTCGTGGCCGATCTGCACCATCTCGGTGGGGTGGGACACCCGGCCGTAGGACATGTCGGTGATGTGGAGCAGGCCGTCCACGCCGCCCAGGTCGATGAAGGCCCCGAAATCGGTGATGTTCTTGACGATGCCCTTCCGCAGCTGGCCGACCTCGAGCTCCTTCATCAGGTGCTCGCGCTTGGAGGCGCGCTCGGTCTCCAGAATGACCCGGCGGCTCACCACGATGTTGCGGCGGCGCTTGTTGAGCTTGATGATCTTGAACTCGTAGGTCTGCCCCAGCAGCTCGTCGATGTTGGGGACCCGGCGGAGCGCGATCTGGCTGCCGGGGAGGAAGGCGTCCACGCCCATGACGTTCACCACCACCCCGCCTTTGATCTTCTTCATCAGGGTGCCCGCGACCGGCTGGTCGGACTCGTAGGCGATCCGGATTTTTTCCCAGACTCGCATGAAGTCGGCTTTTTTCTTGGAGAGCACGACCGCGCCCTCCTGGTCCTCCAGGTGCTCGAGGAAGACCTCGACCTCGTCGCCCTCCTTGGGCGGGTCCTTGAATTCGTCCAGCGGGACCGAGCCCTCGGACTTGAAGCCCACGTCGAGGATGACCGCGTTCTCGGTGACCCGGAGCACCCTGGACTTGACGATCTCGCCCTCGGCGATCGAGGCCATGGTGCCCTCGTACATCGAGAGCATCCGCTCGTATTCCTCGGAGGAATAGTTCTCGTCGAGCAGGTCCTCGCGGATCCGGATCCCGGCGGGAGTGGAGAGGGGTTCGGGGGTGGAAGTGCCGGCCATGATGGGCGATTCTCTTTCGGACCGGGGCCGGATGCGCCACCGGGCTGGAGTGGACCGCTCCCCGGCGCGGAAGGGCGGCGGGAAAGCCCTAGAATTTATCCGGGCCGGCGAGGTGCGGCAAGCGGCCGCGCACCAGCGCGACGATCCCCCCGACCTGCGCCTCGAACCCCAGGGCGCTGGTGTCGAACACCACGGCGTCGTCGGCCCGGCGGAGCGGGGCCACCGCCCTGGTGCTGTCCCGGAGGTCCCGCTCGGCGAGGAGTGCCGCTTCGCGGGCCACGTCGCCGGGATCGGCGCGCCCGGTGCGCTGCCGGAGTCGGCGCTGGGCGCGCACTTCCGGGGAGGCGGTGAGGAAGACCTTGACCGCTGAGTCCGGAAAGACCGCGGTGCCGATGTCACGCCCGTCGATCACCAGCGGGCGCCCCCCTCCATGCGCCGCCGCCCGGGCGAGCCGCGCGTTCACCCACGCGCGCACCGGGGCCAGCGCGCTCACGTCGGACACCAGCGCGGTCACCTCGGGGGAGCGGATGCGCGGCTCCGCGTCCCGGCCGTCGAGAAACGGCACCAGCGCGCCGCCCGCCTCCCGGAGCACGAGCCCGCGGGCCTCGGCGCTCCGGACGATCGTCCCGGCGCCGCGGTCGCCGGGCGGAAGATCGAGCGCCACGGCGGTGAGGCCGCGGTAGAGGGCGCCGCTGTCGAGGTGAAGGAAGCCCAGCGCGCGCGCCACGGCCGCGGCGGTGGTGGACTTGCCGGAGGCGGAGGGGCCGTCAATCGCAATGACGGGCGTGGCGGGCATGCGGGAAGCGTCAACGGTCAACGGCCGGCAGTCAACGGGAACTGCCGCGGCGATTGCCGGTGATCGCGTGGAGCGTGTCTTCGAACCCGGGGAAGCTCACGGCGGAGCACGCCAGGTCGTCCACCCGGACCCGCGCTCCCGGGACCAGGTTCAGCACCGCGAAGGCCATCGCGAGCCGGTGATCGCCCTCGGTGCGCACCCGGCCCCGCGGGGTCCGCGCGCTGCCCTCGACGGACAGCGTGTCCCCCTCCACCGCGGCCAGGGCCCCGACGGCGCGGAGATTTGCCGCGAGCAGCCCGAGGCGATCGCTCTCCTTGACCCGGAGCTCGCCGACCTGGTGGAAGCGGGTGGTGCCGCGGGCCCGGGAGGCGAGCACGGCGAGCATCGGGATCTCATCGATCAGGCCGGGAATATCCCCGGCGGTGACGCTGGTGGCGCGGAGCTCCGCGGGACCGGTCACGAGATGGCCCACCGGCTCGCCGGAGCAGAACCCCGCCGCCTCGATGGCGACCCGCGCGCCCATGCGCTCCAGCACCCGGAGATACCCGATCCGGGTGGGATTGAGGCCGACCCCCTCGACCCGGAGCGTTCCTCCCTCCGCGAGCAGGGCCGCGCCCACGAGAAAGGCAGCCGAGGAGGGATCGCCGGGAACCACGAGGTCGAACGGCTCGAGCCGCCCGGTCGGCTCGAAGCGGATCCAGCCGCCGGCATCCTCCTCGACCGAGAAGCCGAACGCACGCAGCAACCGCTCGGTGTGGTCCCGGGAGCGTCCCCGGGGCTCGCGCAGGGCGACCGGCTGCCCGCCCGCGACCCCGGCGAAGAGCAGGCTGCCCTTGATTTGTGCACTCGAAATCGGGAGCTCCCACACCAGCGGTCGGAGGGATCCCCCCCGGAGGGCGAGTGGCAGGCGGTCCGGGGAGGGATCGCGGCCCTCGAAGCGGGCTCCCATGACCGCGAGCGGCTCGGTGACACGCCGCATCGGGCGGCGCCGGAGGGAGGCGTCGCCGGTGAGCCGGGCGCGGAAGGGGTGGGCGGCGAGGAGGCCCAGGGTGAGCCGGGCGGAGGTGCCGGAGTTACCGCAATTCAACACGGCGCGCGGGCGCCGGAACCGGGCCCGTCCCGTCGCCAGGACGTCCGACCCGGGCCGCAGCGGCGAAACGGCAACTCCAAGGGCACGAAGGATTCGCGCCGTCGCGCGGGCGTCCAGCGAGGTCAGCGCACCCCGGAGGCGGGAGCGGCCCGGCGTGAGTCCTGCAAGGAGCAGCAGCCGATGGGTGAGGCTCTTGTCCCCGGGCACCGTCGCGATCCCGCTCACCAGCATCGCTCCGGTTCCTCGTTCGCGAGTGAAGTGCCGACGGGGTTGCTAGTCGGTTGCGGGAATTGTACCTATAGACACGGTCCACACCAACCTGCGCGGCGTGCTTTCGCCGGCCCGAACCGCATCCCGGAATTGAGGATACGTGACCTCATCGTTCGCCGAAGGGCCCGCTCCTCCCGACCTCTGGCTGCTCCCGGTGCTGGTGGAGGCAGGCGTGGTGGCCGAGCACCGGCGGGGCGAGCTGGAGCAGGGTGACGGACAGACCGTCTGGGAGCGCGCCGTCAAGCGCGGGTACACCACCGATGACCAGATCATCGGGGCGCTGACCCAGCGCTTCAAGGTGCGGGCCGCCGATATGAGCAAGGCGGATGCGCACGCCACGGCCCTGCTCCCGGAGGCGCTGGCGCGCAAGCACCGGGTCTTTCCGATCGCCGCCGACGACCACACCATCACGCTCGCCACCGCCGATCCGCACGATTACGAGCTGGAGCAAACGCTCAGATTCGTGACCAGCCGCCGGGTGAGCCTGCAGGTCGCCCCGCCGGATGCGATCGAGCAGCGCATCGACGAGGCCTATCGCCCCGAGAAGGCGATCAACCGTCTCCTCAACGGCCTGAACGCCGGCAGGATCGAGACGGTGGAGGAAGTCGCGGCCACGGCGTCGGATCGGGACCCCGCGCTCGAGGCGCCGATGACCAAGCTGGTGGACGCGATGATCTGCGACGGAGTACGCGAGGGCGCGAGCGACATTCACGCCGAGCCGCTCGCCGACTCGGTGTCCATCCGGTACCGGATTGACGGGGTGCTGAGCGAAGTGATGCGCCTGCCGGGCAGCGCCGGGCCCGCGCTGGTGCGCCGGATCAAGATCCTCTCCAAGCTCGACGTCACCGATCCCCTCCATCCCCACGATGGCCGGGCCGCCGTGCGGGTGGACGGGAAGCAGGTGGACCTGCGGGTCGCGACCGCTCCGGTGGCCCGCCGGGGGGAGAAGGTGGTCGTCCGGATCCTCGACAAGCGGAACCTCCGGAGCAACATCCCCGAATTGCAACTCCCGGTGAGCGAGGAAACCCTGCTCCGGAATCTCATCGGCCACCGCGAGGGGATGGTCCTCGTCACCGGCCCCACCGGCAGCGGCAAGACCACCACGCTCTACGCCGTGGTGAACGAGCTCAGGACCGGGAAGGTGAACATCGTGACGGTCGAGGACCCGGTGGAATACGACATCCCCGGCATCTCCCAGCTCCAGGTCACCGAGGCGCAGGGGTTCACGTTCGCCACCGCGCTTCGCTCGGTCCTCCGGCAGGACCCCGATATCGTGCTGGTGGGCGAGATCCGCGATGGCGAAACGGCGGCGATCGCGATCCAGGCGGGGCTGTCCGGGCACCTGGTCCTCTCGACGTTGCACACCAACGACGCGCCGTCGGCGGTGGTGCGGCTGCGCGACTTGGGGACAGACAGCTTCAAGATCGCGTCGGTGCTCAAGGGGGTGGTGGCTCAGCGGCTGGTGCGGCGGGTCTGCGCCCACTGCTCGGTGCCGATCAGCGTTCTGGAGCTGCCGCCCGAGGCGCGTCCCCCGGCGGGCCGCGAGGTGGCGCCGCGCCGCACCGTGGGCTGCAAGGCCTGCGGCGCGACCGGGTTCCGGGGCCGGCTCTCGGTCCTGGAGATCCTGCCGGTGGACGACAAGATGGCCCACCTCATCGAGGCGGGGGCGCTGCCCGACGTCCTGCTCGCGAACGCCCGGCCGCTCGGGATGCGGACCCTCTGGGAGAGCGCGCTGGAGCGGGTCTGGCTGGGCCAAACCTCGCTGGAGGAAGCGGTACGCGTGCTGGGCGACATGAGCCCGGAGGACGAGGCGGCGCCGACGGCCACGGCCGCCTCGGTCCCCGCGCAGGTGCGCGCCGCCGTCGCGGCGGGGCCGGGGGCCTCGGGCAAGCCGCGGATCCTCATCGCCGACGACGATCCCCAGATGCGCCGGCTGGTGCGGGGCATCCTGGAACGCGACGGCTATGACGTCACCGAGGCGGGCGACGGCCTCGACGCGCTCGACGCGGTGGAGAATCACCCGTTCGACCTGATGATCCTCGACGTGGACATGCCTCGGCTCGACGGCCTGGGTGTGCTGGAGGAGCTCCGGACGCGGATCAAGACCTCCAGCGTCCCGGTCATCGTGCTCACCGCCCGCACCGACGATGCCGAGAGCCGCGCGCTCGACCTCGGGGCCCAGGACTTCCTCAACAAGCCGGTCCAGGCTCCCTCGCTGCAAGCCCGGGTCAAGGCGGTGCTGCGGCGGGCCGGGCGGGCCTGAGGCGGGACGATGGCCAGCATTCTCGTGGTCGAAGACAACCCGGACAACATGAAGCTGTTCCGGACCCTGCTCGTCATGAAGGGACACCAGGTGACCGGACTCCCCTCGGGCGACGGTCTCCTCGAGACCATGGCCCAGGCCCGGCCGGAGCTCGTCCTGATGGACATCCAGCTCCCCGGCCGGGACGGCTACGCGCTGCTGTCGGAGCTCCGGGCCTCGCCGTGGGCGGGGGTGAGCGTCGTGGCCCTCACCGCCCACGCGATGTCCGGCGACCAGGAGAAGGCGCGGGCGGCGGGGTTCGACGACTACATTACCAAGCCGATTGACATCGCGACCTTCGGCGACCAGGTGGCGCGGGCGCTGCGGCTGCGCCGGCCGCCCACCGAAACCCGCGGGCGCGGCTGATGGCGGAGCAGACCTTGCCGGACCCCGACAGCAAGGATGTCCTGTACGAGGCCGCGCGCAGCGCGATCCGGGATCAATCCGCCCGCGCCGAGGCCGAGCGGATCGCGGCGAAGGCGAAAACCAATCCTCGCCGCGTCTGGCTCATGGCCGCCGCCGGCGTCATCGGCCTGGTCGTCCTGATTCTCCGGCCCGGGTGGCTCACCGGACCCACGGCGCTCCCGCCGGAGCCGCCGGCCATCGTCGCCGCTTCGCTCCGCCTCACCCTGCTCCGCGAGCGGCAGCGGGTGCTCGACTTCACCGTGCTGCACGGCCGGCTCCCGAGCTCCCTGGCGGAAGCCGGCGGCGCCGCAGCGGGCATCACTTTCACTCCGCGTGCATTGGGTCGCTTCGAGCTGTCGGCCAGCATCGGCGATTCGTTGATCGTCCTCGGGTCCACCGACAGTGTGGCGGCCTTCCTCGGCGGGAGCCTCCACACCCTGGCCCGGAGGAGGCGACCGTGAAGCGCCGCGACGGATTCACCCTGATCGAGCTGCTGACGGTGGTGTTTCTCATCGGGATCCTCGCCACGCTCGCGCTGTTCAAGTACCGGGATCTGCGCAACAGCGCGCTGGTGGCGCAAATGATCGAGGAGATGCGGGCGGTTCAGATCGCGGTGCTCAATTATCACGCGGAGAAGGAGGAGTGGCCCGCCGAGACGGGCCCCGGCGCGGTGCCCGCCGGCCTGGGCGCGCTCCTGCCGGGGCAGCTGGCCGCCTCGCTCGACCGGGGGGACTACATGCTCGACTACGACAACTTCGGCTCGGCGCCGGGCGAGGTCGTGATCGGGGTGACCGTGACGAGCACGGACCCCAAGCTGTTCGCCAAGTTCGTCCGGACCGTCGGCACCCGGTCGCCGTTCTTCGTGAGCGGGAGCGGGCTGACCTATCTCATTTCCGGGCCGGGGGGGGTGTTCTAGGTCACTCCAGCTTCCCCCTGAGCTTCAGCACTTCCGGATCCGCCGCCGGATAGCGCGGCGCCATCCGCTCCAGCGCATCCACCACCACCTCGGCGACCAGGAAGTCCCGCGGCTTGTTCCGGTCGGCGGGGACGATGTACCAGGGCGCCGACGCCGTGCTGCAGCGCTCCAGCATCTCCTCGTACGCGGCGGTGTACTCGTCCCAGCGCGCCCGCTCCCGGAGATCGCCCGGCTCGAACTTCCAGTTCTTGGCCGGATCGGCCAGCCGCTCCTCCAGCCGCCTCCGCTGCTCCTCCCTCGAGACGTGCAGGAAGAACTTCCGGATCACCGTGCCTTCGTCGCCGAGCATTCGCTCGAAGTCGTTGATGTGCCCGTAGCGCCGGCGCCAGATCGCTTCCGGCACCAGGCCGTGGACCCGGACCGTGAGCACGTCCTCGTAGTGCGAGCGGTTGAAGATGCCGATGGTGCCGCGCGGCGGCAGCGCCTGGTGCACCCGCCAGAGGTAATCGTGGCGAAGCTCGAGCACGCTGGGCCGCTTGAAGCTCGCCACGGTGGCGAGGGCCGGATTCAAGCCGCCGAACACCCGCCGCACCGTGCCGTCCTTCCCGCAGGCGTCCCTGCCCTGCAGCACGACCAGCAGTGCCCGGGTCCCCTCGGCGCCGAGGGCGTCCTCGAGGGCCGCCAACCGCGTCGACAGCGCATCGAGGGCCTCGTCCATGGCGCGTTTCGCGGGCAGCCCGTCCTGCGGCGCCGCCATGGCGTCGGTGAGGCGGGGGCGCGTGCCTTCGGGGTGGGGAGCGAGCATGGGCCAGTGGACGGTGAACTGTGAACGGTCAACAGTGAACAGTGACCGGTGAACGAGTGACCGGGTCAGACGAACGAGTGCCGCCGGTCGGGGCCGGAGGCCGGGCCGCGGGTTAGCGCTCGCCGAGCAGCCGGATGCGGCGCGGCTGGGCGGCGATCTCGGCGCGGTGCGCCGCGAGGGTGCGGCGGACCACGGCCTCGACTTCGTCGGGGGAGTCGGTGGCGGTGACCAGGCTCTGGTCGGCCGGGGTGATCGTCCCCGCGGCCACCAGGGTGTCGCGCACGAACCCGAGCAGCGGGGCCCAGTACGACACCCCCATCAGCAGCACCGGAAACGATTCGATCTTCCGGGTCTGGACAAGGGTGACCGCCTCGAAGAGCTCGTCCAGCGTGCCGAACCCGCCCGGCAGCACCACGAACGCGTAGCTGTATTTCACCAGCATCACCTTGCGGATGAAGAAATAGCGGAAGGTGATCCAGCGGTCGAGATAGGCGTTGGGCTTCTGCTCGGCTGGGAGCCGGATGTTGCATCCGATCGAGTACCCGCCGGCCTCGTGGGCGCCGCGATTGGCGGCCTCCATGATGCCGGGCCCGCCACCGGTCATGACCGTCGCCCCGGCGCGTCCGAGGCGCCGCCCGACCTCGCGGGCGAGGCCGTAATACGGATGCTCCTCCGTGAATCGCGCGGAGCCGAACACGGTGACGCAGGGTCCCACGAAGTGGAGGTGGCGGAACCCGCGCAGGAATTCCGCGGCGATCCGCCCCACCCGCGCCAGCTCGGAGAGCCGGGAGCGGGGCCCGCCGAGGAGGGTGCGGTGGGGCTCGTCGCCGGTGTGACAGGGCCAGGCGTCCGCGGTATCGTAGTGGAGCCGCGGCGCCGCGACGCCGGAGGGTGGGACCGTCATGGGGGAATGGTACGGCGGGCGGGGGCGGGGGGCCACTTGCCCGGCGTTGCCGGGCCGCCGGTTACCCCGCGCGCGGCTCCGGGTCGCGGACCCGGATCGGTACCGTCACCATCGTCTTTCCCGCCCATTGCAGCCGCTCCTGGATGGCCCGCGCGGTCTCGTTGTGGAGCAGGCGGTGCCACCACCGGGGCCGCTGGAAGATCAGCTTCCCGGTGAAGAAGGTGGCCCGGGGAAACTCCTGCGCGACCTCGAGGCAAAGCTCCTCGGCCGCCGCCACGACTTCCGTCCCGAGCTTCATCCGGGCGGTGGCGCGGAGGCCCATTCCGCTCGCGAGGTCGCGGTAGCGGGCCAGCATCTCCGCCGTGCGCACCCGAAGGTGCTCGACCGCGTCCTCACCCTTGAATTCCCCCCAGTCGACCACGCCCACCGAGGCGAACACCACGTTGTTGAAGTGCCCGGGGAACGCCCGGAACACGTTCAGCATGGTGTGAATCCCCACCCCACCGTACGACTCGACCAGGATCACCGCGGTCGGCCGGGTCGGATCCGGCACCAGCCACTCGGGGCTCCCGCGCGGCGCCGAGACCGGGAGGTCGCCCAGCTCGCGGTAGAGCTGATCCACCCGCGCCGCCGAGGCCCGGTAGTGGCTGCGGATGAGGAGACAGAGTGCGACGACGAGCAGCGTGATGGTGACCGTCACCCAGCCGCCCTGGAGGAACTTCTCTACCACGGTGATGGCGAGGATGGTGACGCAGAGCACCAGCGCGGCGCCGAAGAGGATCAGGCGGGGCCGTGCGTGGGCGCGGGAGCGCCGGTGCCGAAGCCAGAACCGGAGCATCGCGAACATGGAGAGCGAAAAGGTCAGGAAGACGTTGATGCTGTACATCACCACCAGGTGATCCACATCCCCGCGGGTGTAGAAGAGCGCCGCCATGGCGGCCAGCCCCATCAGGAAGATGCCGTTCTGGGTGGTGAGCCGGTCGGAGAGCGCGGCGAACCGGTGAGGCACCCACGAGTCCACCGCCATGTTGGACAGCACTCGGGGGCCGTCGACGAACCCCGCCTGGGCCGCCACGACGAGCAGCATCGCCTCGGAGAACAGTGTCGCGCCGACGAACGCGTGGCCCAGCGGCAGGCCCCCCGCCAGCCGCTCCACCAGCACCGCGTTCATCGTCTTGCCCTCCACCGGGACGAGGTGCCAGAGGAGGTAGCAGAGGAGGAGACCGGACGCGGTGAAGGCGAGCGAAGCGCCCATGTAGATCATGGTGCGTTTGCCGGTCTCCACCCTGGGCTCCCGCATGATCGGGAGCCCGTTCGACACCGCCTCGATGCCGGTGTAGGTCCCGCCGCCCAGCGAGTAGGCGCGCAGAAAGAGGAGCAGCATCCCGCCCACGCCGAGGGTGGCGGCCCCCTGGCGAAAGCCGGCGGCCGCGGTCCGGGCCGTGGTCCCGAGCTCGGGGAGGTGGCCCAGGATCCCGCCGCCGATCAGCAGGACATGGGTGAGCAGGAAGAGCAGGAACACCGGCATCAGCGCGAGCACCGACTCCTTGACACCGCGGAGGTTGAGCACGGTGAGGAGCAGCACCAGGAACACCTCGGTGGGCCACTTGGCCGCCTGCCCCGCCGCCGGGATAAGGCTGAAGAGCGCGTCGCCCGCGGCGGCGATCGAGATGGTGATGGTGAGGACGTAGTCCACCAGCAGGGCGGAGCCGGACACCAGGCCGGCCCGCTCGCCGAGCAGCTTGGTCGCGACGACGTATCCCCCGCCTCCACTGGGAAACTCCTCGATGATCCTGCGATAGGCCGCCGAGATCAGCAGCACCGTCGTGGCCATGAGGGCCGCGAGCGCCACGGCGAGATAGGTGTGCCGGCCCAGCTGCCGGAAC
>DASYRI010000254.1:0-10809 GCA_036004545.1 Gemmatimonadales bacterium
ACCAGCGCGGAGTCCATCACCGTCTTGTAGTGCGAGAGCTCGCCGTGCTCCGCCGTACCGGCCGCGGTGACGGGATCGGTGGCCGAGGTGACGGACGAGGAGTCGTACACCAGGGCAAGGTACCCGAGGGAAACGCCCCGGATGAACTCGGCAAACGCCCGATTCCGGTTGTCCAGGTCCGCGTTCCCGAAGGTGAGGCCGCCGTCCATGCGACGGAGGATGTCGGCGGCGCCCCGGCCGGTCTCACTGTGCCGATTGTACACCGTGGACTGGTCGCCGTTGCAGCCGTTGCCCACCGAGTTGTCGTTGCCGGCCCTCGGGATCCCGACCCGCTGGCCCTGGCAGTTGTTGGACAGGGTGGAGAAGTTCTCGAACGACATCACGGCGGCCATGCCCCAGGCCGTACCGGTGGTGCCGTACAACGCGCTGTGCCAGCGCCGGTACAGGGTGCCCAGGTAATTCTGCAGGTCCGCCGGCGTGCCCTTGACGGCATTGAACCCCGGATCGTTGGGGTTGTTGACCGCGAACTGCTCCTCCAGGTGGCAGGCGCCGAGGGCCACCGCACCCGCGAGCGCGCCATATCGGATCAGGGATCGGATCATGACGGCCGGCTCCTAGAAGCGCGTGGAGAGGGAGAAGGTCCAGCTCCTGAGCGTCGGGAAGCTGAACGCGTCGGTCTGATTGATCAGGCCGGACCCGGTCGAGCCGGCGCCGGTGCCGCCGCCGCAGCCGCTGCCATCCCGGCCGCCGCAGCCGACCTCCGGGTCGTATCCGGAGTACTTCGTGATCGTGGCGATGTTCCGGCCCACGATCCCCACGGTCCAGTCCCCGACCCGGGCGATGGGCCCGAGCTTGTAGGTTACGCTCAACTCTCGAAATTTCGCGAAGGAGCCCTTCTCGACGACGTAGTTGTTCGGGCCGAGCACATCGTAAAACCCGCCGGTGCCGGTGCTCTCCGGGCTGCCGGCCCGCCATGAATAGCCGACCGGCTTGGCGGTCTCCACGGTCTTGCCGGCCTGGTCGAAGTGGGCGGAGCTTACCGACAACAGCCCCCAGCCCTCGCCCTGGTTGTTGATGGAGTTCCCGATGGTGGCATCGAGCAGACCGTACAGGGTGAACTTCTTCCAGGAAAAGTCGTTGGAGATGCTGAACCGGTAATCCGGGAACACGTTGCCGATGATCTGATTGATCCCGACGTTCTGGCCCGGCTGACCCGCCAGGGGCCGGTCCACAATCGGATGTCCCCAGGCCAGCTCGTAACCCCACGGTGACTGACTGGCGGGAAGCCGGGTCTGCCACAGGTTCTTGGTGATGCCGTCCCGCCAGGAATTCCCGGCCCCGACCCAGACCAGCCACCCCTCATCGTTGACCTGGAAATCCCTGCCCTCGCCGCAGCGGGACCGCAAGTCCGCCTGGAGCTGACTACAGCTCTTGAAGAACACCCGCCCGTAGATATTTCCGTAGCGGTTCAGCTGCGGGCCGGTGCAGTTGGGCCGGGCCTCTCCAGGATTGAATCCGGGCTCGCCCGGCAGATGGCCGGTCTCGCCGGGGAGACAGCTCCGGCGCCGGTCGGCTGTCATGTAGAAGAAGTTGCCGGTGCCCTGGACCGTGCCGCCGCCGGTGGTGAAGTCAGGCACATCGAGCTGGCTGATGTAGGTGCGGGTCCGGTCCCAGGCGCCCCGGACCTGCCAGTAGAAGTTCTTGCTGTTCAGGACCGGAAGGGTAACCGCGAGCTCCCAGGTCTTGTTCTGCAGGGTTCCCGCGTTCTGCCACTGGCTCGAGTAACCCACCGACGCCGGGATATTCACCGGGAGGATCTGATCCCGGGTGCTGTTGGTCGCGTAGGTAGCCTCGATGCCGATCCGCTTGAACAGCGTGAAGTCGGTGCCGACCTCGTACTCGGTGGTAGTTTCCGGTTTGAGCGCCGCGTTGCCGGCCTGGCCGGTCCGGATCCCCGTCTGGTCCACGTTGAACACTTCGTACTGAGCCTCGAACCGCGGCGTGTTGCCCGCGGTGCCGCGCGAAGCGCGCAGCCGGAACTCGTCCATGAACCCGAGACGCCAGAACGGCTCGTGGGAGACGATCCAGACGCCGGCAATCCGGTTGAAGGGGGCCCAGCGGTTGCCCGGGCCGAACAGCGAGCTGCCGTCGTAGCGGAAGGAGCCGTCGAGCACGTAACGGTCCTTGTAATCCACCGTCGCGGCTGCGGCGCCCGACGCCTGCTTGATCACCAGGCCGGACGAGGTGTTGCTGAAGTTGGTGGACGTATTGCTGAGCTGGTAGACCTCCTTCACCAGGAAGACCTCGCCGCTGCCCTGGCTGCTGATGAACTTTTCCTGGTCGTACCCGGTGGACAGCCGCAGCCTCGCGTTGAGATCGGTGGCCAGCTTCTTCCGGAAGGTCGTGGCCAGGCTCAGGTTGAGGGACTCATCCCGGCTGGTGGCGATCGTCTGCCGGCCGCTGTTGGTCCGGGCGGAGATGTCAACATAGGTCCGACTGCCCTTCTTGACGATGCTGTTGCTGTTCGTCGCCCGGTTGTCGTAGCCGAAGTTGGCCTCGACGGTTACCCAGGGGGCCGGGTAGTATTTCGCCCCGGCCGACCCGATGAACCGGTTGGTGGTGAGATCGTTGATCGAGTTTTCGCCGTCGTACAGCGGGAAGGAGTTCCCGTTGTCGGTAGGACGGAAGTTCTGCCGGGAAACCATCAGCCGTCCCAGGGTGTCCCGGGCGAGCAGGTTGACCCCGGGCAGCTGGCCCCTCAGAATGGTGCCGAAGATGCCGCCGGTGCGGCTGTCCCGGTAGAAGTTATCGAACATCGTGCTGAGCTGGAACCGCAGGTCGGAGCGGGCGTTGTAGTCGAGGTTGAGCCGGCCCCGCCGCTGGGAGGACCCCTTGAAGAACTTGACCGCCCCGGGGTCATCGGTGTACTGGCCGCTGACGAAGAAGCCGACCGTGCCGAGCTTGCCGGTGGCGTCCATCGCGGTCAGCGAGGTCGGATGCCGCTGGGAGACCTGGGCGAGCGAGTTGTAGTACTTGCCCGGGAAGATCTGGGACTGGGTGATGTTCCGGAGATCGTTCAGGCTGAGCGTGGCGAGCAGAGGGTTCTGCCCGACCCGGATGGTGTCGGCGTTCACATTGTGGATCCGGAGCATCTCCTGATTCAGGTCGAACGTCCGGGAGCAGCTCTGGGAGCCGGAGACCGCGATCACGCAGAACCGCTTCCCGGTCTCATCCAGCTGGAGCGGATGGTTGATCGGTATCCCGTAGTCCACGCTGTTGAAATCCGAGAATCCCACCTCGCTGCGGGCATTGAACTTCACGCCATCCGCCCCGGTGGCGCCGCGCTTGGTCTTGATGGTGATGACTCCGTGGGCGGCCTGGGTGCCGTACAGCGAAGAGCCCGCCGCCCCTTTGACCACCTCGACCGATTCGATGTCGAGGCCGCCCAGCTCCTGAATGCTGCCGACGTGGGAGGCGATGACCCCGTCCACGATGATCAGGGGCTCCTGGCCCCGGCCGCTTCCATCAATGGAAGTCGGCCCCCGAAGCAGAATCTCCGGGGCGGTGCCGGGGCGGCCGGTGGTTGAGGCGATCCGGAGCCCGGGCACCTTGCCGGCAAGCGTTCTGAGCGGATCGGACGAAGGGATCGGGAGGTCCTCCGTCGTGAGCCGCCCCACCGCGAAGGGCACCTTGATCCGCTCGGTGCCCTCCAGCGTGCCGGTCACGATGATCTCCTCGAGCCGGTTGATATCGGGAACCAGGGCGAAATCCACCGTCCGTTCGCCCGCGGCCAGGTTCGGGACGATCCGGGCCACCGATTTGTACCCGATGGCGCGCGCCGTGACGCTGACCTGCTGCCCGCTCACCCGGGCCGCCGGGACGGTCACGACATACTGGCCCTGGGCGTTGGTGAGGACGCTGAGCTGGAGCTCCCCGATCCCGACCGTGGCGCCCACCAGCGGCTCACCGGACTTCTCGGAGGTCACCTTGCCCCGGAAGACGGCCTGGGCGGAAGCCTGGGCGGAGAGCCCCAGGACGCCGGCCAGGACCGCGAGGCCACTCAGCAGAGCGCGGTACCGCGGAGTATTGGACATGACGCCGATTCCCTCACTGGGGTGACGGACGTGCACCCTGGGACAGGGCGCGGAACTGGGATCAACAATCGCAAGCCATCCGGCCCCCCAAGAGGGGCCCGATGGTGGTGGTCAGAAGGGTCGCGTCGACTGGACGCGTCCCCACTCAGTTTTCATTTCGGTTACCGGTGCCCTGGGCGGCCGCAGCTCCATCGGCCGGATACCGCCCTCAGCACGAAAATATCCACTAACCTACTTGTCAGATTCCGTGCCTGCCAGACTGAACTCGCAAGTGCTTGCTGGACAAGCACCTCCGCCCGGCCTCCCTACCCACCCGCAGCGTTCCGACACGCCCCCGGGACACGGGGCGTGTCGGTTGGACACGGCAACCCTCACGGATTTCGGTCAATGCACAGCATCTCAGGGGTGGAAGTTCGGGTTGTTGTCCGTCTCCGTAATCGGCAGCGGAATGCAGGTCTGGTTCCCCACCGGCGAGAACCCCGGCTTGAAGTAGGTGGAGCCCGGCACCGGGACGAACCTTACGGCGGCGCCGTTCCGGACCAGGTCTCCGAGCCGCTTGTTCTCGAGGAAGAATTCCAGTCCGCGCTGGGTCTCGAACTCCTCCAGCACGCTGGGGTCGTCGGTCGGTCCGCCATAGGCCGGCTGCCCGTTTGCCGCGCGGCGCGCCTGGATCAGGGTGAGCTCGGCGGCGCTGCCGGTCGCTTCGGCGGCGATGTAATCGGCTTCGAGCTTCGAAGCGAGCCGGATCGCCGACCCGAAGCCGGGATACTTGTCCTGGATGACGTACGGCAGCCCGCGATCCACCGTGTAGTTGGCGTCCTGGGGCAACAGGTTCGACGGCGCCACCCGCTGCGGCACCCGCGGATCGACCACCCGCCAAGCCGGGGCGATCGCCATCGAGCCGCGGTCGGCGGTGAACTGCCAGAGCCGGTTGCCCACCCGGGTCCGGTTCGAGAGGTCGTCGAAGTATGCAAGATTGTAAGTGAAGCCGGCCGGCACGGTGTTGGCGTCGGCCAGCGCGCCTGGCTTGTCCCCCTTCTGGAGCTTGGCCCGGGCGCGGCCTACCAGGGATGCTCTCGCCATGTTCCGGCTTGCTGCGGTGTCCGGCGCCGCGGTTACGGCGTTACCGATATCCATCGCGGCCGTGAAGTGCGCGATCGCGGAATCCAGCATCGCGGCGGTGGTGAGCGGGGGGCCCGCGCGGACGGTGCCCTGGCAGAAATCCTCGGCCATGAAGAGGAACGACCACCCCAGTGCGAAGTGCGCCTTCTGGTAGTTCAGGTTGGTCTCCGGCGTCGGCAGCTCCTTGGCGAGAACCAGATAGGTCGAGGCGGCCGCTTGCGAGAGCGGAAACCACACGTCGGTGCTGAGGCTGCCGTTAGTCGGGTCCACCGCCCGCCGGCCGAACTCGTTCCGGGTTGGAAACGTCTCGGCCACGTCGGTCTCACCGGCCATCCACGAGGTGTACATGATGAGCCAGCCGTAGGCCGCGGCGAGGTTCTGCACCGCCGAGTTCGCCAGGACCGGCGCGTCGGCGATCGGATCGAGCGTGGTGACCTCGATCACGGTCGGATTCTTGACGGTGAGGTAATCGGTGCACCCCGCCAGGCCGGCCGAAACCGCCAGGGTGGCGGCGGCGCGGGAGACGATCTTCTGCGCAGTCACTGGAGTCATCTCCCGGTTAGAAAGTGAGGTTCATCTTGACGACCACCCGGCGGGCGGGTGGAATCGTCAGGAAGTCGGAGCGCCCGAAGTTGGTCGCGGCGTTCGAGATCAGCTCGGGATCGAACCCCTCGTACGAAGTCCAGGTATGCAGGTTCTGGCCCGACACGGTGAACGATGCGCTCTGGGCGCGGAAGTAGCCGGCCCACTTCACCGGCAGGAGGTAGGACACCGACACCTCGCGCAGCTTGGCGAAGTCGGCCTTCTGGACGAAGGCGTCGCGGACCTCGTTGACCGTCGCCGCCCGGGGGCAGACCGTGATCGGGCCCGGGCAGGTCGGAAGCTTCTGTTCCCTGACGAAGGCGTCCTGGCCCGGGGTCTGATTGCCATACCGTCGGAGCTTCTCATAGGCTGAGAGGGCGGTCGGATCAAGCCGCCGGTTGCTGCGGACCAGCTGGGTCTCCCGGAAGAAGTCGGTGAGATTGTACAGGTAGTTCCCGGTCTTCCAGTCCAGCAGGGCATAGATCCGGAAGTTCCGGAAGAGGGTCAGGTCGGAGGAGAGATTGCCCTCCAGGGTCGGAAGGACCGGGCCGATCCGCTCCAGCGTGTCCGACACGATGACGATTTTCGTCAGGGTGTCGATCGACCGGATCCGGTTGCCGACGAACATTCCCGGTTCGAATCCCTCCGAGTTCCGGTTGAGGGTGCCGAAGGGCGCGACATCGCCCATGTCCACGATCTTGCTGTTGAGCGTGCTCAGGCCGAGCCGCATGTCCCAGCTCAGCAGCCGCCGCTGAACCGGCTGGGCGGTGATACCCAGCTCGATGCCCTGATTGCGGAGCTTGCCGATGTTCACGAACGGGGCCTGGTTCGCGGGGAACCCGAGCGAGGGCGGCAGCGGCTTCTGGAGCAGCAGGTTTTTACTCGTCTTTCGGAAGTAGGTCAGTTCGACCCCGACCCGATTGCCGAACATCCCGGCGTCGAACCCCGCCTCGTACTCGACCCCGCGCTCCGCCTTGAGGCTGTCGTTGCCGGGGCTGTTGGGAATGGCACCCGGCTGCTCGGTCCCAGCCTGTATGAACGGCGCGGCCGTCAGCGTCTGGAGTGCCGCTCCCGGCGTGGGCGACCGGCCGGTCTGACCCCAGGCACCCCGCAGACGCAGGGTGTTGAGGAAGCCCATCCCGGTGCCCCAGAACCGCTCTTCGGAAATCACGTAGGAGAGGCTGGCCTTGGGCAGAAAGAACCATTCGGCGGTGTTGCCGAAGGAGGAGTTGGCGTCGATCCGGCCCCCGACGCTGGCGTACAGCTTGTCGTTCCACGAGGCCTGATACTGACCCAGGAACCCGACCTGGCGCTGCTGCACGAACCCCTGCTGGGCGCTCCTGGAGGATGTCGCGGAAATGGTATTGTTGGAGTTGACCGTCAATCCCTGGCCCGTCGCCTGGACGTTTTCGTTCCGCCGGTCGAGCACCTGGAAGCCCGCGGAGATGTTGTGGGTCAGGTGCGGGCCGGTGCTCGCCCTGGCGTTGCTCAGGAAGTCAATGGTGTATCGCTCCTCCCCCTCGCGGTTCTCGGAGATATCCCCCGTGTTTGACAGGCCCTGGTAGCTGCCCCGGGTATTCTTGGGGAAGAACCGCCGGGCCTCGTCCCGCAGCCAGTCGGCACCAACGGTAAACCGATTGGTCCACCAGGACAGCGGAATCCAGTTGGCCGTGGCCGTCGCGATTGTCCGGTGGGTCTGCTGATCGTTCTCGATGGCCCGGATCGCGGCCACGTTCCGCTCGGAGCCGAACCAGCCGTTGTTGCCGGTCCCGTCGTCCCGGCGGGTCAGCGGCGTCCCGAGCAGGCCTCCGCCCAGGTAGCCGTACACGTTGTTGTCGTCATCGGGGAGGACGAAGTTGGTGCGCGTCATCCCGACGCCAGCATCAAGCGTCAGCTTGGACGACGGGGTCCAGTTGAAGTTGACCCGGCCGGAGCGCCGGTCGAACGCGTTGTTGGGGGTCGTGCCGTCCTCGGCGCCGTAGTTGCCCGAGAGGTAATAGCCGAAGTTCGAGCCGCCCCCGGTGCCGGTCCACTGCACCTCCTTGGTGTTCCCGTGCCGGAACGCTTTCTCGCGCACCAGCGGATTGTCGCTGACCAGGGTGGCGGTGGCAATATTCGATCCGTCCGGCAGCAATGCCACACCGCCCTGGCAAAGCGGATTCCGCGTGCCGATCGGGGTGGGGTTGGGATTGACCGCCGCGGCGGTGCAGAAGGCGTAGTTGGTCGGCGGAGTGAAATGCGGGTCGATATTGTCGTATTCCAGCGAGAGGGTCTGGCTGAAGCGGGAGCCCTGCTTCCCCTTCTTGGTGATGATCTGGATCACGCCCGCGGAGGCGTCCGCCCCGTACAGGGTTGCGGCCGCGGGGCCCTTCACCACCTCGATCGATTCGAAGTCCTTCGGGTTGAGCTCCGAGAGCCGGCCGGTGACCTGTCCGCCCACGCCGAAGGTGGCGGAGGTGTTGCCGGCGCCCTGGGTGATCTTCACGCCATCCACGTAGATCAGCGGCTCATTGGAGAGCGAGATCGAGGCCGCCCCGCGGATCCGGATCGCCGAAAAGGCACCGGAGGTGCCCGACGCGAGCGTTACCGAGACGCCGGGCACCCGCGACTGCAGCACCTGCTCGAAGGTGCGGACCGGCGCATTCTGGGCGATGTCGCTCACCGATATCTCGGAGACCACCGCGCCCTGCGCGCGGCGTTTCTGGTCGCCCGCAGTCCCCGAGATAACGACCTCCTCCAGTGTCACCACCGAGGTGCTCAAGGCGAAGTCCTGGGCAACCTGCTCGCCGGCGGTGAGGGTAAAGGTCTTCTCCACAGCCTTGTACCCGATTCGACGAACCTCGAGAGTCACGGAGCCGGCGGGTACACCCGCGATCCGGTACAGACCGCGAAGGTCGGTGACTCCCTGAAGCGTGGTCCCCGCCACGTGAATGCGGACGTCGCCGAGCGGCCGGCCCGATGCCTGATCGGTGACCGACCCGGAGACGGTGCCGCTGGCCTGTGCCGCGAGCCCGCCGGCGCCGGCCAGTACGGCGCCACCGATCATGAGTCCGGGGAGGAATAATCGCCAACTGGTGATGGTACGCATCGGTCGGTCCTCGATCGCGAGAGGTGAACGACCACTCGCCCCCCAGGCGGGGACGAGAAGAAGCCCAAGACAATCGTTTAGCTCAGGTGTGAGATTATATCATCTTCCGTGCCCGGTGGAAGAGGGTCGGAAGCAGCCGCCGGTCGTCGGAAGTGGAGGTTGATCGGCGATTGGACCGGGGCATTCCGACACACCGCAGCCGGCCGTTCGTGTCACTTCGACACGGCCACGCCGCTCCCCCGGAGCACGGCGCCGAGCGCTCCGCGGTAGCGCGACAGATCCGCCTGGTACTCCGGCGCGGCCGCCAGGTTCCGGACCTGCCAGGAGTCGCGTCCGAGGTGGTAGAGCTCCTCCGGTGGCGTACCCCACGTCCCGGAGGACCTGCGCCAGCGTGGGGTAGGCGCCGTCGAACGGCGTCCGCCAGCTCACCGAGAGCTCGCTGGGGTAGCGGTCCGTGGCGCTGGCGCAGCCCAGGCTCCAGGCCGCGGCGCGCCGGCGCGGCGCGGACATAGGGTCTCGTGGGAGGGACGGTTAGCTTCCCGATTCACTTCCGCGTGAGGAGCCCACCGTGACCTTGCTCTACCTGGCGCTCGGCGTGATAGCCGGGGTTCTCGCAGGCCTCTTCGGAATCGGGGGCGGCGTGATCATGGTAATCGGCCTGGTGGGCGTGATGAAGCTCCCCTTCCCCACCGCCACTGGCACCTCGCTGGGGGCGATGCTGCTGCCGGTCGGGCTGTTCGGCGCCATCGAGTACTACCGCCGCGGACACGTGGACCTTCGGGCCGCGATTCTCCTCGCGATCGGGCTCACCCTGGGCGCGTGGGTCGGGGCCCGGATCGCCACCGAAACCGCGCCGCCGCTCCTGCAGCGGCTCTTCGCGGTCTTCCTCCTGCTCATGGCGGTGCGGATATGGACCACGGCATGAGGGTCCGGTCCGGCACGGCGAGGCCTGAAATTCGCGATCGAAGCCCGGTCTTAACCCACCCCAACGGCCGTGCTACCTTGGTACCCATGTTCGCCTTCCATCGGATCCGCAGGCTCGTTCTCGCGGCCGCCCTCGCCGCGGCGACCACTTCGTGTTCCCGCCCGCTGCCCGCCTCCGATCCGAAGATGATCGCGGAGTGGATGCAGAACTACTATGGCCTGATCCGCGCGGAGCGGATCTCCCCGCCGGTCGCGTCCAGGGTGGTGGCCTATGCCGCCGTGGCCCTGTATGAGGGGCTTGCGAGCGCCACGCCCACGCTCCGCTCGCTCGCCGGCCAGCTCAATGGCCTCGATTCCCTGCCGCGCGCAGAGCCGGGCCGCGTGTACGACCCGGTGCTCGTGGCGCTGGCTTCCGAGAAAACGGTGCTCGACACCCTCTTCGCCGAAGGACTGCCGGGAACCACGGCGGCGCTCGCCACACTCACCGACTCACTCACCGCCGCAAGAGTCGCGCAGGGCATCCCCGGCGAAGTGCACACGCGATCCGCCGTGCTGGGCGGTCGGATCGGGCGGGCGATCCTCGCCTGGGCGGCGGCCGACGGCTTCGACCGGACCCGCAGCATGGCGTGGCAGCCGCCGGTCGGCCCGCAATACTGGGTGAACGACACACCTGAGAACGACTACGTCCCGCAGAATCTCTCCGCGGCGAGCGACCTTGTGCAATTGGACAATCCCTCGGCGAGCCTCCGCCCGGCGGCCGCGAGCGAGCGCGCGCTGGTGGTGAACCGCCCCAAGTCCGCCGCGATCAAATCGCTCAAGGCCGCCAATCCGGCGGGCGCCACAGAGCCGTACTGGGGAACGCTCCGTCCCTTCGCGCTGAAGGCACCGGACGAATGCGCCCCGCCGCCCCCGGCGGAGTTCTCCACCAGACCGGGCTCCGCGTTTTACGCGGAGGCGATGCGGGACTACGACGTGAGCAAGACGCTCACCGACGAGCAG